>NZ_JBEZYF010000101.1:0-23511 GCF_040638415.1 Kribbella sp. NPDC026596 | reverse complement strand
CTGCGGCCTCTACCTGAACGACCCCACAGCCTGGCAGCCCAAGTAACCCCCGACGAACTTACGGTGCGGACCACTTAGCTCGCTGTCCGACGAGCGAGGCTGAGCTCGGCGTTGTGTGGGTGGGATGCCGGCGGCGGCCGCCCCTCAACGATCGCCGCGGCATCCACCCGGCCCGGCTTTCGCGCCAACGAATCCGCCGAACCTGTTGAGGAAGACTAGGAAACGCGCAGATCAGGTTCCACCGTTCCGCCGGATCTCAAGCCGAACGTCAAGAACTCTCAAAGTGCGGACGGCTCCGGCCGGTGTGGGGTGCCTTGTCCCGGCCGGAGCCACGACCGCTCGCCGGAATGCCCCCGGCTGCCACCTGACCTGACTGTAGGCCGCGAGTCTGGTGCCGACCCCGGACGTCGCACATTCTCAATGAACGCTCAATCCCGGCGCAGCATCTGGTCTCGGTCTGTGTCTTACCGGCCAGCAGGTCCGGGCTGTACGTCGCTCCGGACTCGACGTACTTGCCTCCGAGATCGATGAACGGGATCGAGCCGTCGCTGTCGACGTACGGCGGCTTGTTCTGCGCGCACGCCGTCCTGTCCGTCGAGATGGGAATTGGTAGGCGCAAATATTGCACAGAGCAATCAGGACGGCGTGGTGAGGTGGGCGTCATCAGACCGTAAAGAGTGTGTCCGCACATTCTCAATGTGCGGTCGGCAGGGTGGCAGGGATTGAGTACCGATCACTGGAAGGATGTCGATGGCAGACAAGGGGCACAGTCTGGCAACGTGCAGACTTCCGCTGTCCGCGCTCACCCGGTACTACCGTCTGAACCTTGAACTGCCGATTGACTCGTCGGCTCCTCGAAGATCGTGGAGCTTCGCGCGCCGCCACGACGTCGCCGTGCAGGTCGGCTCCGGCGCGATCGGACCTCAACCGAATTACGTGACGGTCACTGTCGTGGAGTTCGCGGCTCATGTGGCCTATCTGGATACGGTGACCGGCACCGGGTTGTTCGTGGCGCCACCGCCGGACACCGATCTTGTCGCCCCGGACGACTGGTTCGTCGAGGCCGCCTGGCCGGATCGTCGCGACGGCTACGGCCGCACTGCCGGGCTGTCGTTGCAAACGGCCGACCGCGTCCACGCTCTCGAGGAGCTCGAGCGGCACGGCTGGCGACCCCTCGACGACGAGAACGGTGTCATCCAGCCGGGTGGCCGGACCCGCGACGGACGTCTTGCAGTCTGTCTCCGTGCCGAGCGTGTACTGTCCGCGCCTCTCGTTTTGGAAGGCCTTCAGCAAGCTGTGACCGCCCTTTGCGCTGCGGCCGACCTGCGGCATGATGGATGCCTGACCACCGAAGGCGGCCCGTCACGGATCAGGAAACTCCCGCCTGAGCGACGTTGACGGTTGGATGACGCTTCTTACAGTGTGGTTGAGGTCGGACGGCGATCGACGTTACGGTCTTGGCTGCACGGTCTGGCCGTTCCCCCCGTAGCGGCCAGGCCCTGCCCGGCACCACACCTCGGCCCCCGTCCGCTACGCGCCTGGATCGAGGAATCGTGGTGGTTCACCCGAGAGGACGGAACCTGAGCTGAGCCAGGCGGCGGTTTCCCGCGGATGGCGCCGTTCGATTTCGGCCAGGAGGTACTGCCGCGCTTCGGCTGCCGTCGCGAACTGTCCGGCGTGCATCGCCCGCAGTAGTTCGGTCCCGGTTGCACACCAGACCGCGTAGAGCTCGGCGTCGGACCAGTTGTCCAGTTCGGTCGACGCCGCACGGGCTGCGGGCGAGGTCGGACCTCCCCGACTGGCGCGACCGGTTCCCATCCACCGGCGCACATGCGCGACGGCGCGGGCGAGTGTCTGCCGAATCAAGGACGGCAACCTTTCCATGTCGAGCCACACACCGGGCCTGTCTAGTCGGTCCGGCGTTTGTGCGTCAGCTGTGTACGCGAATGTCATCTGATCTCAAAGTCCGCGCAGTCCCACCGTCAACTTCGGCGATGAGACAGCCGTAAGTTGGTGGAGCCAAATATTGCATAATGCAATCCATGATGACTCAAGCTGTCCCCGTGCGGGGCGCCTGGTACCGAACCGGGCCGCGCCAAGTGCTCCGGGCATCGGACAGCGGACTGCTGGCGCTTGCGCTGGTCGTCGGAGCGGGCTCGGCGGGCTTCGCGATCGTCTTCCGCTGGCTGATCACCTCGTTCACGCGGCTCGCGACAGGCCATGTCGACTACGCGGCAACGCCTGGTGCGTCGCATCCGGGGTTGCCGATGCTCGGACGATGGTTTCTGCTCGGCGTACCGGTGCTGGCCGGTCTCCTTTACGGCCCGCTCGTGCACTTCTTCGCCCGTGAGGCACGTGGACACGGTGTGCCGGAGGTGATGTACGCCGTGAGCCGGCGAGGAGCCCGGATTCCGCCGCAGGTGGCCGCGGTGAAGGCACTGGCCTCGGCCCTGTGCATCGGCGGTGGAGGATCGGTGGGGCGGGAAGGACCGATCGTGCAGATCGGCTCAGCCCTCGGCTCCACCGTCGGGCGGGTCGTCCGCGCTCCGGAACCCCGGATGCGGATCCTGGTCGCCTGCGGCGCGGCCGGCGGAATCGCGGCGACCTTCAACGCGCCGCTGGCCGGGGTGTTCTTCGCGATGGAGTTGATCCTTGCAGACTTCACCGCTCAGGCGTTCGGCATGGTCGTGATCGCGGCGGTCACTTCTGCGGCGATCGGCCGGGCGGCGCTCGGCGACGTACCGTTCCTGTCGTTGCCGCGGTTCTCGGTGGATCACGTCGGTCAGTACGCGCTGTTCGCTCTGCTCGGCCTGATCGCGGGCGCGGTGGGAGTTCTCTTCACCCGCGTGCTGTACCTGATCGAGGACGTCTGCGATGCCCTGTGGCGCGGTCCCGAGTGGCTCCGCCCAGCCGTGGGTGGTGTGTTGCTTGCCCTGTTGCTGATCGCCGTGCCGCAGATGTACGGCGTCGGATACCCCGTGCTGGGCCACGCGATCGTCGGCGTGTACGGGATCGGGTTCCTGCTGCTGCTCGCGGTCGCGAAGATGGCGGCCACCAGCTTGACGATCGGGATCGGTGGCTCGGGCGGAGTCTTCGCGCCGAGCCTGTTCATCGGCGCGATGCTCGGCTCGGCGTTCGGTCAGTTGGCGCACGCGGCGCTTCCGGGCGTCGCGGGACCGGCCGGCGCGTACGGGCTGATCGGGATGGGGGCGGTCTTCGCCGGTGCCGCCCGAGCTCCGATCACAGGGGTGGTCATCCTGTTCGAGCTGACCGGTGAGTATTCGATCATCCTGCCGCTGATGACCGCGATCGTGCTAGCCACCGGCTTGAGTCATCTGCTGTCGGGCGACACGATCTATACCCTGAAGCTGCGCCGACGTGGCGTCGACCTCGGCCGCCCGGAAACCATCGTAGCGGCCCACACCGTCGTCGCCGACGTGATGACTCCGGTGCCGGAGTCCGTCCGCGGCGATATTCCGTTGCGGGAGGTCGCGACGGCCCTGGCTCGATCGGCCTCCGGCGTACTTCCGGTGGTTGCCGAGGACGGCGAGTACGTCGGCATCGTGACGGCGCGCGTGGTCGCCGAGGCGCTTGCTGACGGCCGGCACGACGCAGAGCCGGCCACGCTGGTGCTCGAGCTCCCGGTCCTCGTCCGGACCGGCGACCATCTCGACCAGGCGATCGAAGCTCTCGACCGCAGCGGATGCGCCGCCGTCCCGGTGCTGGAAGCTGATCGACTGGCTGGCTGGATCAGCTACCGCGCCGCCCTCCGGGCCATGCCGTCGCACGCGGCTGCGCTGTCCAGCAGGAGGCCGGATGATGAGGCGGCGGATTCCCGTCTGCCGGCGCGATCACCGATTCCGTTGTACCGCGGCGCGGAAGGCTCGACTGAGCAGGCCGGCCCGGCAACCGGCCTGCTCGCGGGCTCAGTTGGCTGGCGCCGAGTTTCCCGGCGAGCCGTTCGTGGCGTTCGGCGCTGGATTCGTTCAGGCCGACGATCTGGACGGTCTTGCCGTACCGGGCGTATTTGGTGGTGATCGCGTCCAGGGTCGCGACGGTGGAGGCGTCCCAGATGTGAGAGTCGGTCATGTCGATGACGACGTTCGCGGGGTCGCCGCGGTAGTCGAACTGGTAGACGAGATCGTTGCTGGAGGCGAAGAACAGCTCGCCGGTGACGGCGTACACCTTCGTGTCGTCGTCGGGGTGCGCGATGTCGTTGACCGTGGTGAAGTGGGCGACGCGACGCGCGAAGGCGACCATGGCCACGATGACGCCGACGATGACGCCGATCGCGAGGTTGTGGGTGATGACCACCACCACGACGGTGGCGAGCATGACGATCGACTCGCTGCGCGGCATCTTCGGCAGGGTGCGCAGGCTGTGCCAGTCGAAGGTGCCTACGGAGACCATGACCATCACCGCGACCAGTGCGGCCATGGGAATGTCGCCGACCAGGTCGCCTAGACCGACCACGAGGATCAGCAGAAACGTCCCGGCCAGGAACGTGGAGATCCGGGTCCGGGCGCCGGAGGCCTTCACGTTGATCATGGTCTGGCCGATCATGGCGCAGCCGCCCATCCCGCCGAAGAAGCCGGTGATGATGTTGGCAGCGCCCTGGCCCCAGGACTCGCGGGTTTTGACCGAATGGGTGTCGGTGATGTCGTCGACGAGTTTGGCGGTCATCAGCGATTCGAGTAGGCCGACCAGGGCCATTGCCACGGCGTACGGCGCGATGATGCGCAGTGTCTCGAGGTTGAGCGGTACGTCGGGCCAGAACAGTGAGGGCAGGCTGTCGGGCAGTTGGCCTTCGTCGCCGACGGTCGGCACCGTGACGGAGGTCAGCGCCACGAGGATCGTGACGGCCAGGATCGCGACGAGCGGCGCGGGCACGGCCTTGGTCAGCTTTGGCAGGAACACCATCACCGCGATGCCGGCCGCGACGAGTGGGTAGACGAGCCAGGGGACGTGGGTCAGGTGCGGCAGTTGTGCGAGGAAGATGAGGACCGCGAGTGCGTTGACGAAGCCGACCATGACCGAGCGCGGGATGAACCGCATCAGGCGTGCGACGCCGAGTACGCCGAGGATCACCTGGAGGATTCCGGCCAGGATGACGGTCGCGATGAAGTACTCGAAGCCGTGGTCGCGCATCACCGGCGCGATCACCAGCGCGACGGCTCCGGTCGCCGCGGAGATCATCGCGGGGCGTCCGCCGAGGAATGCGATCGAGACCGCCATGGTGAACGAGGCGAACAGGCCGACGCGCGGGTCGACGCCGGCGATGATCGAGAAGCTGATCGCCTCCGGGATCAGCGCGAGGGCGACCACCAGGCCGGCCAGGACTTCGACGCGCAGCCGGCGTGGTGAGCGGAGTGTGGCGCGGACGGAGGTGATCTCGGCCTCGGGCGCGGGGATCTGGACGGGTTTGGGCGTGGCTGACTCAGGCGTCAGCGAGGTCATGCGGTCTCCAGAAAGGGGACAGGCCGAACACCCGTGGCGGGCCTGTGCGGCGCGTCGTTGCGCCGGGGGCGGCAGCACGGGAATCAGGTCAGGAAGGACGAGGCAGGTGAGGAGCACCAGAACGCCTCACGAGTCCAACTCTACCCGAACGTGAGAGTAGAGTTCATGGAGGGTCCGCTATCCTTCCCGATCACGGCGCAGCAGTGGGGCCCGTCGAAATGGGCGATCGGGAGGCGGCAGGAGTCAGATGGGCGAGCACATGCAGATCGGTGAGGTCGCCGAGCGGACCAAGCTGAGCCTGCGCACCATCCGCCACTACGAGGAAGTCGGCCTCGTGCCGCCTTCGGCCCGCAGCAAGGGCGGGTTCCGTCTCTACGCCGAATCCGACGTGCAGCGGCTACTGCTGATCCGGAAGATGAAACCGCTCGGCTTTACGCTCGAAGAGATGGCCGACCTGCTGAACCTGCTCGACCACCTCGCCGCCGAACACCCAGGCGAGAGCAGGGCGGCGCTCCTGGATCGGCTGACGATGTACCGCGAAGCCGCCGGCCAGCGCATCACCGCCCTGCGCGAACAACTCGACGTGGCAGTCAACTTCGCCGATCACTTACAACAACAGCTCGACGTACACATTCACACTCACGGCGCAGACCCGCGGTGATTCTGCTCGCGCCCCGCCAAGGCTTCTGCCGGACACTGGATCCGCCGGACCTTTGTCGGCAGCGGCCCGATTCGCAACGACGTCGCCGCTCCGGTGCCCTTGGTGCGGGTCGAGTTCCGGACCGGCTGATCGGAATCTATTAGCCTCTGCAAGGATCGGTTCGACCAACATTGCGGAGGTGGGGTCCTTGGCTGGATCGCGTGACCGGCTGGCAAGTGATCCAACGGACGACACGGTTGACGAGGTCGTGGCCGCGGTGCTGACTGCTTCCAGAGTCCTGGTCGGTGTCTCGGCGAGGTCGCTTGCCCAGGTCGAGGAGTCGGTCACGTTGACCCAGTTCCGGACGCTCGTCGTTCTCGACGGCCATGGCCCGAGCCGACTCAACCTGTTGGCCGAGCGTCTCGACGTGACGGCGTCGACGGCGCTTCGGATGGTCGACCGGCTGATCGCTGGGGGCCTCGTCGACCGCCGCGAGAATGCACAGGATCGTCGCGAGGTCGTCATCGATCTGACCAGTGACGGGCGGAGTCTGGTCCGCAAGGTCACCCGCAAGCGGCGCGTGGAGATCGAGCGGATCGTGCGTGGCATGCCGGTCGGCCGGCGGCGCGAGCTCGTACGGGCCCTGGTCGCGTTCGCCGGCGCGGCCGACGAACCGGCGGTCGTCGCCGAGGCGGCCAGCCGTCTGGGCTGGTGACTGACCCGATCAGCGCGTGCGTAGCGCCTCGTAGTCAGACGCGGTGAGCGGCTCAGCGGTCAGCGCGCCATCGGCGAGCAAGGCTTCGACCGGCGCACCGTCGCGCGAGAAGCTGACCTGATCGACTGTAGGCAGCGCCGTCACGGACAGCACGATCTGGCCGACAGCTAGCACGTTTTCGGTCGCTGACCGCCCATCGGTCTCGCCTGACAGTTGGAGATCCACGCGGTTGCCTTGGACATCGACCACGCTCAGACCGATCCCTGGTGGCAGCGCTGTGGTGATCCCGATCGCCTGCTCGTTCTCTGTCGGCCCAGCGAGCAGCGCGTCGACGACCGCGGTCAATCGCTCCGCGGGCGTACTGGCGGGTGTGTCTCGAACCAGAGTCACCAGCTTGTCGTCACGGACGAAGTTGACCTGAACCGCTGGCCGGCCCGGGGTTGCCGATGGTGCGACCGTTGGTGCGCCGGGGGAGCCCTGCAATCGGGTCGGGACTGCTCCGGACGCGATCGGAACGGGCTCGCTCTGGATCGGCACGCCGCATCCGGCGAGAACGAGGAACAGCGAGGTCAGAATGACGCCGGGTCTCATGGCGTCTCCGCCTGGTCATTGGATTCCGGAAGCCGTACGACGAAGCGTGCGCCGCCGCGGGGGGACGTCGAGCACCAGACGGAGCCGCCGTGTGCTGCCGCGGTTTCGGCAACCAATGCGAGACCCAGCCCTGTTCCGGACGAGGAGCCCCGCTTCGTCGCGCTGGTCGCGAAGCGTTCGAAGACTCGCTCCCGGTCCTCGGGGCGAATGCCTGCGCCGTCGTCGTCGATCAGCACCAGAACATCTTCTTGCAGTCTGGTCATCTCGACGCCTGTCAACCCGCCTCCGTGCGTATTCGCGTTGTCGAAGAGGTTCCGGAACAGCCGGCAGAGTCGGAACTTGTCCGCCTTCACCAGGACATCCGCGGTTCCGGTCAGCATCGACGGCGGCTGGCCGACCTCGCTCAGAACTTGGCGTAACAGGTCGCCGAGATCGATCACCGCACCTGGCCGGCGATCCAGCCCAGCATCCGAGCGGGCGAGTTCGAGGAGATCGTCGAGGAGTCGGCGGAACCGCTGGAGATCTGCCGTGACTAGGTCGAGTGCTCGTTGCGAGCGTTCGGGTAGCTCGTCCCGGCGCGCGTTGAGCAGGTCCACACTGCCGACGAGGGTGGTCAGGGGCGAGCGCAACTCATGGCTGACATCGGCTGCCAGACGGGCGTCGCGGGTGATGCGTTGCTGCAGCGTGTCGACCATGCTGTTGAACGACCCGACGATGGTGGCGAGCTCGGGGTCGTCGGTCGCTGCGAGGCGGCTGTCGAGTTCGCCGCCGGCGATCGAGGCGGCGGTGACGGCGACCCGGTTCAAGGGCGTGATCACCGACCGGCTGGCCCATGCCCCCAGCGCCGCACCGGCTGCGGTGGCCAGCAGCGCGCCGCCGATCAGGATGCCGCTCAGCAGCCGGAGAGTCCCGTCGAGCTCGGTCAAAGGGGCGATCTCGTAGAACTCCGCACCCACGGACTTCACCGGGACGCCCACGACCAGCGCCGGCCCGTCAGCCGACCGAAAACGCAGGGTCGCCGCGGCCCCGGAGGAGATCTGGTGCTGAATCGCGGTCGGTACGGCGCCGCGTCCCTGGTCGAGTGCCGATGCGTACCACTGGCCGCGCCACTTGAGGATGATCGTGTGCCCCGCGGGCGTTCCGGCCGCGGTCAGCACCGCCGACACGTCGGCGCCCGCGCTCTCCAGCCTGCGCTGCACGAAGACCGCATCCGCGAAGCTCTGATGCTGGACAACTCGCTCTCGCTGGGCGAGCAGATATCCGCGGGACAGCAGGTACGTGCTGATCGCGAGAACTGCCGAAACCAGCAGCGCGACCAGCGCAAAGGCGAGGACGAGGCGATGCCGCAGCCCGAGCGTACGACGTCCGGCTTTCACTGCGGATCCAGCCGGTAGCCCATCCCTCGAACTGTGACGACGACCTGCGGCCGCCCGGGATCGCGCTCGATCTTGGTGCGCAGGCGCCGGATATGGACGTCGACGATGCGTTCGTCACCGTAGTAGCCGTGCTCCCACACCTTCTCGAGCAGAGCGGGACGACTGAGTACCCGACCGGCCGGCTGAGCCAGCTCCGCGAGCAACCGGTACTCCGTCACGGTCAACGGCACGTCCTTGCCGTTCAACATGACCGCTCCGCGCGACGTGGACAGCACCAGCGCACGCGCCGGGTCGGAGTCCAGGACGATGTCCGGCTCGGTCGCTGTCGTGCCGCTGCGCAGCCGACGGCGCAGGGCCCGCAGCCTGGCCGTGATCTCCTTGACCTGAAAGGGCTTCGTCACATAGTCGTCTGCGCCGGCCTCGAGTCCCGCGACCACGTCATGGGTGTCGGAACGGGCACTGACGATCACGATCGGGATGTCGCTGACCCGCCGCACCTCCCGGATACAGGTGTAACCGTCGACCTCGCCCAGCATCAGGTCGACCAGCATCAGATCCGGCATCGACGACTTGACCTGTTCGAGCGCGGCCGGAGTGTCCGCGGCTTCGCTGACCTGGTAGCCCTCGTCCTCGAGGGCCAGGCGCAGCACCGCACGAATCCGGTCGTCGTCCTCCACGATCAGGACCTGCATCGGCACCGTCTCATCTTCGCAACCCGTTCGCCGGTCGTGGCGGCCGGGGCGCCGCAAGTCATCAGATCGTCAAGTTCGGGCCCCGACGATCTCAATCTGCCCCGCCCAGACTGGTACCACCATCGGATCAGTCACAGGAGGGGCCGGCGATGACCGACACCACCCACAGCCCGCCGCTGCAGAAGGCGATCGTGACACTGTCGAACACGGATACGGGTGGCGGGTTGACCCAGCTTCACTGGCGCCTGCGTGCTCTGGTCATGGAAGGAGCGTGCCTGGTTGTGGTCGACGTGTCCGACGTCGACCAGATCTCATCGACGCTGCTCGCCGCGCTACTCGATACACACCGCGTTTGCCGGCGCCGCGGCGGCGGCGTGGTGATTCGTCACGCGAGCCGCAAGATGACAGAACTCCTTCACCGTACAGGCCTCGATCGCGTCTTCGAGGTAGAAGCTGTGTGAGCCCTGACCGCAGCCTCAATTGCAGACAGTGCCTGCCAGCCCGTGATCGATGTGAGACCCGTTGGCCGGCCTCGACCGACTGACCGCCGTTCCGCCCATCGCCGAAAGGTCCGAGAAGTAATGCCGCCCGACGACGAACACCCCGTCGATTATGTCGACGTGACCGTGATCGAACTTGCCGCCCACACCGCTTACCTAGATCCACAGACCGGAACCGGATACTTGGTGCTGCCGCATCCGGACAGCGACGTCGAGCCGCTCATGGACCCGCTCGTAGGTGCTGCCTGGTCGGAGCGCCTGAGCGACTCGAGCGATCCTGGTCCGCTCTCCCTGCACGCCGCGGACTGGCTGCGGACCATCGATCGCCTCGCGGACATGGGATGGACCCTCCTGCGAGACGAGGACGGCAACATCGAGATCGCCGGAACCGACGGACGCCAGGCAGTCTGCCTGTACGGGCCGCCGACCATCGAGCAACCGACTCTCGAGGCACTCGATCGCGCCATCATCGCCCTCGACATCGCAGCCGGCCTCGACCTCCGGTCCGGCCATTCCGGAGACGCGGCCACCAACCCGTAGTGGCTGCGGCGCGACGACCAGGGCGCGTCACCATTTGGTCATCTCCCGGTGGCATTGATGGCCTCGCCAACATCGCCCGGGTGGATCTCGCGTGCCATGTCGTGGGGTTCAGGTCTCTTACGGCAAGAACGTCTCGGAGGTCCCCGGCTCCCGGCTCGGTATGCACCGTGCGGGGTTGACGACTTCAATTGCGCCGCGAGGGGACGGTTGCTCGGCGCAAGTATCCACTGGCTGATCAGTGATCGCCGACAAGCGCCATCAGATCCAGAGGACGGGCGCTCCGCCCGTTTCGAGCCTCCCCAATCAGATGTCAGACGGCCGCGAACGCACATCGATGCTCGTCCCAGCGATCCGGCCGCTTGACTCGCGCTGTTTCCGTGTTTAGCATACTGAACATGAGTTCAGTTGTTGATGAGGGTGATCTCACGGGCAAGGCGAACATCCGCAACGCCGCGCTCCGACTGTTTGCCGAGCGTGGGCACGATGCCGTGACGATGCGGGAGATCGCTGCGGCGGCGGGCGTTTCACCTGCACTTGTGGTGCATCACTTCGGCAGCAAGGACGGTTTGCGGGCCGCGGTGGACGGATATGCCCGGCAGGCTTTCGACTCGCTCTTCGCGATGGACGAGCAGGAAGTGGTCGAGGCGCTCACCGGCGACAGCTGGATGTCGATCGCCGAGATGTTCGCGCGTGCGTTTCCGCCTGGCTCGCCGCTACCGGCGTACCTGCGTCGCCTGCTGCTCACCAACGACCCCGCGGGCGCCGCGCTGTTCGGGCGCTGGTTCACGCAGACTCGCGAACTGCTCGACAGTTTGACCGAGCGCGGCGCCACCCGACCAGGCGAGGATCCGGCGGTCCGCGCTGCGTTCCTGCTGGTCAACGACCTCGCGCTGCTCCTGCTGCGGAACCACGTCGCCGCCGCGATCGGGGTCGACCCACTCACGCCGGAGGGCATGGCCCGCTGGGCCAAGGAGGTCACCGCCGTCTACCAGCATGGGGCGTTCGCGTCCCAGGAGGAGCAATCGTGAGTGACATCATCCGTGTCGAGGGACTCACCAAGACGTTCGGGACCGTCCGCGCCCTCGACGGCCTGGACCTGACTGTCGGCCAAGGTGAGGTTCATGGCTTCCTCGGCCCCAACGGGGCGGGCAAGTCGACGACCATCCGTATCCTGCTGGGACTCATGCGCGCCACCGGAGGTCGCGCCGAACTCTTCGGCGCCGATCCTTGGCGGGACGCGGCCACGCTGCACGGCCTGCTGGCCTACGTCGCCGGGGATGTCGCGCTGTGGCCCGGCCTGACGGGCGGGCAGTGCCTGGACGTGATCGGTACGACGCATGGCGGTGTCGACACGAAGCGCCGCGAACAGCTCATCGAGCGTTTCGAACTCGATCCGACGAAGCGAATCCGGGACTACTCCAAAGGCAACCGGCAGAAGGTCGCCCTGGTGGCCGCGCTGTCCGCGGCGGCGGACCTGCTCATCCTCGACGAACCGACCTCCGGGCTCGATCCGTTGATGGAGCAGGCTTTCCAGCAGTGCCTGCGCGAACGGAGAGAGGCCGGCGTCACCGTGTTGCTGTCCAGTCACATCCTCGGCGAGGTCGAAGCACTGGCCGACCGGGTCAGCATCATTCGCCGTGGCCGGACGGTCACCACCGGCAGCCTCGCTGACCTGCGTCGTCATACTCGTACGACGGTGCACGCGGCAACTGTGCAGGAGCCGACCGGGCTGGCCCGCGCCGAGGGGGTCGCCGACTACGTCTCCGAACGGCTGGACGGGCAGGTCGACATCCGGTTCACGATCGATCCGGAGCATCTCGACGCGACGATCGGCAGGCTGCATGCCGCGCGGATCCACACGCTCACCGTCACCCCACCGAGCCTCGACGCGCTGTTCCTGCGTAACTACGGCGAGGTGCTCGACGCGCAGGAAGCCGACGAAACCCTGGCCGGGGCAGCGCGATGAGCGTCGTAGGTGGTACTGCGGAGCCGGGGCGGAATGACCTGCGCGTCATGGCCGGAATCGTCTGGCGCATCCGTCACCGCAGCATCATCGTGTGGGTGATCGCCCTCACAGCAACGATGGGCGGAACGGCCGCAAGCATCGCCGGCCTGTACGACACCCCGGCCAAGATCCACAGCTACGCGCAAGCGGTCACCTCCGGCAGTGCCCTCGCCGCGATCAACGGGCACGTCGAGGGCATCGACAGCCTGGGTGGGGTGATCCAGGACGAGTTCGGTTTCCTGGCGTCGTTCCTGCTGCCGTTGCTGGGCATCGGGCTGATCGCCGGCTCGACCCGGAGTGAGGAGGAGTCCGGTCGGCTCGAGATGGTTCTCGGCGGCCGGGTTGGGCGGCACCAGCCGGTGCTGGCCGCCCTCGCAGTCGCGACCGCGGCGATCCTCACGACGTCGCTGCTGTTCGCGGGCGCGCTGGTGCTCGCCGGCGTCCCGGCGTCCGGGGCGATTCTGTACGGTGCCGCGCTCGGCGGACTGGCCTTCGTGTTCGCCGGCTTCGCGGCCCTGGTTGCGCAAGGCGTGCTGCATGCCCGTGGGGTGTACCAATGGAGCCTGATCATGCTGGCCGCCGGATACGTGCTCCGGGGTGTCGGTGACACCACCGGTACCTGGTTGACCTGGCTGTCTCCGTTGGGTTGGGCAGAGAAGGCAGCACCGTTCGGGGACCAGCGCTGGTGGGTGCTCCTCGTTCCTGCGGTCGTCGGTGCCGCGCTCGGCGGGTCCGCCGTGTGGCTGGCAGCACGACGCGACATCGGTAGTGCCTGGTGGCGAAGGGACGCGGGCTCAGCGCGAGCGAGCTGGCTCCAGCGCCGCCCGGCCGGTCTTGCGGTATGGATTCACCGTCCGGCGATCCTGGGCTGGATGGCCGGTGGGGTCCTACTCACCGCGATGATGGGCTCGCTGGCCCAGCAGCTGCTCGACGCCATGGCAGGTAATCCCGCGCTGGCCGAGTCGATGGGGATCGGCGGCGGCCGGCCGCTGGACGGCTTCGTCGCCGTGACGCAGCTCTACCTGGCCGTCGTAGCCGGCGGGTACGTCGTACAGGCGATCGGTACGCTCCGGGCCGAGGAGGCCGACGGGCGTCTGGAGACCCGACTCGCGGGCACCGTTTCCAGGACGCGCTGGCTCGCCGCGCACGCCCTGGTCGTCGCGGCCGGGTTGGTGCTCATCGTCGTCGTTTCGTCGCTGGTTCTCGCGGTGTCCACGACGTGGTCGACGGGTAGCAGCGGTGCCTTCGGCGCGGTCCTGAAGTCGGGAATGGACTATCTGCCGGCCGAGCTCGTGCTCGCCGGTATCGCGCTGGCACTGTTCGGGTCCTGGCCGCGCGGCTTCGGGTTCGCGTGGGTGGGATACGCGGTAGCGACCTTCATCGCCTTCCTGGGCCCCGGGCTGAAGTTAGCGCAATGGGTGCTCGACCTTGCTCCCACAACGCACGTCGGCAACCCTCCGCTGGGCACGGCCGATACCGGCAACCTGTTCGCTCTGGCCGCCGTCGCTGCCGCGCTCGTACTTGTCGGCTTCATCGCGTTCGATCGCCGGGACGTCCCGCGGGCCTGACGCCGTCGGTACTCGAGGTGATGACGTCTTTGACGTCGTCAGGTTCTGCCGAGAAGGCTGCGGGAGCATCGTCGAGTGGAACGCGGCGGGTGACAAGCCGCCGAACCAGGCGTGGTCGGCCGAGGTGAGCGCACCGCGGCGGCACGGTAGTGATCGAGGTTCGCGTTGACCGACCTGACGACAGCGTCGTTCTCGAGCACGATGTCGCGGTTGAGACCGCCGGCTCATTGCACTCGGCTTGACCCCGGCGAAGCTGGCTGCCGCGGTCCGGACCGGATCGCTGCTGCGGATCGGCGAAGGGGTCTACCTCGCACCAGACAGCCCCGACCTCGCTGTACGGCGTCTCGCCGAGCTGAAGCAGCCATTCACTGTCAGCGATGCGCGACGGGCGCTGGCCACCAGCCGTCGCGTGGCGGTACCTCTGCTCGAATTCCTCGACCGCTCCAACCTCACCCGCCGCGTCGACGATCTCCACCGCCGGGTCGACGACCAACCAGGTTCACCCCCGCGGTCGGCTCGGGCCCGACGCCACAGCTTCGCCGCCCCGTGACCGCTCAGCGCCAGAATAGTTGCTTGCAGCAACCAGGGAACTGGTCGCGTCAGTGATCGAGGTTGCAGTCAGGTCTGGCGGCGGTTGCGTCGTTCGGCCTCGGCCTTGACCGCGTCGAACGACGCCCGCACCGTGGATTCCCACGTGGCGGCAACCAGATCGCCCCAGCGCTGCCCGAGGCGCCACAGGTCGGTGCCGAGCTGGCCGGTGTAGCTGAGCAGCGTGCTGTCGCCGTCGGCGTCGAGCTGGAACGACTCGACGACGTACGGAACTGGACCACGGATGAGCCGGAAGTCGACCCGCTCGGGGCGTGAGAACCGCACGGTCTCCACAGTGGTGGCGCGTAGGCTGCCCCGGATCGGCGTGTAGTGCGCGGCCAGCACCATGTCCGTGCCGCGTTCCAGCACCCGCACCTTCTCCCGCAGGGCCCTGGTCGTGCGTTCACCGTACGGCGCGGCGATCGCGTCGAACACCGTCTCGCGTGGGGCCGCGATGCGGATCCTCAGCGGGCCGAGTGGCCGAGTGCGCCGCCCGATCCCGAGATCGACCGGCACCGCTCCGGTGATCAGGCCCAGGTACGCAGCCGCCAGCCCACCGGCCGCGACCGCGCAGATCGCGGTCGTTCGCTGTAGCCCGGTTCTACTGGGTCTCATCGGTCCAGCTTACGAACCGATGACGGAACCCGCACGGAGGTCCCTGCGGCACTACCGTCAGAATTGTGAACGCCAGGTCGGAGTTGGTCTGATGCGCACGATCGTCGTACTCATCGCCTGTGGTCTTGTGCTGTCCGGTTGTGGCGCGGACTCGGGTGCGGGGTCTCCGCCAGCGGCAGCGACGCCATCGGTGACGGTGCCGTCGGCGCCTCGGCCGTCGCCGAGCGCGGGCTCGGCGTCCCCCAGCAGCCAGTCCACCTCGCCGACAGTCATCGGTACCGGCATCAAGACTGACCGGAGCGATTTCGGGGTGATGCTGTTCGACAGCGCGGGCCAGGCGATCTACCTGTTCGATAAGGAGAAGTCAGCGACTTCGGCATGCTACGGCGCCTGTGCCGAGGCTTGGCCGCCGGTGCTGACGAAGGCGGCACCGAAGGCGCTCGGTGAGGTGAAGCAGGCCTTGCTGGGTACGACGCGGCGAACGGACGGCACCAATCAGGTCACGTACGGCGGGCACCCGTTGTACTTCTACGCCCACGAGAGCAAGAACGAGGTGAAGTGTCATAACGTCGCGGGCTTCGGGGGACTGTGGCTCGTGGTCACCGCGGCCGGCAAGGCAGCCCCGGCCTGACGGCCGGTGATCGTAGGTGCGCGTGCGTCCAGAGGTTGCCCCGGGCCGGTGGATGTGTTGACCGAGGCAACGATCGGGCGACCGGTTCGCAAAGGTGGGTGCGAAGGCGATGACGGCCGCGATGCGCCGGGCCAATCGCAAAGACCTGGACAACCTCCGGTCGATTCTCGAGGCCCGGACCTGAGGGACCTTGCATCCGCCGGCGCCAGTGTAGTCAGGGCGCTGTGGCGCTCCTGAGTTGGGCGAGGTAGCCGCGCCATCCGTGATCGTGCGGTGTGAGCATCGGGTGCGGAAGGCCGGTGTGGACGAGTCTGAGGTTGGTGCCGCCTGCGTCCGGGTGCAGCTCGATGCTGACGGTGCTGGTGCCCGGAGGTAACGCCTGATCTCCGTCGAAGCCCCAGGTGAAGACGAGGTGGTGCGGTGGGTCCACGATGACGTACGTGCCGAGCACGGTGGCGTTGTCGTTCACCACGCAGCGGTAGATGCCACCTGGTCGCGGGTCAAGGTCGGCCTCCCGGCCCAGCCACTGCACGTGTTTGGCCGGGTCGGTGAAGAAGGCGAACACGATCTCGGGCGGCGCGGCGATGTGCATCTCGTGCTCGACCCGGTCAGCGGTGACGGTCATTGGCGGCCTCCGCTCCGGCGAGCCCGGCCGCCTCGCTCTCCGCTTGCTCTGCGAGCCTGCCCAGGCTCGTCGCCCAGAACCTGTCGACGAACTGCTTCAGTCCGGCCAGCCCGCTCGGCTCGGCGCGATACATGCGGCGTACGCCGTCGCGCCTCTCGACCACCAGCCCGGCTTCCTTCAGCACGGTCAGGTGCTGGGATATCGCCGGACGGGTTACCTCGAAATGGGTCGCGATCTCGCCGGCTGCCAGCTCCTGGTCGCGGACGAGCTCGAGAATCTGGCGCCGGTGTGGTTCGGCGAGCGCTCGGAGTTGACTGTCCACGCCATCATGTTAGAGTCTGCTAACGTAAGTGGCAACTGACGCAATGGATTGCGTGCTGGGGTGGTGGGCCAAGAGCGGAGGGACCCGTCATGGCGCGGATCGTTTTCGAGCTGGAGGTCGATGCCCCGGCGGATCGCATCGTCGAGGCACTCGACACTGAGGCCGGCATCGCTGGTTGGTGGACGGCGGACGTCGGCTTTCCGGGCGGCGCCGGTACGACGATGACGCTCGGCTTCCCGATCGCACCGATGCCATTCGAGCTCCGTGTCGACGAGGCCGCACCGGACCGGTTGAGCTGGACGTCGGTGGGGGAGTTCCCGCCGCACTGGGTCGGGACGCGGGTGTTGTGGACGTTGACCCCGCAGCCCGGCGGTGGGTCCACCCTGGTGCACTTCAGTCATGACGGGTGGGCCACCGACGAGGGTCCGTTCGCCAGTTCGGCGCTCACCTGGGGACGGTTGATGGACACCCTGAAGGGTTACGCGGAGACCGGGATCGCGGCGCCGCTCTTCCCCAAAGGGTGACCCGTGTACGGCGCCCGGCCCCAGTAGTTGGTACGACAGTCAGCAATTGGTGACGGGGAGCTGAGGCGGGAGGCCGAAACGGGGGAACAGGGCAGGGTCGACGAAGCCGGTAATCGCGGTGATCAGTCCGTCGTCGACGGTGAGCACCTTGATGGCGAACGGTTCGTACCCGGCAACCTTGCGCTGCGCGGGGGCGTAGACAGCCAGCGCGGGTTGCCGGTTCGCCGCCGTGGGCAGCAGACGCAGGTCATGACCCCACGGGCTGTCGAACAATCGGCGCAGGTAGATCGCGATGCTGTCGCGGCCGTGGTACCAGGACGGGGCTGGTGGCATCGCCATGCGCGCGTCGGCGCGCAAGAGGGCCACCAGCGCGGGCAGGTCTGCGGCATGCCACGCCCGCAGATATTTGCCGGCCAGTTCGGTCTGGTCAGCTGGCGGCGTCCGATCACCGACCGGGGGCAGTCGAGTGGCCAGAGTGCCTCGGGCTCGTTGCAGAGCACTGTTGACAGAGGCAGCGGAAACGCCGAGAAGCACGGCTGTGTCCGTGGCCGACCAGCCCAGGACCTCGCGCAGCAACAGAGCGGCCCGCTGCTTCGGCGTCAGGTACTGGATGGCAGCGATGAAGGCCAGCTCGATGTGCTCCCGGCGTACCACCGCGTCGGCGGGATCCGCGGCCGGGTCCGGATCGGCCACCTCGAGAAGCATGTCGGGGTACGGCTGGAGCCACGGTGTCTCGAGGTCGTCGGCGGCAGGGAGCAGGTACGGGTCGGCCGGGCCGGTGACGGCGGTCGGCAGCACCCGCCGTGAGCGCTGATCGAGAGCGTCCAGGCAGGTGTTGGTGGCGATCCGGTACAACCACGCCCGCAGCGACGAGCGACCCTCGAACCCGGCCAGCCGGCGCCCCGCCTTCAGCAGGACCTCCTGGACGGCGTCCTCGGCATCGTCCAGCGAGCCCAGCATCCGATAGCAGTGCACCAGCAGTTCGCGCCGATGTGGTGCGGTCAGCACCTCGAACGCCTCTGCATCACCACCCGCCGCCGCCACCAGCACGGCCGGCTCGGCGGGTACGGCCTGCACACGGGTCACGTTCTTCAGGCTACGTCGTCCTTGCGCGATGAATTCGCTGCCGAGTCGCCGTCACAACAGGTGAACCGGTCTCACTGAGGAGAGGACTGCGGCAATGGCGACTATCACCAACACCATCGATATCTCGGCGAACACAGACGACGTCTGGACAGTTCTGGCCGATCTGCCCGCCACCCGGCACTGGCTACCTGGGGTAGTCTCCGCCCGGATGGACGGCACTCTGCGGGTTTGCCGGCTGGCCGACGGACAGGAGATCCAGGAGCGGATCAGCGACATCTCGCCCGAGCGACGGACCTTCCGGTTCGAGCATGTCCGGGTGCCGCTGCCCGTGAAGCACTCCGGCGGACTGTTCACTGTAGCCGCAGGTCCGGCCGCGGATACAGCCACCGTCACGCTGCGGACCACTTTTGAGCCACTCGATCCCACCGCCGCCGATCAGCTCACCGTGATGATCCAGGAGGCGTTCCAGCGATCCTTGGAATCGTTGCGCCGCTACATCGAGGACAAGCTACCTTGGGACGCGGTCTGACGCGCACGTCGTCAGACGGCGTCTCGTGGACAACGGCCGGGCTCAGGCGGGGATCAGTGAGCGGAGGGCCGTTTGGACGGCTGTCTGTAGGTCGGCGCGACGGGCGCCTGAGCGGGAGCGGAGGTTGACGCCGTAGGCGAGGACGGTGAGGAACTCCGCTGCGCCGGTCGGGTCGAGGTCGGCCCGGAGCTGTTTCTTGCTGGAGGCAACTTCCAGTGCCGTGGTGAAGGCGGCCCGGAGTCCGTCGTGGTGGCGGTCGAGCAGGCGCCTGGCGGCCTCGTCGGGCTGCTCGGTGTGCGCGTTCGAGATCAGGCATCCCCAGCGGGCGTGCTCGCCGGTGCAGCGCAGCCGGAGGAGCCGGTCGAAGAATGCGGAGATCGCGGGGAGGCCGCGGCTGTCGGCGGCGAGCCGGTTGAACATCGGCTCCGAGCGTTGGTCGAGATACCTCTGCAGTGCAGCGAGGTACAGGTCCTCTTTGTTGCCGAAGGCGTTGTAGAGGCTGGATCGACTGAGTCCGGTGGCGGTCACGATGTCGTGGATCCCAGTGGCGGCGACGCCCTGGCGCCAGAACAGACGTTCCACTGTGGACAGTACGTCCGCGCGGTCGAAGTGTTTGACATCCGGCACGCCATACCCCTTATCTTGGAACGACTGATCCAAGATAAGGGGTGTGTGGAGATGACTGCAAGCCGGCGGCCCGAGGTGCTGGTGCTGGATGTCAACGAGACCCTGTCCGATATGGAGCCGTTGCGGGCGAGGTTCGAGGCGGTCGGACTGCCCGGACACGCTCTGGACGCGTGGTTCGCCGCTGTCCTGCGGGACGGGTTCGCGCTCACCGCGGTTGATTCTTACGGGTCGTTCCGTGCTATCGGCGCCGACCTGCTCAGAGTCCTACTGGTCGCTGAAGAGCTCGATGCCTCCGACGAGTCGGTTGACAGGGTTCTGTCCGGTTTCACTGAACTGCATGTGCATCCCGACGTCGCACCAGGGCTGGCCAGGTTGCACGAATCGGGTATCCGGCTTGTCACCTTGACCAACGGCAAGGCGGCGATGTCGGAGCGGATGTTCGCGGAGGCAGGCGTCCTGCCCATGCTCGAGCATCGCCTGGATGTGGAGAAGCCCGGTCGATGGAAGCCACATGCGGCTCCGTACCGGTATGCCGCCGAGGTCTGCGGGGTCGAGCCGGACCGGATGGCGTTGGTGGCGGTGCATCCGTGGGACATCGACGGAGCCCGCCGGGCCGGGATGCAGGGCTACTACCTTGATCGCCGGCGAACGCCGTACCCGCAGAGCTTCCTGCCGCCGGACTTGACCGTCCCCGACCTCGAGTCGTTGGCTGACACGCTCGGCGCCGCGGACTGAGTCGAGGCCTGGCGTGGCGCTCTATCGGTCGAGCTGGAGGCGCTGCCAGGAGCGCAGAGTGAGGGTGATGGCGAGGGCTACGACCGGGATGACCAGAGCGAGTTGGAACGGCGTGACGGTGACGTCGCTGTTGATCGCCCAACAGCGCGGGTACGGCGAACGGGAACCAGCCGCCGGTGCCGACGATGACGCTCACCTGGGATAGGACGTCGGCAATAGGCCGGTGGTGATCCGTGTACTGCGGGTGTTCGCCGGGTTGCGGATCGGTGGTCTTGTGGCGTCGCGGTTTGCGGAGGAGGCTTCGGGGTGTCGCACACTTCCTGAGGCGACGGGGGGAAGGTTCATCATGTCGGTCATTGGGCAGGACCTGGGATCGCTTCGGGCCGGGTTGAGTGCTACCGCCGCGGTCTGTGTTCCGGGCGATGAGGGGTACGACGAGGCGGTGCGGATCTGGAATGCCTCCGTGGACCGGCGACCGTCGATCGTGGTCCGCTGCGCGAGTGACGGCGATGTTGTCGCGGCGCTGGTGTTCGCGCAACGCGAGTCACTCGAGGTCTCGGTCCGCGGCGGCGGCCACAACTACGCCGGGTTCGCGCTCACCGACGGCGGCCTGATGATCGACCTGACGCCGATGAAGACGGTGACCGTCGACGCTGATGCCCGCACAGCGAAATGCGGTGGCGGTACGACGTGGGGCGAGCTCGACGCTGCTACCCAGGGTCACGGCCTGGCCGTGACGGGCGGGTTCGTCAGCACGACCGGTGTCGCCGGTCTGACCCTGGGCGGCGGCATCGGCTGGCTGGTGCGCGCGGCCGGGCTGTCGTGCGACAACCTGGTCGCCGCGCGGGTGGTGACCGCCGACGGCCGGGTGCTGACGGCGGACGCGGAGGTGAATCCGGACTTGTTCTGGGCGATCCGCGGTGGCGGCGGCAACTTCGGCGTAGTGACCGAGTTCGAGTTCGCCCTGCACGCGGTCGGCCCGATGGTGCAGTTCGCCCTGTTCTTGTTCAGCCCTGATCAGGGTGGTGACCTGTTCCGATTCGCGCGCGACTACGTGCGGGACCTCCCCGCTGACTGCGGGGTGCTCCTCGCCGGGCTCAGCGCCCCGTCGGCGCCGTTCGTGCCTGCGGAGCTCCACTTCCAGCCGGCGTACGGGCTGCTGGTCGTCGGGCTCGGCGACGAGGCGAGCCACGCGCGGCTGATCGCACCGATCTCGCAGGCACTCGAGCCGATGGTGCAGATGGTGACACCCATCCCGTACGCCGGGCTTCAGCAGATGTTCGACGAGTCCGCACCGTGGGGCATGCATTCGTACGAGAAGGCTGTGTACCTCGACGAGCTGACCGACGGTGCGATCGAGGTCATCTTGGAGCATCAGGGCAAGAAGATGTCTCCGCTGTCCTTCGTGCCGATCTTCGTCCTGGGCGGCCGATACGGTGCCACCGACCCGGACTCGTCGGCCTTCGGCGGCGGGCGCGGCATCGGGTATGTCGTCAACATCTCGGCCACGACGCCCTCGCCGGACGACCTTCCCGCCGAGCGCGAATGGGTCCGCAACTACTGGTCGGCCCTTGTGCCGCACGCGGTCGGCGTCGGCAGCTACGTCAACTTCATGACCGACCCCGACCCCGAACGTATCCGCAACACCTACGGCGACAAGTACACCCGCCTGCAGCAAGTCAAGGCGACCTATGACCCGAACAACGTCTTCCACCTCAACGCCAACATCCAACCCGCCGTGAGCACATAGCCGAGACCGGCTGGACCCTATGCCGTGCGCCCGAGGCAACGGCGCGTGAACGACTGACTCTGGGCGGCTTGAGTAGTGGACTGCGTCGCCGCCCTGTCTATGTCAATCGAATCGATGTGATGCGATGGTGATCGGTGGGAGGGGATGTCATGACGATCATGATGAGAATGGACTGGCCCGGCGCCACGAAAGATCAGTACGACGCGCTCCGCCAGACGGTGAACTGGGAACAAGACAAGGCGAAGGGTGGAATCTTCCACGTCGCGGCCATCGACGAGTCGGGGGTGCACATCACCGACGTATGGGACACCGCGGAGGACTTCCAGCGGTTCACCGAGGATCGATTGATGCCCGCGGTGCAGGAGCTCGGGATCCCGGGCGAGCCGAAGATCGAAATCTGGGAGACGCACGCCGTGTTCGCCCCGGCGTACGAGTAGCCAGTCCAGTGGAGTGGTGTTGGCTGGCCGGCCGCGGGTGTCGAGGGGTGAGGAGGATCGGAACAGGATTGACGCTCGAGCTGGATGACTCCGGTACCTGCTCGCGTGCACGCGCCATGGCCGATCGTTTCGGCAAGAAGTCCGCCGGTTGGGCATGACCAGGCCTGGGTGACAGTCGGACAGGCCGGCGTCCCCATCATGGAGTTTGTCGACCTCTGCGATCGGGGACGGGTCGTGCCTGGCGGAGGCTGGGCTCAGCAGAGTGCCTTGGCTAGGCGGTTCAGGCCGTCCGCGAAGAAGGGAGCGCCGGGGACGTAGGTCACGTTGTGGGCGACCACTTGCGGGAGTAGGGCGGTCGCGTCGTAGCCGGAGGGGAGGCGGGCCCCGTCCTGGTACCGTCCAGCCTGACGAGCCCGACCAGCATAAGCGTGCGGCCGTCCTGCGCGCCCCTGCACCCACAGCTGACCGCGGTCCGGCCCCGGACGGATCGCCCCACCCCTGCCAAGCCCGGCCGTGACACTGACGAGCGTCGGATCACCATCCACACAGCGGAAGCCCCGGCGCTGTCGACCCTGCAGTTCACAGCCGCGCAGTACGATTCCGACAGTTCACCATGAACCCAAGGGGTCGGCACCCGACCAAGCATCCGACCGACCCTCGGGTTCGCACTGAGCAACCGTCGTGCTACCCATGATGCCGAGCGACAGTCCCCGTGTGTACGACAGCACGCGGTCGTCACGAACGGTCCGAGCAGTCGCCTTCATCAGATGGATCGCGGGGTATTCGAGGAGGGTTCTCGCCTCGGCGAGGATGCGATTGGTCCAGGTGATGAGGAAAGGTCGGGCGGTGAGCGTGACACTGAAGAGGTATGTCTACTGGAGCTGTTGCTAATTCGGTGCAGTTGCCGCCGTTGGAGAATCCGAACGAGCGGGCGGCGGTTGGTGCGGAGTTGCAGGTG
>NZ_JBEZYF010000100.1:0-25112 GCF_040638415.1 Kribbella sp. NPDC026596 | reverse complement strand
CTCCGGTCGCTTCGCTCCCTGCGCTCCTCAGTCCAGGCTGGGAGGCCCCATGACCGCGAAGCGGATGGCGATCGTGTTGGCGGTCGTGTTCGTCGCGTACGCCGTACTTCTTGGATGGCGTGGGGTGTTGCTGATCGGGACCGGCGATCCGGTCGCGATCGGTCTTGGGGTCGCGGTCCTGGTGATCCCGGTGGTGGGGGCGTACCTGGTCTGGCGCGAACTGCAGTTTGGTCGCCGGGTCGAGGCGCTGGCCCACGAACTGGATGCGGCCGGCGGGCTGCCGGTGGACGATCTCCCACGCCGCCCGTCCGGCCGAATCGATCGGGCCGCGGCGGACGCCGCCTTCGTGAAGTACAAGGACGAAGCGGAAGCGGCGCCCGACGATTGGCGGGTGTGGTTCCGGCTGTCGACCGCCTATGACGCGGCCGGTGACAGGAAGCGGGCCCGCGCGACGATGCGGTCCGCAATCGCCCACCACGACAAGACAGCGGGCTGAGCACCTGCGAGTTATCTGGGAGTTGGCTGTGAACCGCACCGAGGTAACTGACAACAGAGTGCGAAACGGGATAGTTTCAGGGCAAGGCTACGTGGCAGCCGCCACGTAGGGTCGGAGACTGGGTGGAGCCGTCCTGTGCCATCAGACGGGTCTCGCCGCGGCTCGGACGACGTGCAGGGGGCAGGGTTCGGTGGACTTCTGCGCCGGCACCGGCGTGAGGCCGGGCTGTCGCAGGAAGGCTTGGCCGAACTTGCCGGCCTGAGCGTCGACGCGATCGCGGCGTTGGAGCGGGGACGTCGGCGCGCGCCGCGCGCGCACACGTTGCGCCTGCTCGCGGACGCCCTCCGCCTCGACGATCCGGGCCGGTCGCAGCTCACCGCGGCCGCTCGCCGGGAGTCCGAGAGCGCCCGGCCGCCGATGCGCCAGCCACCCGCACCGCCGAATCAGCTCATCGGCCGCACCACCGAGCTCACCGCCACCAAACGTCTGATCGGGCAGCGGATCACTCGCCTGCTGACGCTCACCGGGCCGGGTGGTGTGGGCAAGACGCGTCTGACGATGGCAGTCGGCAGCGAGCTCGCGGACAGCTTCCAGGACGGCGTCTGCTGGGTGCCGTTGGCCTCGTTGAACGACCCGGCTGCCGTCCTTCCGGCGGTCGCCGCTTCGACCGGTTTGCACCTGCTGGAGAGCACCCGGCTGGTCGAGGAGATCGCCGAGCAGATCGGCCGCAGCCAGATGCTGCTGGTCTTCGACAACTGCTCGCACGTCGTCGCGACCGTCGGCCAGATCTGTGCCGTCCTGCTGGAGTACTGCCCCAACCTCTCGATCCTCGCCTCCAGCCGCGAGCTCCTGCGGGTCCCGGGCGAGAGCGTGTACGTCGTGCCCGCGCTGGCGCTGCCGCACGACGAGGACCAGCTCGAGTCCTCGGCCGCGATCCGGTTGTTCGTCGAGCGGGCGACCGCTCGCGGCTACGACCCGACCGGGCAGATCGACCAGGTGGCCCGCGTGGTCCGGCGGCTGGAAGGCATGCCGCTCGCGATCGAGCTGGCCGCGGCCCGGACGAACGTGATGACGATCGAGGAACTGGCGACCGAGCTGGAGACGTCGTTCGGCATCCTGGCCGGTGGCTCCCGGACGGCGTCGCCACGGCAGCAGTCGATGTACGGCGCGATCGAGTGGAGCCATGCCCTGCTCACGCCGGCCGAGCGCGACGTGTTCGCGCAGCTGTCGGTGTTCGTCGGTGGATGGACGCTGAGCGCTGCCGCAACGGTCATGTCGGGCAAGGCATCGCCAGGTCCGCTGGACCGGGCCGAGGCGCTCGACTTGACTGGCCGGCTGGTGGACAAGTCGCTGATCCGGGTGATCCGGCGGCGCGGCGTGGCGCGGTACTACATGCTCGCCGTGATCAGGGAGTTCGCCGCCGATCGGCTGATGGCGGCCGGCAAGTCGGAGGAGGCCGCCAACCGGCACGCGCAGTACTACATCAGCCTGGCCGAACAGGCCGAGGGCGAACTGCGCGGTCCGAATCAGGAGGAGTGGCTCGAACGGCTGGACGGCGAGCTGTACAACCTGCGCGCCGCGATGGCGTGGGCGTTGCGGACCAGGTCGGTCAGCGAGGCGCTGCGGTTGTCCGGCGGCCTGTGGCTGTTCTGCTATCTGCGCGGGCACTACGCCGAAGGCAGTCAGTGGCTTGAACGCGCCCTGGCCCTTGGGGATTCGGTGCCTGCGGAGGAGATGGCCGAGCTCGCCCCTGCGTGCGCGAAGGCCAATCTGGGCGCCGGGATGCTCGCGTTCCTGCAATGCGAGTACGACGCCGCGTCAGAACGGCTGCAGACCGCGCTAGCGCAGTACAAGGAGCTCGAGGACGTCGCCGGTACGGCGCTTGTGCTGCAGCGGCTCGGTGGTGTCGCGCGGGAGCGTGGCGACTATGCAGCCGCGGAAGACTTGCACTGCGAGAGCTTCGACCTGTACGAGAGCCTCGGCGACCGATCCGGTATGGCGTGGGCGCACAACCACCTGGGATTCGTGGCTTGGCTGCGCGGCGATCTGGACGTCGGTGCGCGGCGTTGCGGACGCGCGCGGGACAGCTTCCGCGTGATCGGTGACGGCGAGGGGCTTGCCTGGTCAGTGATCAGCCTCGGCACGATCGCTCAGTACAAGGGCGAACTGGTCGAGGCCGAGGACCTCCTGCAGGAGAGCCTGGCGTTGTCGCAACGACTCGGGTACCGCGAAGGTGTCGCCTGGTCGCTGAACCAGCTGGGCATCGTGGAACGCCGCCGCGGCTTGACGGAGCGCGCCGTACATCTGCTGGACGAGAGCCTGGCCGAGCATCGCGATCTGGGCGATCGGTGGCGGTCGGCCAGTGTGCTCGAGGAACTGGCCGCTGTCGCCCAGCAGCGCGGCCGGACCGAGTACGCCGCGTTCCTGCTGGGTGCCGCGGACGGTGTCCGGGAAGTCATCGGTGCACCGGTGCCGGAGATCGAGAAGGCCGACTACCAGGCCACTCGGGCCGCGGTCGAGCAGTCGCTGGAGCGACGAGCCTTTCGCACTGCATGGTCGGCCGGGCGAGCAGCCCCACTGGCAGCAGTCGCCGACGGGTATCCGCCACCGGCCTCGAGCCACAGCCCGAACCGCACCGGCGGCCGGCTCTGACCGCACGAAAAACCGTTCAGCAGTCCACCAGGGCTGCTGAACGGATTTAGCCTCGCGGGGCACCACGACCTGGGGGATCGACGGCACCCCGCGAGGGATCTGAGAGCGCGAGCCCGAAGATTCGTGGCCCGGCCGGCTGTGCCTCTGTCTGACCCCCCAGGCAGTCCCCCCACCTCACAACCGGCCAAGCCACGTCGGCGATGGTCAACGGCCGTCGAGCCCTCCCGGTCGACGCCCGGTTCCTCCGCGCTGACTCAAGGTTGTCGAAATCACGCTCTGTCGCACAGGGACGGAACCCTGACATCCCCCTGACAAATTTGTCATGACAACGAAAGCCCGGCCGGAATTTCGCCGACGGTGATCGGGATCTGCCCGAGTGTAGGGGAAAATCGCCCGAAATTCGCCCGGATTCCGGGCGATGCAAACGTTCGTTCGGAGTCAGTGCATATATCCGGCTCAGTGCAGATATCCCGAGACGGCCTTGGTGAATCCCGCGATCCGGCGCAGCGGCGCACCCTCGGCGTACCCGCGCTCGCCCTCCTCGAACTCCGGGGCCGGCATGCTCGGAGCGGGGATGCCCTCGCCGACGCAGCTGGTGTCCTTGGCCGGTGTGGCCCCGGTGGTGAGGAAGGTGTTGACGATCTTGTCCGCACACTTGTTCACCCCGCCGTAGACACCGTGGTCGCCCTCGCGGGTGACGGTGAGCAGGCGCGATCCGGCGTACCGGTGGTGGGCTGCGACGGCGAGCCCGTAGTTGGTCGCGGGGTCGTGCACCGACTGCACCATCAACGTGGTCGGCAATCCCTTACCGGTCGGGGTCGGCATGGTGAGGTTGGGGCGGTCCCAGTAGAAGCAGGGGTTCTCGCTCATCGTCCAGCCGAGCAATGGGTAGCGCGGACCGAGCCGGCCGGCCAACTGCTCGCCGTACTCGCGTCCTTGCGGCCAGGGGGTGTCGTTACAGGTGACCGCTGTGAAGGTCGCCGACTCGGCGTCGTCCCCGACGAGGTGGCCGAACGGACGCAGACCGACCGTGCCGCGGTTCGCGCGCTGGACCAGGTCGCGCTGGCGAGCGGGCGACAGCGCGTCCACCTTCCGTTGCGCGGCCTGCGGACCGCCCTTTGTCTGGGCCGCGGAAAGGTCGCGGAGGAATGCCAGATCGATTGCCAACGAATAGAAGTCGAGTTTTGTATACATGTCCCCGGAGACGGTGTTGTCCAGGGTGTTCTGGTCGTAGCTGATCTTCACCGAGCCGTCCATGAACTCCTCGACCGCCGGCTGCTTTTTCAGCGCCGCCCGCAGCCGCTCGTAGGTGCGGATGACTGCGGAGGGTGACCGTCCCAGCTGCAGCTTGTCGTCGTACTGGGCCGCCCAGGTCGCGAAGTCCTCGCGGAACCGGCGCTCGAACGCCTGCGGCTGGGCGGCGAAGGTGTCGATCCAGGGCTGGGTGAAGTCGGTGTTCGAGTCCAGCACGAAGCGTCCTACGTGCTGCGGGAAGTAGGTCTGGTAGTACGCCCCGAGCCAGGTGCCACCGGAGTACCCGACGTAGTCGATCTTGTCGAAGCCGAGCACTTGCCGGATCAGGTCCATGTCCTGCACGGTCTGCGCGGTGTTGACGTAGGGGAGCAGGCCGCGCGACACCCGGTCGCAGTACGGCTGGCTCAGCTCTGAGGCCCGGGCGATCAGGTCGAGGTTCCACGGGTCCCGGTCGCGCGCGTCCATCGAGTAGCCGGGGGAGCCCTCACAGGTCACGTTGCTGCTGTCTCCGGTACCGCGCGGGTCGAACCCGACGGCGAGATGGTCCTTCGCCAGCGGGGCCTGACTGGCCAGGTACGGCGCCATGCCGAGGCCGGCGCCGCCCGGTCCACCCGGGTTGCCGAACACGACCCGGCTCGGCTTGCCCTTGGCCGGCGCGACCTTGCTGACCGCGATCCGGATGTCGTTGCCGGAGTACTGGTTGGCCCAGTCGCGTGGTGCGGTGATCTTGGCGCAGTATGTCCGCAGTTCCCTGTCGCCGCACTGCGTCCACACCGGTCTCTGCTTCAGGTACTTGTTGGCCACCGGATGCGCCTGGTCGACCACCGTCGCCGATTGCATCGAGGCGGTCGCACCAGACCCCGGTACGACGAGAACAGCAACAGCGGAAAGCCCTAGCCCGACGGCCAGGGTGAGGTACTTCATGCAGACTCCAGCGGATGGCCTTGCGTGATCGGACCGTCGCAATCTGTCATGCCAACCCGCGCCGGTCGAGCACCACCCCCGGCCCGTCGCCGATCCGCTGGATGCTATGCAGTCAGACCTCGAGGCCGGTGTGGGTGGTGATGTGGTCGGGGATCGGGTCGTGGTGGTCGCCGGTGGTGGGGATGCCGGCCGGTTCGATGACGACGATCGAGGCGCCGGCGTCGGAGAACGGGCGGTGGTAGATGCCGCGCGGAACGACGAAGACCTGACCGGGGGTCAGCGACACGACCCGCTCGTCCGGGTCGCGGACGGCGATGCTCAGTTCGCCGTCGAGGACCAGGAAGAACTCGTCGGTGGTGTCGTGCACGTGCCAGATGTACGAGCCG
This sequence comes from Kribbella sp. NPDC026596, assembly GCF_040638415.1. Taxonomy (NCBI): domain Bacteria; kingdom Bacillati; phylum Actinomycetota; class Actinomycetes; order Propionibacteriales; family Kribbellaceae; genus Kribbella; species Kribbella sp. NPDC026596. The sequence continues at coordinate 19,400 of NZ_JBEZYF010000100.1, read as the reverse complement.
GCCACCTTGGTGACGCGGACGTCGTAGTCGTTGATTCGCGCGGCGATCCGCGGGCTCCAGAGGTCGTCGAAGGTCTTCAGGACGGCGTGCAGATCGGTCGGTTCAAGGCTCATGCGCCCAGTCTTGCCGCGTGCACCGGGAAGGAGTGAGTGCTAGAAATGGCACATGTCGAAAGAATCCTCGCACCACGTCGCCGTGCTCGTCGACCACGGCTCCAACCCGTTCGAGCTCGGCGTCGCGACCGAGTTGTTCGGCCTGCGCCGGCCGGAGCTGGACCGGGACTGGTACGAGTTCAGCCTCTGTACGCCGGAGCCCGAGGTCCGTATGAGCTCCGGGTTCTTCACGCTGACCGGCGTGTGCGGTCTCGACCAGGCGGATCGCGCGGACACGGTGATCGTGCCGAACCGTCCCGATCCCGAGGTGCCGCCGTCCGACGCCGTACTGGACGTCGTACGACGTGCCGCGGAGCGGGGAGCGCGATTGGTGAGCTTCTGCACCGGGTCGTTCACGCTGGCGGCGGCCGGGGTGCTTGACGGACGCCGGGCGACGACGCATTGGCGATGGGCTGACCTGTTCCGGCGGATGTATCCACAGGTGGAGTTGCAGCCGGACGTCCTGTTCGTTGACGACGGCAACGTTCTGACGGCGGCCGGGAGCGCGGCGGCGCTCGACCTGGGCCTGCACCTGATTCGGCGCGATCACGGCGCCGAGGTGGCGAACGCGGTCAGCCGGCGGCTGGTGTTCACGGCTCATCGCGACGGCGGGCAGCGGCAGTTCATCGACCAGCCGGTGCCGGTCGTCGCGGACACCTCGCTGGCGCCGTTGCTGGAGTGGGCGCGAGCACGGCTCGGAAGTCCGTTGACGGTCGCGGACATCGCCGCGCACGCGGCGGTGAGTCAGGCCACGCTGCATCGCCGGTTCCAGGCCGAGCTGGGTACGACGCCACTGGCCTGGCTGACCGGCGAGCGGGTGGCCCTCGCCTGCCGGCTGCTCGAACGTGGCGAGGTGCGGCTGGAGACGATCGCCCGGACCTGCGGCCTGGGGACGGCGGCCAACCTGCGGATCCAGCTGAAGCGCGGGACCGGCCTGACACCGAGCGACTACCGCCGCCGTTTCGCGCTGCGATCAGTCAGTTGATCCGGGATCTGTGTGGAGGCGGATCTGCTTGATCCGGACTGACTCGTCGCCGTACAGATCCAGCTCGCGATGGGCGCCGTCGGGAGCCCAGCCGGCCTCGGTGTAGAAGGCGCGCAGAACGTCGTCGGTGGAGTTGACCCACACCGTCACCCGGCTGAAGCCATCGGCACGGATGGTGTCGACGACCGCGTTCAGCAGCCGCGAGCCATGACCGGCGCGGGTCGCCTCCGGCCGGATGGCGAGCTCGGCGACCAACGCGTCCCGCTGGGGGTCCGCGTCCGGGTCGTCGGACGCCGTGATCGCGGCGAACCCGACCGGCGTCCGGCCGGCCAGCGCGACCATAACCCGGTTGCGGGCCTCGCCGGGGGCGAGCAGCGCGGCCCGCCACTGCGCCGCGAACTGCGCCGGGTTGAGGTCGGCAAGCACATCGGCCGGCAGCAGTCCGGCGTACGACGTCCGCCACGCGGCGACCTGGATCTCGCCGATCTCGTTCGCCTCCGCAGGCAGCGCCAGCCGCACGCTCGTCTCGGCCACCGGGCTGTCGCCAGAGAGATCCGAGAGGTTGGCGGGTTCCGGCACGCCGAAGTCACTCATACCCGCCATCCTCCCAAGTCAGTAGACGAGGCGCCGCAGCAGGGTCTCAGCCGGACCGCGGTAGGAACGCTTGCTCATCGCGTACGCACCGATCACCGAGACGACCCACACCGCGACCGCGCAGAAGAAGGCGGTGTACGCCGTGCTTCCGAAGCGCAGGTCCAGCGTGAACGGCGCCAACAGAACCATCCATGACACGGACTGGAACAGGTAGCCCGACAGCGACCGCTGACCCAGCGCCGAGATCGCCTTGATCGGCAGCGAGAGGTTGGTGATGGAGGAGGCCAGCAGACCGAGTAGAGCGACGTACCCAGGTCCGCCGAACATCCCGCTCAGGTGGGAGAGGTAGCTCAACGAGTCGACGGCCGCCTCATCCACGCGCAGCCAGCCGGCACCGACCAACGCGAGCGGCAGTCCGCCTAGGATCGTGATGCCCAGGCCGACGACCGCGACGCGGGTCAGCAGGGTCCTGTGGGCGGCCGGGTTCTCGAGGATCTGCTTGCGGGCGGCCCAGATGCCCAGCCAGACGACCATGATGAAGCCGACCACGCTGGCCGTGTGCATGGGGTACTCGTGCAGGCGGTCGATCACGCTTGCGCCGTACGACGAGGCGGCGAGCGACGGGTTCGGTTCGTTGGTGAGAGCGTGCGCCGGACGCGAGCTGTTCACGACGGCGATGATGGACTGGGCCGCGGTGGCCAGTACGTAGATGAGTTCGAGGGCCCAGATCCCCAGGATGATGCGGTGGAACTTGTCACTGCGGTTGAGCAGGAACAGCGTGCAGATGATGCCGACGATGCCGTAGGCGCCGAGGAAGTCGCCGAAGTAGAGCAACGTCGCGTGGACCAGACCGAAGGCGATCAGCCACGCGTTGCGCTTCAGCAGGATCCGCCGGACCGCACCGGGCGTCGCGCCGGACGACCGCTGCCGCCGAGCCAGCTGGACCAGGCTGTAGCCGAACATCACCGCGAACACCGGGTAGGCCCGGGCGTCCAGGAAGGTGAGCTTGAGGAAGTTCAGCACGCGCTCGAGGCCGTGCGGCGAGCTTTCGACGCCGGGCTGGCCGGCGAAGGCGAAGTTGGCGCTGTTGGCCAGGCCGATCAGCAGCAGCATCGCGCCGCGGATCAGGTCGGGCGCGAGTGCGCGTTCCTGACCGGTGACCGGTCCGCGGTGATCGACGGCCGGGAGAGTCTGCGTGGTCACGGGGAGTCCTTTCGGAAAACTGTGTAAGCCTTGAACTGAATCCTCCCGGCGCGTCCGTCCCGGCCCCAGCGCGTTGCCACCACTCCCGGGGTGGAGCTAGCACCACCGTCCGACTTTGTGACACTTGCCCGTCGATCTGGACAGAAGGTGTCACATCTCGGCTATGCTGGCCGGCATGGACAGCTTCCAGGCGACCATCGACGCCGACGACCGGATCGAGCCGCGGGACGCGATGCCGGAGGGGTACCGCAAGACCCTGATCCGGCAGATCGCTCAGCACGCGCACTCCGAGATCATCGGCATGCAGCCCGAGGGCAACTGGATCAGTCGCGCGCCGTCACTGCGCCGCAAGGCGATCCTGATGGCCAAAGTGCAGGACGAGGCCGGCCACGGGCTCTATCTGTACGCCGCCGCCGAGACCCTCGGCGTGGATCGGGCCGACTTGCTCGACCTGCTGCACAGCGGGCGGCAGAAGTACTCCAGCATCTTCAACTACCCGACCCTGACCTGGGCCGATATCGGTGCGATCGGCTGGCTGGTCGACGGCGCTGCGATCGTCAACCAGGTCCCGCTCTGCCGCTGCTCCTACGGGCCGTACGCGCGAGCCATGGTCCGGGTCTGCAAGGAAGAGTCGTTCCACCAGCGGCAAGGATTCGAGATCCTGCACACGCTGTGCAACGGCACCCCGGGGCAGAAGGCGATGGCGCAGGACGCGCTCGACCGCTGGTGGTGGCCTTCGCTGATGATGTTCGGGCCGCCGGACTCGGCGTCTACCCACTCGGAGCAGTCGATGGCGTGGGGGATCAAGCGGCACAGCAACGACGAGCTGCGCCAGCGCTTCGTCGACATGACCGTCCCGCAGGCCGACGTACTCGGGCTGCGCGTGCCGGACGACGGACTGACGTACGACGAGGAGTCCGGGCACTACCGCTTCACCGAGCCGGACTACGCCGAGCTGTACGACGTGGTGAAGGGCAACGGCCCGTGCAACCAGCAGCGGCTCGCGCATCGGGTGAAGGCGCACGAGGACGGCGCGTGGGTCCGTGAAGCCGCAGCGGCGTATGCCTCGAAGAAGGCTTTTAAGGAGGGGGCTGCATGATCGAGCCACTGTGGGAGGTGTTCGTGCGGTCCCGTCGTGGGCTCTCGCACACGCACGTGGGCAGTCTGCACGCACCTGACGCCACCATGGCGCTACGGAACGCGCGTGACGTCTACACCCGCCGCCAGGAAGGCGTATCGATCTGGGTGGTGCGGGCCGCGGACATCACCGCGTCCAGCCCGGACGAGAAGGACGAGTTCTTCGACCCGGCCGGCGACAAGGTCTACCGGCACCCGACCTTCTACCAGGTTCCGGAAGGCGTTCAACACCTATGAGCGCACCTGTGTCCGATCTGTTCCTCTACGCGCTCCGCCTCGGCGACGACGCGCTGATCTCCGCGCAGCGCACCGGCGAGTGGATCGCGGCCGCCCCGCAGCTCGAGGAGGACGTTGCCCTCGGCAACATCGGGCTGGACCAGCTGGGCCAGGCCCGGTCGCTGCTGCAGTACGCCGGCCTGGTCGAGGGCGCCGATCGCACGGAGGATGATCTCGCCTACTTCCGGGACGAGCGTGACTTCCTCAACGCCCAGCTGTGCGAGCTGCCCAATGGTGACTTCGCCCATGCGATGGCGCGCTTGCTGTACTTCGCGACGTACCAGCAGTTGCTGTACGAAGAGCTGCTCAAGTCCGCTGACGAGACGCTGTCCGGCGTTGCGGGCAAGGCGGTCAAGGAGGTCACGTACCACGTCGACCACGCGACCCAGTGGGTGCTGCGACTCGGCGACGGCACCGAGGAGAGCCATCGGCGCATGCAGGCCGGTCTGGAAGCGCTCTGGCCTTACACCACCGAGCTGTTCGAGTCCGACGAGCTCGTACGTCGTCTGTCGGTCGCAGTGGACCCGTCGACGTTGCAGGACGAGTGGACGCGTCGGGTGATGGCGGTCATCGACGAATCCACGTGCAGCCGGCCGTCAGCGTCGTACCAGCACACCGGCGGTCGTTCCGGTCGGCACACAGAGCACCTCGGGTATCTGCTCGCCGAACTGCAGCATGTGGCTCGCTCGCATCCGGGGGCGACATGGTGACCGACACTGCGATCCTCGAAGCAGTTGGCGAGGTCGCGGACCCGGAGGTCCCGGTGCTGACGATCGCGGACCTCGGAGTGCTGCGTGGCGTCCGCCATGACGGCGATGAGGTGGTCGTGACGATCACCCCGACGTACTCCGGTTGTCCGGCGATGGATGTGATCCGGCACGAGGTCGAGCTGACGCTTCAGACTCTGCACGTGGACGGGCGGGTGGAGACCGTGCTGTCACCGGCGTGGACGACCGAGTGGATGAGTGAGGCGGGCAAGGCGAAGCTCACCGAGTACGGCATCGCCCCACCGACTGGTCGTCGCGCTGTCGGTGGACCTGTCTCGCTGTCGCTGACGATCCGGTGCCCGTTGTGCGGCTCGCCCGACACCACTGAGCTCAGCCGTTTCGGCTCCACTTCCTGCAAGTCGCTCTGGCGGTGCAACAGCTGCCGTGAGCCTTTCGACCATTTCAAGGCGCTCTGATGACAACGACGACTGTGGCGCCTCGGCGGAGAGCCGTCTTCCATCCGTTGAAGGTGGCCGCTATCGAGGCGATCACCGACGACTCGGTCGCGATCACGTTCGCCGTACCGCCGGAGCTGGCGGGGGAGTACGAGTTCACCGCGGGCCAGCACCTGACGATCCGCCGTACCGGTGAGGAGGTACGCCGGAGCTACTCGATCTGCTCGCCCGCCGGATCGGGCGTGCTGCGGATCGGCGTGAAGCGGATCCCGGGCGGCGAGTTCTCGGCGTACGCCGCGCATGAGCTGAAGGTCGGCGACGAGCTCGAGGTGATGACTCCGCTCGGTCGGTTCGGTACGACGCTCGACCCGGCGAACGTGAAGCACTACGCCTTCGTCGCCGCGGGAAGCGGGATCACACCGGTGCTCTCGCTGGTCGCGACGATCCTCGCGGTCGAGCCTTCGAGCCGGGTGACGCTGCTCTACGGCAACCGGACCGCCGGATCGGTGATGTTCGCCGACGACCTGGCCGACCTCAAGGACCGGTACGCCGAGCGTCTGCACCTGGTGCACGTGTTGTCGCGGGAGACGACCGAGGTGGAACTGTTCAGCGGCCGGATCGACGCGGAGCGGCTACGCCGGATGTTCGAGACGATCTTGCCGCTCGAGACTGTCGACGAGTGGTTCCTGTGTGGTCCGTACGCGATGGTCGTCGGCGCGCAGGAGTTGCTGCTGGGGGAGGGCGTGGCGCGTGAGCATGTGCACGCCGAGCTCTTCCACGTCGGCGACGAGGCCCCGACCGCTCGCGTCGAGGAGGCTCCCGCCGACGAGAACGCCGCTCAGGTCACGGTGATCCTGGACGGCCGTCGTTCGACGTTCGCCTTGGCCGAGCACTCGAAGGCGGTCCTGGACGCGACCCTCGCCGTCCGCAGCGACGCGCCCTTCGCTTGTAAGGGCGGTGTCTGTGGCACTTGCCGTGCCAAGGTCCTCGACGGCTCCGTCCGGATGGACACCAACTGGGCACTCGAGCCGGACGAGATCCGCGCCGGCTACGTCCTCACCTGCCAGTCCCACCCGACCACCCCCGAAGTCACCCTCGACTTCGACGCCTGAGAGCGAGACGCCTGACAGCGACCGGCCTCCCCTGAAGGCCGGTCGCTGAGTTCAGGTGATCAGTCCGTTCCGGACTCCATTGCGGCGCGGTCGAGGAGCTCGTCCTCTTCGGTGGCCTCGCCGCGGGAGGCGATCGCGTCGGCACCGCCGGTCGGCATCGCGCCGATCAGGTCGGTGGACGAGGCCAGCGCCGGGTTCGACGTACCGAACATGCCCAGGCTCGCGTACTGCTCGAGCTTGGAGCGGGAGTCGGCGATGTCCAGGTTCCGCATGGTCAGCTGACCGATCCGGTCGACCGGGCCGAACGCCGAGTCCATGACCCGCTCCATCGACAGCTTGTCCGGGTGGTAGCTGAGTGCGGGACCGGTAGTGTCGAGGATCGAGTAGTCCTCACCCCGCCGGAGCCGCAGCGTGACGTCGCCGGTCACCGCCGTACCGACCCAGCGCTGCAGGGACTCCCGCAGCATCAGCGACTGCGGGTCCAGCCAGCGGCCTTCGTACATCAGCCGGCCGAGCCGCCGGCCGTCGTTGTGGTAGCTCGTGACCGTGTCCTCGTTGTGGATCGCGTTGACCAGCCGCTCGTACGCCGCGTGCAGGAGCGCCATCCCCGGAGCCTCGTAGATACCCCGGCTCTTGGCCTCGATCACCCGGTTCTCGATCTGGTCCGACATGCCCATGCCGTGCCGGCCGCCGATCGCGTTGGCCTCCAGCACGAGGTCGACCGCGGAGCCGAACTCCTTGCCGTTGATCGTCACCGGCCGGCCCTGCTCGAAGCCGATCGTGACGTCCTCGGCCTCGATCACGACCGACGGGTCCCAGTGCTTCACGCCCATGATCGGGTCGACGGTCTCGATCCCGGTGTCGAGGTGCTCCAGCGTCTTCGCCTCGTGGGTCGCGCCCCAGATGTTGGCGTCGGTGGAGTAGGCCTTCTCCGTGCTGTCCCGGTACGGCAGGTCGTGCGCGACCAGCCACTCGGACATCTCCTTACGGCCACCGAGCTCGTGCACGAACTGCGCGTCCAGCCACGGCTTGTAGATCCGCAGCTGCGGGTTGGCCAGCAGGCCGTACCGGTAGAATCGCTCGATGTCGTTGCCCTTGAAGGTCGACCCGTCGCCCCAGATCTGGACGTCGTCGTCGAGCATCGCCCGGACCAGCAGCGTGCCGGTGACGGCCCGCCCGATCGGGGTGGTGTTGAAGTACGTCCGACCGCCCGACCGGATGTGGAACGCGCCACACGCCAGCGCGGCCAGCCCTTCCTCGACCAGCGCCGCCCGGCAGTCGACCAGGCGGGTGATCTCGGCGCCGTACGCCGTGGCCCGGCCCGGGACGGACGCGATGTCGGGCTCGTCGGCCTGACCCAGATCGGCGGTGTACGTACAGGGCACCGCTCCCTTGTCGCGCATCCACGCGACCGCGACCGACGTGTCGAGACCACCTGAGAACGCGATCCCGACCCGCTCACCGACGGGCAACGACGTAAGCACCTTGGACATAGGAAAAGTATGCACCGCTCTGCATGATTATGCAAAACGCGATGGTGTCAGCGTGGCTGCTGTGACCGATGGGGTTTGGTTGACAGGATGTGACCCGGCCGGGAGGGGTGTGAGGCGCCGGATGATGGGTCGATCCCATGCGTTGTCAGGGTGGTGTGCCGGATTGGCGGTGGCGCCGCTGATCGGGCTGACGTCGGTGGCTGAGGTGGTTCCGTTCGCGGCGGCCACGGCCGGGTATGCGTTGGTGCCGGATCTCGATCACCCGGGCGCCAGTGCGTCCCGGTTGCTCGGACCGCTGACGCGGGCGGTCTCGGCGGTGGTCCGCGCGTTCTCCGGCGTGCTCTACAGCGTGACCAAGGGTCCGCGGGACGAGGACAGCACCGGGAAGCACCGGCACGCCACGCACACACTGGCTGCGGCAGCCCTGCTCGGCGTACTCGCGGCCAGCCTCGGCGACCGTGGAAAGTGGGCAGTCCTCGCGGTGGCCGTCACCGGTCTGGTGCTGGCCGCTGACGCGCTCGGCGACTGGATCGTCCTCGCGGTCCTCGGTGCGGCGGGCTGGTCGGTCGCCGGTACGGCGCTCCCCGGGACGACGGCGGCCGACGCCGTACAAGCCGGTCTGACCGAGATCGGTGGCTGGATCGGGATGGCCGTCGGCCTCGGCATGTTCGTCCACTGTCTCGGCGACAGCCTCACGCGCTCCGGCTGCCCGTGGCTCTTCCCGCTCCCGATCCGCGGCGAGACCTGGTACGAGCTCCGCCTCCCACGCCCCCTGCGTTTCCGCACCGGCGGCTGGGTCGAACGCATCGTCATCGCCCCGCTTCTCCTCGCGGCCGGCGTACTCCTCCTCCCTGGCGCACTCAAAGCCCTCGAACACCTCTTCAACACCACAAGCATCTGGCTTGCCGGAAGGCCGTGAATCCATGCAAATCCTCGACAATGGGCGATCACTTGATGACGCAGAGTATTCGCAGAAGTTTTTCCGGATTTTTTTCGTGGAAGCTGTAACGACTACGGGGCCGGGCCCGATAGGACGAGTGAGCCTGGTGGCTGCCCGGACCCCCGAGCGGACAGCCACCAGGCCTACTCATTTCTCCTGGGCTGCGGAGCGGTAATCTGACCCCCATGTCCTCGCCAGCTTCTTCCGTCTCGTCAGAGCCGCCGTTCGGCCGGCTGACGACGGCGATGATCACTCCTTTCAGGCCTGACGGCGCGCTCGATCTCGACGCGGCGCAGAAGGTCGCCACCTACCTGGTGGACCGCGGTAACGACGCCCTCATCATCAACGGGACCACCGGCGAGGCGCCGACCACCTCGGACCACGAGAAGGTCCAGCTGGTCAAGGCGGTGCTGGAGGCTGTCGGCGACCGGGCCAAGGTGATCGCCGGGGTGGGCACCAACGACACCGCGCACACCATCGAATGCGCGAAGCAGGCCGAGGCCGCCGGAGCCGATGGCCTCCTGGTCGTGACGCCGTACTACAACAAACCTCCGCAGGACGGGCTGCGCGCGCACTTCACCGCGGTCGCGGACGCCACCGGCCTGCCGAACATCCTGTACGACATCCCCGGCCGGGCCGGGGTGGAGATCAAGACCGAGACCCTGATCGCGCTCGCCTCGCACCCGCGGATCGTCGCGGTGAAGGACGCCAAGGGCGACCTCGCCGGGACCACCAAGGTGCTGGCGAACACCGATCTGTTCTACTACTGCGGTGCCGACGAGCTGAACCTCGCCACACTGGCGATCGGTGCGGTCGGTATCGCGAGTGTCGTCGCGCACGTCGCGAGTCCGGAGTACCGGCAGCTGATCGACGCCGTGGTGGCCGGCGACCTAGCCAGCGCACAAGAGATCGATCGACGAGTGGTGCCCGCCGTCGAAGCGATCATGACCAGGACCCAGGGCGCCATCATGGTGAAGGCCGCGCTCAAGCTGGCCGGCGTCATCGAGCACGCGACACTCCGGTCGCCGTTGGTTGAGGCGACCGCCGAGCAAGTGGACTGGCTCACCACCGACCTCAAGACGGCAGGACTGATTGCATGAGCCATCCTCATCCAGATCTCGACGCGCCCGGACCACTCGCTCCGGGCGCTTTGCGGGTGATCCCGCTGGGCGGCCTCGGTGAGGTCGGCCGCAACATGACGGTGTTCGAGTACGACGGCAAGCTCCTGATCGTGGACTGCGGCGTACTGTTCCCCGACGAGAACCAGCCCGGCGTGGACCTGATCCTGCCGGACTTCCAGCCGATCCGGGACCGCCTCGACGACGTCGTGGCCGTGGTTCTGACGCACGGCCACGAGGACCACATCGGCGGGTTGCCCTACCTGCTGCGCGAGCGGGGTGACATCCCGGTCATCGGTTCACAGCTCACGCTCGCGCTGCTCGAGGGCAAGCTGAAGGAGCACCGGCACCGCAACGTGCCGCAGCAGACCGTGGTCGAGGGCGAGAAGCTGCAGATCGGGCCGTTCGTCTGCGAGTTCGTCGCGGTGAACCACTCGATCCCGGACGCGCTCGCCGTCGCGATCAAGACGCCAGCCGGCATGGTGCTGCACACCGGTGACTTCAAGATGGACCAGTTGCCGCTGGACAACCGGATCACCGACCTGCGGGCGTTCGCCCGGCTGGGCGAGGAGGGCGTCGACCTGTTCATGGTCGACTCCACCAACTCCGAGGTGCCCGGCTTCACCACCCACGAGCGCGACATCGCGCCGGTGCTGGACGGGGTGTTCACCAAGGCGAAGAACCAGCGCATCATCGTGGCCTGCTTCGCCTCGCACGTGCACCGGGTCCAGCAGGTGATGGACGCCGCGGTGAAGCACCGCCGCAAGGTCGCGTACGTCGGCCGCTCGATGGTCCGCAACATGGGTGTGGCCCGTGATCTCGGCTTCCTGACCGTCCCCGGCGACACGCTGATCGACATGCGGGAACTGGACAACTACCCGCCGGAGCAGGTCGTGCTGGTGTCGACCGGTTCACAGGGCGAGCCGATGTCGGCGCTGTCGCGGATCGCGGCCAACGACCATCATGTCGTCCAGATCCAGCCGGGCGACACCGTCGTACTCGCGTCGTCCCTGATCCCGGGCAACGAGAACTCGGTGTACCGGGTGATCAACGGCCTGACCCGGCACGGCGCGAACGTGATTCACAAGGGCAACGCGCTCGTGCACGTCTCCGGTCACGCCAGCGCGGGCGAGTTGCTGTACTGCTACAACATCGTCAAGCCGCGCAATGTGATGCCGGTGCACGGCGAGATCCGGCATCTGCACGCGAACGCCGACCTGGCCATCCAGACCGGCGTACCGCGGCAGAACGTGGTCGTCGTCGAGGACGGCGTGGTGGTCGACCTGATCGACCGCAAGGCCGTCGTGGCCGGCAAGGTGGACTGCGGCTACGTGTTCGTGGACGGGTCGACCGTCGGCGACATCACCGAGACCTCGCTGAAGGATCGCCGGATTCTCGGCGACGAGGGTTTCATCTCGGTGATCGCTGTGATGGACTCCGTTACCGGCAAACTGACAGCCGGGCCGGAGATCCAGGCGCGCGGGTTCGCCGAGGACGACAGCGTCTTCGACGACCTGAAGCCGCGGATCGAGGCGGAGATCGAGAAGGCGATCGGCAGCGGGGTGGACGACATGTACCAGCTGCAGCAGGTGATTCGCCGGGTGGTCGGCAAGTGGGTCAGCGACACCCACCGCCGCCGTCCGATGATCATCCCGGTCGTCGTCGAGAGCTGAGCGGGACAACAGGGGAGAGAGGGGCCGGCGATGACGATCAGCGGCGTGAACGGTGCGGGCCAGCGCCGGCCCACGATGAAGGAGGTCGCGGCCCGGGCCGGAGTCGCGCTCAAGACCGTCTCCCGGGTGGTGAACGAGGAGCCGAACGTCAGCCCGGAGCTGACCGCGAAGGTCCAGGCCGCGATCAAGGAGCTCAACTACACCCCGAACGAGAGCGCCCGGATGCTGCGGCGCGGCAAGACCGGGACGATCGCGGTGGTCATCCGCGACATCGGCGACCCGTTCTTCGCCTCCCTCGGCCGGGCGGTCGAGCTGTGGGCCCGGTCGTCCGGCTCGGTGGTGATGATCGGCCTGACCGACGAGGACCCGGAGCGGGAGCGGGAGGTCTGCCTGGAGTTCGTCGCCCGCCGGCCGGACGCGCTGATCATGGCGCCGATCGGGGAGACCCAGGACTACCTCGCGCCGCACGTCGACGCGGGCATGGCCGTGGTCACGATCGACCGGCCGGCGCACGGGATCGAGGCGGACGCCGTACTCGCGGACAACGCCGGCGGCATCGATCAGGCGATCGACCATCTGGTCCGGCAGGGGCACCGGCGGATCGCTTACCTGGGTGACGACGAGCGAATCTTCACCGCCCGCGAACGCGTCGTCGCCTACCGGGCCGCGATGGCGCGGCACCGCATCGACGTGGACGAGGACCTGGTCCACCTGTCCGAGCCGACGACCGAGGGCATCGGAATCACCCTGTCCGCCGTACTGGACCGGCCGGAGCCGGCCACGGCGCTGCTGTCGGCCAACAACATGACCACCGCCGAGGTGCTGCGCGGGCTCGCGGGCCGGCGGGACCGGGTCGCGCTGGTGTCCTTCGACGACCTCGCCCTGGGCGACCTGCTCAGCCCGGGCCTGACCGCGGTCGCGCAGTCGGCCGACGTGATGGCCCGTACGGCGATCCAGCTGATGACCGAGCGCCTCCCCGAGCCGCACCGGCCCGGACGCACGGTCCGGGTCCCGGTGAAGCTCACCATCCGCGGATCCGGCGAGATCCCGCCTTCGGGTTAAGAGCGTGTCTGATGGTCCCCGCGCCTACTGCGCGGGACCATCAGACACGCCCTAACGCCCGAGCTGGGCGGCCAGGGGGCACTGGAACGGGTCGCGAGCGCGCAGCCCGACGTTGTTCAGGTAGTCGACGACGATCTTGTACGACGACATCAGTCCGACCTCGGTGTAGTTCACGCCGTGCAGCGCGCAGTACTCGCGAACGATCGGCTGGACCCGCCGCAGGTTCGGCCGCGGCATGCTCGGGAACAGGTGGTGCTCGATCTGGTAGTTCAGGCCGCCCATCGCGAAGTCGGTCAGCACGCCGCCCCGGATGTTGCGTGACATGAGCACCTGGCGGCGCAGGAAGTCGAGTTTCATACCGGCCGGGACCAGCGGCATGCCCTTGTGGTTCGGCGCGAACGACGCCCCGAGGCAGACGCCGAAGACGGCCAGCTGGATGGCGAGGAACGCGCTGGCCTTGCCGGGCGGCAGCAGCACGTACAGCGTGGCGACGTAGCCGCCGATCCTGGACACCACGACCGCGGCCTCGACACGTTCCAGCCGGGTCGCCCCGCGGCGGAAGAGGTGCTGCAGGCTCGACACGTGCAGGCTGACCCCTTCGAGCGTCAGGAGCGGGAAGAAGAGCCAACCCTGCCGGGCGGCGAGCCACTGGCCCAGCCGCCCGCGCTTCGCAATGGTACCCGGGGTGAAGGCGACGACGCCGATGTCGATGTCGGGGTCCTTGCCCAACTGGTTGGGCGCGTTGTGGTGCTTGGAGTGCTTGTTGCGCCACCAGGTGATGCTCATGCCGGCGATCCCGCCGGCCAGGATGCGCGCCGTCCAGTCGTTCCAGGCGGCCGAGTGGAAGATCTGCCGGTGCGCGCTGTCGTGGCTGAGGAACGCGACCTGGACGAGGACGAGGGCCAGGGCGCCGGCGATCAGCAACTGGAACCAGGAGTTGCCGAGCAGGATGACGCCGGTCACGATTCCGGCGAGCGCCACCAGGACCAGCCCGATCCGGATCGAGTAGTAGGTGTGGCGCCGGCGCAACAGGCCGAGATCCCGCACCGTGTGGAGGAGGTCGCTGTAGAGACTTGCGTGGCGCTGCTGAGCCCCCTGCGGGTGGGCATCGTCGGCAAGGGTGTGCGACATCGGCATCGCTCCGTCCTGATAGTGCATCGGTCGATGCGCTACCGGGAGGGCAGCGGCACGAAAGGTGGCCCGTTGGCCTCTACAGAACCATGCCGGATCAAGTCAGACAACTGTCGGCCGGAGCGGGCGGGCCGAGTTGGCAGGCAGTTCGCCCCGAGGTTACGCGGCGGGACCCTCGCCGTACCAGGGGTTCACTTGCGGTACAGCTCGACGAGCGGACACTGGAACGGGTCCCGGGCGCGGAGGCCGACGTTGTTCAGGTAGTCGATGACGATCCGGTACGACGCGAACAGGCCGACCTCGGTGTACTTCACCCCGTGCAGAGCGCAGTACTCGCGAACGATCGGCTGAACCGTCCGGAGGGTCGGCCTGGGCATGCTCGGGAACAGGTGATGCTCGATCTGGTAGTTGAGCCCGCCGAGCGCGAAGTCCACGATCACTCCGCCGCGGACGTTGCGCGACATCAGTACCTGGCGCCGCAGGAAGTCCAGCTTCATCGTCGCCGGCACGAGTGGCATGCCCTTGTGGTTCGGGGCGAACGAGCCACCCAGGCAGATCCCGAACACGGCCAGCTGCAGCCCGAGGAAGGCACCGGCCTTGCCGATCGGCAGCAGGATGACCAACAGGGCCAGGTACCCACCGAGCCGGGTCAGCACGATCGCGGCTTCGATCCGCTCGACCGACGTCGCCGACCGGCGGAGCAGATGGCGCACGCTCCCGACGTACAGGTTCAGGCCCTCCAAGGTGAGCAGCGGGAAGAACAGCCAGCCCTGCCGGCGGGTCAGCCATCCGCTCAGGCCCTTGCGTTCGGTGAAGCGCTGAGGCGTGAAGGCCACGACTCCTACGCCGATGTCAGGGTCACGGTCCAGCTGGTTCGGCGCCTGGTGGTGGCGGCTGTGTTTGGAGCGCCACCAGCTCGCACTCATGCCGACCAGCCCGCTGGCCAGCAGGCGTGCGGTCCAGTCGTTCCAGGCCGCGGAGTGGAAGATCTGCCGGTGGGCGCTGTCATGGCTGAGAAAGGCGACCTGCGTAAGTACCAGTGCCAGGGCACCGGCCATCAGGAGTTGCAGCCAGGAGTTGCCGAGCAGGGCGACGCCGGCCCAGACACCCGCGAAGGCAGCCGTCACCACGCCGATGCGGGTCCAGTAGTAGCCGTGCCGCCGCCGGAGCAGGTCGAGCTCACGGACGGTCTGGGCGAGGTCGGTGTAGAGATTCGCGTACCGCTGTTGCGGCCGCTGCGGATGGTGGTCGTCCGCGACGAGCTGAGACATGAGAACGCCCCGTTCCGGAGTGCATCGGGTCGATGCGCTACCAGGTCCGGGGCAGCGCCACGAGAAGAGTGGCTGTCACCTTCAACGGAACCACGCCGCAGCACCGCGCGCAAGCGCTACCGGGTCAGCAGCGCCGAGGTGTCGAGCGAGCCGTCCAATACGCCGTGGGCCACGACGGCCAGGCGCTGTCCGGTGCCCCGTGCGTACGAGCGCATCGCGGTGAACGCCTGCGCCGGAGCCAGACCGGCGCGCTCGGCCAGCATCCCTTTCGCCTGCTCGATCAGGACCCTGCTGTTCAGCGCGCTCTGGAGTTGCTCCGTCAGGACCTGCTGCCCGCGGACCTGCCGCTCGTGCAGGAGTCCGATCGTGGCGATGTCCGCCAGCGCCTGGCCCAGGTTGATGTCCTCCTCGCCGAGCGGCTCGGTGCTGGACCGGAAGAGGTTGAGCGCACCGATGACGTGTCCGCGAAGCCGGAGCGGGAGGGCGTGGGCGAAGGCATAGCCGCCGGCGGCCGCCGCTTCGGCGAACTCGGGCCAGCGGCGTATGTCGACGTTGACCACCGGCTGGCCGGTCCGGAAGCACCCGGGGCACGGACCATCGTCCTGCTGCAGCTCGAAGAGCTCGAGCAGTTCGGCCTGGTCGTCCGACGACGCCATCACGCGGAGGACGCCGTCCTCGTCGGCCAGCATCAGGCCGGCCGCGTCCACATCTAGCAGTTCGACGGTCACCTCGGCCAGGCTGCGGAGGAATTCGACCAGGTCGAACTCCGCCACCAGTGTGTCGGCCAGCTCGATGAAAACCTGCGCGATGCGGTGTTCCCGTCTCATTCCCAGCGTTCCCTCTCGACCCGGCGACTCCTCCCATTGTGCCGTCCGCTGGTGATTTGGCACCCAGTTCCCCCGCCCGTCACCTGACTGTCATCAGCGGAGCGCACCTTCGGCTCATGAACTTGAGCCGCCGCCAGCTCTTGGCCGCATCCACCGTCGCCGGCGCGACGATCGCCGTACCAGGCGTCGCCGCCGCGGCCCCCACCGTCGTCCGCCGGGACCGGCCCGCACTGCCGTCCGGCATCATGTCGGCCGACGTCACCACGAACTCCGCTGTGGTCTGGTCCCGTACCGACCGCCAGGCCCGGCTGGTCGTCGACCTGACCAGCAACGGCCGCTTCGACCGCGCGATCCGCCTGCGCGGCCCGGTCACTGGACCAGACCAGGACTTCACCGCGCAGCTGCCGCTGAAGGGTCTGCGCCCCGGGCAGCGCTACGACTACCGGATCGCCTTCGAGGACGCCCACGGCCGCCGCGGCGAGTCCCTCGAGGGTTCCTTCAGTACGCCGGGACGCAACCGGCCGGTGTCCTTCGTCTTCACCGGTGACACCGCCGGCCAGGGCTACGGGATCAACCCGGACCTCGGCGGCATGATCGCGTACAAGGCGATGCACGACACCCGGCCCGACTTCTTCCTGCACTCCGGCGACAACATCTACGCCGACGGCCCGATCGCGGCCGAGCTGAAGGTTGCCGACGGCACCGTCTGGAAGAACGTGGTGACCGAGGAGGTCTCGAAGGTCGCCGAGACCCTGGCCGAGTACCGCGGCCGGTACAGGTACAACCTGCTCGACCACAACGTGCGCGACCTGTACGCCGACGTGCCGCTGGTCGCGCAGTGGGACGACCACGAGACGCTGAACAACTGGTACCCGGGCGAGATCCTCACCGACGACCGCTACACCGAGAAGCGCGTCGACGTCCTCGCCGGCCGGGCGAAGCAAGCCTTTCTCGAGTACCTCCCGATGGAGCACGTCGCGGGACGCAACCGGATCTACCGCAAGGTGAGCTACGGTCCGCTGCTCGACGTCTTCTGCCTGGACATGCGGACCTACCGTGGCGCCAACCCGACGCCCGACACCGTCGGCCCGGTCGCGATGCTCGGCGCGGAGCAGGCCGAGTGGCTAGTGCGTGAGGTGGCCGCGTCGAAGGCGACCTGGAAGGTGATCGCCAGCGACATGCCGCTCGGCCTGCTGGTGCCCGACGGCTCGCTGATCGAGGCCGTCGGCAACGGAGTCCCCGGTGCGCCGGGCGGTCGCGAGCACGAGATCGCCTGGGTGCTGAGCCAGTTCAAGAAGCGCAAGGTCCGCAACGCGATCTGGCTGACCGCCGACGTGCACTACTGCGCGGCGCACCACTACGACCCGTCCCGCGCGGCGTTCACCGACTTCGACCCGTTCTGGGAGATCGTGGCCGGCCCGATCAACGCCGGTACGTTCGGGCCGAACGCGCTCGACAGCACCTTCGGGCCGGAGGTCGTGTTCTCCAAGGTGGCGGACTTCCCGAGCCAGTCGCCCGCGGGCGGCAACCAGTTCTTCGGTCACACCAGCATCGACCCGCGGACCGGTGTGTTCACGGTCTCGCTGCGCAACCTGTTCGGCACGGTCCTGTGGACCAAGGACCTCAACCCGGCCCACCACTGAGGGCCCGTCGTACTCACCTGGCTCCGGCGCCTGTGCGGGATGCCGCCCACCGGAGCCGGTGAGTACGACGCTCAGCGTTTCAGGAACTCCAGCACGTTTGCGGCCACCGCGTCCGGTCGGTCGTCCACGATGAAGTGCCCCGCGCCCGGGATCTCGATCCCGTCCTCGAACGTGGCCTTCACTACCCGGTCGTCCGCGCCGATCAGCACGCGGGTCGGAGTGGTCAGCTGCTGATCGCGGTACTTCCCGCGCAGCGCGCGCAGTCCCTCCGGCTGGATGAAGTTCCGGTACAACGCCGACCCGGCCCGCGCTCGAGCGGGATCGGCGAACTGGCTCGCGAAGAGTTCGATCAGGTCCTCCGGCGTCGACGTCGAGTGCGCCCGCAGCATGTGCCGCGGCAGTCTTCGGGCCTGAAGTGCCCACGGACCCAGGCCCGGCCACGGGAGGATCAGGTTGAACCATCCGTACCGCAGCGCGCGGCCCGCGAACCCTCGATCGAACGTGGCATTCAGGGGCGGAACGGACATGGCCACATGGTCGCGGATGCGATCCGGGTGGTTCAGGCAGAGCAGGAACCCGAGGATCGACGACCAGTCGTGCGTCACCAGATGCACCCGATCGAGGTCGAGCTGGTCGAGCAGCGCGAGTACGTCGGCCTGCAGCTGGCCGCTCGTGTAGCCGTCGGGCGGTGCGTCGGTCCAGCCGGCGCCGCGCAGATCCGGGCAGATCACACGGTAGTGCTCAGCGACCGCGGGGATGACGTCTCGCCACTCCCACCAGTGCTGGGGAAAACCGTGGAGCATCAGGACAGCGTCGCCGCTGCCGGCCTCGGTCACGTGCATCCGCAGTCCCGGCAGATCGACGTAGTGGTGAGTCACCCCATCGAGCGTTGGCAGCATGTTTTTGACGGTACTACGAACGTAGTGCCGTGTCACTACGTTTATAGTGGCCGCATGACGTCGACTCGTGTTCGAGCTCTGGACGCCGCGATCGAACTGCTGGGGACCGAGGGCTTGCGAGCGCTCACCCATGCCCGCGTCGACGAGCGGGCCGGCCTGCCGAAGGGCTCGACCTCCAACCACTTCCGCACCCGGCGCGCGCTGCTGACCGGCGTCGTCGATCATCTGGCCGAGGCCGACCCGCAGGCGGTCGGATCCGCCTTCACCCCGGCCACGGCCGACGAGTTCGTCGACGCGATGTGCGGACTGTTCGACTACATCACCCGGGTCAATCGGGTGCGGACGACCGCGCGGCTGATCCTGTTCCTGGAGGGCAGTCACGATCCCGCCCTGCGGGAGGCGCTGTCCCGCGGTCGCGAGGTCCTGGAGACCATGGCCACCGCGGCCCTGGCCGAGCTCGGGTCGCCACATCCCCGCGAGGCCGCTCGCGCGATCGCGGCCGCGTCCGAAGGGCTGATCCTGCATCGCATCGCCCGCCACGACGACGTCGACCCGCGTCCGACGTACGAGCTTCTGCTGAAAACCGCCTTGGCTGACTAGGTCTGCCGGTTAAGTTTGGCCCCATGACTGCATCGATGCCACGCCTCCGGCGCGGCGGGTCATGGGGCTTTTGCTCCCGGCCTTCCCTCGTCGCTCCACTCTCAACTCACACAACAATACAC
>NZ_JBEZYF010000099.1:0-27649 GCF_040638415.1 Kribbella sp. NPDC026596 | reverse complement strand
GGTGGCGGGTCCATCGGGCCCGCCAGCACGACGAGTCGGTGACCGAGGAGCAGGTCGAGTCCGCGCTGATCGATCTCTACAGCTACGTGTACCGCGTCGAGCGCGAGGCGGTCCGCCCAGCCGCGCACAAGCGGGTCGAGGCGATGGGCCTGTCCGACCGCTGGGTCCAGGCCGGCCGCCGACTGGACGATCCGTTGCTCGCGGAGGAGCGGCGTGCGCTGGTTGCGTCGTACGCCGCTCTCCGCGCCGCAGTGGAGCGTTAGCTGCGCCCGCCCGCGATCGGGCGTCCGCGCTGCGCTACGCCGGGGCCGCCGTACGGGTAGTCCGCCGCACCGGGATCGCTGGCCCGGTCGAGCTTGTCGGTCTCCTCCGCGGTGAGGTGCAGGTCCGCCGCGGCGAGGTTGTCGTCGAGCTGTTCCAGCGTGCGGGCGCCGAGGATCACCGACGTCATCGCCGGGCGGTCGACGAGCCAGGCGAGAGCGACCTGCGCCATCGAGATGCCACGAGCTTCCGCGATCTCCCGGACTGCGTCGACCACGTCACGCACGCGCTGGTTCTGGCTGCGGCGATGCCACGACTCGACACCGCGGTCCGGGTTCTCACCGAGCCGGGTGGCTCCGGTCGGCAGCTCGTCGAAGGAGTACTTCCCGGTCAGCCAGCCACCGCCGAGCGGCGACCACGGCAACAGGCCTAGTCCGTTCTCCTGCGCGGCCGGGACGATCTCCCACTCGATCTCACGGACCAGCAGGTTGTACTGCGGCTGCAGCGTGACGAGCGGCGACCAGCCACGGTGGGCGATCAGGTCGCACGCCTTCTGCAGCTGCCACCCGGTGAAGTTCGACAGGCCGCCGTACGAGATCTTTCCGGCGCGGACGGCGTCCTCCAGGAAGCTGAGCGTCTCCTCGAGCGGTGTGACCGGATCCCACGCGTGCAGCTGGTAGAGGTCGATGTGATCGACGCCGAGGCGGCTCAGCGACGCCTCCAGCGCGCGGCGGAGGTGGCGGCGCGACGTACCGACGTCGTTGGGTCCGTCGCCGGTCGGGAACCGGCCCTTGGTGGCGAGTACGACGCTGTCGCGCGCGGAACTCTTCGCCAGCCAGCGACCGACGATGTCCTCGGACACGCCGGCCGTGTAGACGTCAGCGGTGTCGATGAAATTGCCGCCGGCCTCGACGTACCGCTCCAGCTGCGCGTGCGAGCCGGGCTCGTCAGTCTCGTTGCCGAACGTCATGGTGCCGAGCGCGTACGTCGAGACGACGGCGCCACTCGTACCGAGAGTGCGGTATTCCACGGTTGCTCCCTCTCATAGAACTGTCCGTGGTGAAGACTACGGTGGCCGTCATGAAGACAAGTGAACTGCTCATCGACGCGCACAGCCGGATCCAGGAGGTCGTGCACGACGTCGTGGAGGGTCTCGACGACAAGACGCTCGCGACCCGGCCTGGGGACACGGCCAACTCGATCGCGTGGCTGGTCTGGCACCTGACCCGGGTCCAGGACGACCACCTCGCCGACGCCGGCGGGTATGAGCAGGTCCACACCGCGGACGGCTGGCACGAGCGGCTCGGGCTGCCCCTCGACGCGGCCGACACCGGGTATGCGCACTCCTCGGACCAGGTGGCGCTGGTCCAGTTCTCGGCCGAGCAACTGCTCGGGTACTACGACGCCGTGCACGCGCGCACGGTGGAGTTCCTGAAGACGGTCACCGATGAGGGTCTCGACCGGATCGTCGACCGCCGGTGGAACCCGCCGGTCACGCTCGGCGTGCGGCTGGTCAGCGTGATCGACGACTGCGCCCAGCACTCCGGTCAGGCGGCGTACGTGAAGGGCCTGCTCAGCTAGCTGAGCGTGGTCCGGCCGATGGAGGTGCCGCTCAGCTGAGGGTGGTTTCCCACAGGGAGGTGCCGGCGATCAGGTAGAGCTTGTGGTTAGGCAACAGGACCGCGTCGGTGACCTGCCCCTCCGGACCCTGCGACTCCTGCGTGGTCCAGTGACCGTTCTGGCCGGTGAGCACCTTCACCTTGTTGTCCTGAGCAACGATCTGGACGACCTTGTCGCCGTCGACGACCGGCGGCGGCAGCTTGTCCTTGTCGCCGACCGGGATCGCCGGGACGTCCTTGAGCCGCGTGGCCTGGCCGGTGTGGTCCAGCTGCCAGATGGCGAGCTTACCGTCGACGTACCCGGAGATGACGCAATCCTTGTCGCAGGTCGCGGTGTTCGCCTGACTGCGGTTGCCGGGCTCCGGGAGCGCGATCCGGGACCAGCCTTGGTTGAGCTTGGTGGATCGCCAGACGGCTGCCTCCTGGGCGACCACGTTCGGCGCGAGACGGACCTGGGAGCCGACCAGGACGATGCTCTCGCCGAGCGTCGTTCCGAAGCCGGGGCCGACCAGGAGGGACGGCGTACTCTGCAGGGCGGTCTTGGCCGGATTCTGCCGGGTCCACTTGGCGTCGCCCTGCGGCAGCCACACCATGGCGTCGTTGCCGGTCTCCACACCGCCCCACGAACCGAGCAGCGCGCGGCCGCTCGGGGTGATGACCGCGCTGTACAGGTCGCCCGCGGTTTGGCCGCCGAACGTGAAGAAATCCTGCGGCCGCTCGATGAGTCCGGTCTGGGGCGTCCCGGTCCACACCGTCCAGCGCGTGTTGGAGTGCGCGCCGCCGGCCGCTCCCCCGAGGGCGAGCAGCTGCTTGCCGTCGTACGCGATCGAGTACCAGATCGCTTCGAAGGCGTAGGGGCTCGCGGGGTTCGGTTTGACCGCGATCGGCGTGCGTTTGTCTCCGTCGAGCAGGAGGAGCTCCGGGACGACCTTGGCGCCGCGGTGGCGCAGGCCCACGAGCAGTTGGTCGCCGTGTTCCGTGAGTACGACGGGCTCCGCCGTACCGACGTCGACCTTCGACCACGCGACCGCCGGCGGTGCTGCCGGGGACTTGTCATTGGTGCAGGCTGCGAGGGCCGCTAGCAGGAGCGCGACCGCGACGACGCGCCGCATCAGCGGTTCTGAGGGAGCTTGGTGGTGGTCTTGCGGCCGGTCCGCGGCGCGGACGGCGGTGGTACGACCGGGCCGATGTCGCCGTCGGGCGCGACGTCGAGGTCGATGATCACCGGCGCATGGTCGCTCGGTCCGGTCCCCTTGCGGGCCTTGCGATCGATCCACGCCGCCTTGACCCGCTGGGCCACCGGATCGGTCGCGAGCATCAGATCGATCCGCATACCGAGGTCCTGGTGGAACATGCCGGCGCGGTAGTCCCAGTAGCTGAAGACGCGCTGGTCCGGCCAGCGATCGCGGACGACGTCATGCAACCCCTTCGCGGCCATCAGGTCCGCGAGCGCCTGCCGCTCGGGCGCGGTCACATGCGTCTCACCGACGTACGCCGCTGGGTCGAAGACGTCGGCGTCGGTCGGGGCGATGTTCATGTCGCCACAGACGATCTGGTCGGCCGGACCGGCTGCGATGACGTCTTTCAGCGCTTCGAGCCAGGCCAGCTTGTACTGGTAGTGATCGGAGTCCGGGACACGACCGTTCGGCACGTAGAGCGAGTGGATCCGGATGCCACCACAGGTCGCCGCGACCGCGCGGGCCTCGGGATGGGGGAATCCGGGCGCCCCTGCCACCCCGGTCGCCACGTCCTCGAGGCCGACCTTGGACAGCAGGGCGACGCCGTTCCACTGCACTTCGCCGTAGAGGGCGGTCTCGTAGCCGCGGCCGGCCAGCTCGTCGCCGAGCAGCGCGGTGAACGCGTCGTCCGCCAGCTTCGTCTCCTGCAGGCACACCACGTCGGGCTGCCGCTCATCCAGCCAGCCCAACAACCGGGGCATCCGCTGCTTGACCGAGTTCACATTCCAGGTAGCCACTCGCACTGGATCACGGTAAACCCAGCAACGGACCATTTCAGCCCAGTTTGGGAGCCCGCCAGACCAATGTGTTGAGGAGATCCTCCTCTGGGCGCTCCACGCTGTTGTTGTGACGCGGTTTGTCCTTGCGGCCCCACGCGTCGTCACCGAGCCACGGCGGAACGCCGAACGGCAGGTCGCGCGGCGGGATCGGCGCATAGTCGGTCTCGAGGAACTTCGGGCCGTAGTTCGGTACGGCGGGATCTCCGTCGAGGTCCGGGGTGACGACGGCCCGCAGCTCCGTCACGGCCTGCCGCCAGCTGTCGACCAAGGCCTGTGGATCGCGGCTCGACGGATGCGGCACCTCGAACAGCGGCACGTTCGGCTTGTCGTCCCAGAGCCGCACTGCGGACCGGGCCTGCGCCCCGAACGCGACGATCGCCTGCAGTTCCGGCCCGGTGATCATCCGCAGCAGCGTGTTGCGCCAGTCCAACTGGTCCGGCCGGGACAGCAGCGGTGCGGCCTGCATGGCACGCGACGGCCGCAGCGCGTACGCGTAGGCGTTGACGAGCGCGTAGCTCTGGGTCAGGCCGAGCTTCGTCAGGAATCCCTGCACGCGTTGACCTGCGTCGCCGACCAGCGTGCGTCCGGCGACGCGTTCGGTCGGTCCGGGATCGGACGCGATCGCGAGCAACCGGGCGGTGCGGTTCAGCCGGCCGCGGTAGAACACCGGCCCCCAGTCGTACCAGAACAATTCCCGATAGTCCGCATAACTGGGCACTTTCGCGAAGTGCCGCGCCACCAGGGCGGGCGGGCCGGGATCGAAGTCAGCCATCGAAATACCTCCCCCTCGACGATGCGTGACTTACGCTCGTGAACAGGGCGGCAATGGGGATTGTACGGGAGGGAAAGCCATGTTCGTACTGCGTGGAACCGTGGTGACGATGCGGCCGGACGGGCAGGTGCTCCCGAAAGGCGCGGTCTATGTCGGCGACGACGGCCTGATCGCGGCGGTCACGCCGATCGACGCCGAACCGCCGGGTTTCGAGAACGCTGCGCGGATCACGGCGGGAGGGCTGATCTTTCCCGGGCTGATCGATCTACACAATCATTTGATGTACAACAGCCTGCCCTTGTGGACCGAGCCTTCGCGCAAGGTTCCGTGGACCTCGCACAACCAGTGGGGGCGGGCGCCGACGTACAGCGCGCAGATCAGCCAGCCGGCCCGCCTGCTCGGTGCGGCCGCCGGCCGAGCCCTGCTGAGGTACGTCGAGACGCGGGCGATCGTCGGCGGTACGACGTCGATCCAGGGCAACCCGCGGGGCGCCGTACCGCCGGACAACGACCTGATCCGGAACGTCGACTCCGAGAAACTCGGCACCCACGACGACTTCATCCGGGTCAGCACACTGGTTGCCGACAGCAAGGAAGCGCTGGCGCCCTATGCGGCGGCGGTCGAGCTCGGCCGCGGATTCATCGCGCACTCGGCCGAGGGATCGGATCCGAAACTGCGCTCGGAGTTCGAGTTGCTCGAGCAGGTCGGGGTGGTGAAACCGCAGCTGGTGGCGATTCACGGGGGTGCGTTGAACGCCGACGATTTCGCCGCGCTGAAGGCGGGGAATTCGAGCCTGGTCTGGTCGCCGTTCTCCAACCTCTGGCTGTACGGCGCGACGGCGGACGTGCGTAGCGCTCACGCTGCCGGCGTACGACTGTGCATCGGGTCGGACTGGGGACCGTCGGGGACGCGCAATGTGCTGTGGGAGTTGAAGGTCGCCGACCTGTGGAACAAGGCCGAGTCGGTGTTCACCGATGAGGAATTGGTGCGGATGGCAACGTCCAACCCGGGCGAGGCGTTGACCGGCGTCTGGCCGCATCCGGTCGGGCAGATCGCCCGTGGCGCGCTGGCCGATCTGATCGTCGTACGGCGGTCCGGCGCCGACGTCCACCGCAGCCTGATCGAGGCCACCGAGGCGGACATCCGGCTCGTGGTGGTCGGCGGACGGGCACGCTACGGCCTGCGCTCATTGATGAAACCCCTGGCACCGTCGGCAACCCAGATCACGGTCGGCAAGCTCTCCCGCAGCATCGACTACGGCGACGCGGCCGTCACGTGGAAGACGGTGGTCGCCGAGCTGGAGCAGATCCGCTCCGATCCTGCCGGCGCCGCCAACCGAGCCGCTACAACCTTCGCCGCACTGGCTGACCAAGGCGTGTTCGACGGCCTCGTCCCCGGTGGCGCAGACCCCGCCACCTTCGACACCTTCAGCGCCACGGATATCGGCGCTGACGGCTTCGTGCTCCTCCCGGACATGCCCGCACCTGAGCTCGACGTCCAGGTCCGCCGCCGCGGGCCGGCCGGCGCCACCCCGGAGGCCGTCACCATCCCACCGCTCGAACCGCTGACCACCGGGACCAGTTGGTTCGACGCCGTCGACGCCAACCCCTTCCACCACGGGTTGCTGAGCGGACTCCGCGCGTACGCTTGAGACATATCACTTGAAGTGTATATACGCCTTCTGTAATACTTCTCGCCATGGATGTGTTCGAGGCGATCGCTGAGCCGAGCCGACGGGAAGTTCTGGACCTCCTCGCCGAGCGGGATCGACCGGCCGGTGAGCTGGTCGCGCACCTCGACCGGCTGACCCAGCCGGCGGTGTCGCGGCATCTGCGGATCCTGCGCGAGGTCGGCCTGGTCGAGGTTCGGCCGGACGGCCAGCGGCGGATCTACGCCCTGCGCGCGGACCGGTTGCTCGAGATCGAGACCTGGATCAGCCGGTACCGCAAGTACTGGCCGCGGCACCTCGACGCCCTCGAGCAGCACCTCGACCAGAAGGAGTCCACCGAATGAGCCTGACCGACCGCTACGGCGACCTGACCATCGACGGCGACCGCGCCACCATGACGTTCCGGCGCCACCTCCCCCATCCGATCGAGGTCGTGTGGGCGGCGCTCACCGACCCGCTCGAACGGACGGCGTGGTTCGGCGAGACCGTCATCGACGGCCGGACCGGCGGCAGCATCGAGATGATGCCCGACGAGCCACCGGCCGCACCTGACGCCAAGCGACTGACCGGCCGGATCCTGGTCTGGGACCCGCCGTACGTCCTCGAGCACGAGTGGCGCCAGCGGATCGTCGAGGACAGCGTCGTTCGCTACGAACTCACCCCCGACGGCGAGGGCACGCTGCTCACCTTCACCCATACCGGCCTGTCCGTCACCAACGCCCGCGGCTTCATCCCCGGCACCCACGCCTTCTTCGACCGCCTCGACGCCCACCTCGCCGGCATCGACCTCCCCAACTGGTCCGACCGGTACGCCGAGGTCGCGCCGTCGTACCCGGCGTGGAACTGACTGCTGCAGCACGTAGTTATCCACATACTCAAAGTCACCGGGTTCTCCATCGGCTAATCACGGCACTCTCTTTGTCAGGAGAGAGGGGAACGGATGGCTGAGCTGGACTGCGACCCGGCGGATGTGACTGCGCTGGTGGCGTATCTGCGCGACATCGGGCGGCACGAACTACTGACTCTGGAGGAGGTGAGCGAGCACTCGTACTGGATCGAGGCGGGATTGCTGGCGGCCGAGCGGCTGAGTGACGAGCCGGGGCGTCACGATCCGGCCGACCTGCGGCAAGTGATCGCGCTCGGGAAGCAGTCGTGGCGACGGATGATCGAGGGCAACCTGCGACTGGTCGTATCGCTGGCCCGGCGATACACCGGCAAGGGCATCTCGCTCCTGGATCTGATCCAGGAGGGCAACATCGGCCTGATGCGGGCGGTCGAGCGCTTCGACCACCGCCTCGGTCACCGGTTCTCGACGTACGCGATCTGGTGGATCCGGCAATCGATCGGCCGCGCCATCTCGGACCGCTCCCGGCTCGTCCGGATGCCCGCCCAGGCGTACGCCGACGCCTGCCGGATCGCGTCCCTCCGCCACGACCTGACCCAGTCGCTGGGCCGCGAACCAACTACCGCAGACCTAGCCACCGCGAGCGCCCTCACCGTGGCCCGCGTCGAACGCGCCCAAGCCTGGCGAATCCACCCTGAGACCCTGGACCTGGACGACTCCGAGCCAGTCATCGACGACGACGCGATAGTCCTCCGCGCCGCCCTCCGCCGCGACATCGCCCACCACCTCCAATTCCTGGATGACCTCCACCAGTCCGTCCTCCACCACCGCTACGGCCTCCAGGGCCACACCCCGAGCACCCCCGAAGAAACCGCCACCGCCCTAAACCTCCACCCCGACCAAGTCCGAACCCTGGAAAAAGAAGCCCTCCGCCTCCTACGCCGCCGCCCCCACCACCACCTCCGCGACTACGCCGCCTAACCGATTCGGACCTCTCATGCCCCACCCACACTCACGTACCTCCCCGCCCGGCACCCGCTCGCACCCGGCCAACCTCGCGCGCCCGACGACAGCCCGCCCCGGCCCGACCCCGCCCCGGCGACACCGAGCCTCGGGCAGCACCTCGCCCGGCACCCCCAACCCCACAACTGCCTCAGCCTCCAACTGCTCCCGTTCGGTGCTTTGCCTAGCCACCAACGCCCACCCGACCACCAACCTGCAAAGCACCGAACGGGAGCTACCCGCACCAACCCACCCCGCCCGCGGCAGCAAGCCCCCACCCCATACAGATTTGCACCAACTGGAATGATGAAGACGTGAAACTCCGGCGTACTTCCTGGCCTCGCGAGCTGACCGAGGCAGTGAACGCAGCCTCCAGACACACCACCCACGGCAACGAACACATCCTCGCCGCCGTGGAACTAACCGACGCCCACTGGGTAGCAGGCACCCGCTCAGCCGTCTACCTCCCCACCGACTCCCCCAACACCGTCCGCCGAGTTGGCTGGGAGAAGATCGAACGCGCCAGCTGGGACTCGGAAGCCTCCGTCCTCACCGTCTTCGAGACCACCGACTTCGGCACCCCGCTCCGCGCGACAGAACTCAAAGTCGATGACCCCGGCCGCTTCGGCCAGCTCCTCCGCGAGCGCGTCGACGCAAGCATCGTCGTCCAGCGCCACGTCCCCCTCGCCGGCAAGCGCGGCGTCCGGATCGTCGGCCGCCGCAACCCCGCCACCACCGACGCCGCGGTCACCTGGAACTTCGTTCTGGACAAGGGATTGGAGCCCGACCAGCCCGGCGTACTCGATGCCGCCGAAGCAGCCCTCAAACAGGTCCGCGACGAGTTCGGAATCTGACCCGGAAGCCAGCATCCAGGCACTCGAATCCCGTTTTTGTAGTTCGCCCCTGGCCTGCTAACCTACTCAGGTCCTCGGGGTTTGGAGGGCAGGAAACACCACCGATCCCGCGTAGCTCAATTGGCAGAGCAGCCGGCTGTTAACCGGCAGGTTACTGGTTCGAGTCCAGTCGCGGGAGCAGCAGACACAAGCACCAACTCAGAGGCCGGCTCCACTGGAGCCGGCCTTTCTCGTGTCCCCCGCATCCGGCGACGCACCGCTTCAGCAATTTGGCCTAGACCACGTAATCCCGTACCGTCACCCCAGAATCCCGAGGGACTCTTCACGTCACATCCAGTCGGCGACCGGGAAAGGGGTCAGGGAGTGAAGAGACGGGGCTGGGCGGGACTGACCGCCGTACTGCTCGTCCTGAGTGGATGCGGCACCGAGACCGCGGCCGGCGGAATCCCCAAGCGCACACCGACCCAGCACGCAACACCCACACCTCGGCCAACACCCACCCCGCCGCCACCCACCTGCCCCGCCTCCGGAGTGTCGATCTCAGTCGGCGACTTCGACGCGTCGGTGGGCCACCGGGCCGTCATCGCCAGGCTCACCAACTGCCGCCCTGAGCCGATCACCGTCACCGGCTACCCCGACGTGACCGTCCTAGACAGCAAACGCACGACGATGAAGGTGACCGTCACCCACGGCACGTCGTACATGGCCATCGACCCCGGTCCCACCAAGCTCCGCCTACGGAAAGGCGAGTCCGCCCAGGCGGCCATCGCCTGGTCCAGCACCGTAGAAATCGGCGGCGACAACCAAAACGGCGCCTACCTCTCCGTTGCGCGCGCCAAGCATGAGAAGCCCACAGTCTGGCCAGTAGTCACCGACATCGGCACCACCGGCAAAATCGCCCTCACCGCCTGGAGCCTGAAGCGTCCCTGACGCCCCGCACCGCACGCGGACAAGCCGTCGTACTGGATGAACCAGCAGCACGACGGCGACCCCATCTCAAGGCCGAGCGCCTACTTACCCTTCTTCCGATCGATGGCACGCTGAATACGCTGCTGCGGCTGCCCAGTCAGCTTCGCGATCAACGGCACCCGATACTTGTACGCCGCGATCGCACCCACCACGAGCACGAGGAAAATGAACCAGCCCATCGATCTTCCCTTCGTCCGGACCTACGTCCATCATGCCCGCTCCGCCCCACCCACCCCTCAGTCAAACCCCTGACCCGCCCCTGGTTTCCCCCACCCACCAGATACGATCACCCGACACGGGGCGGTAGCTCAGCTGGTTAGAGCAGGGGACTCATAATCCCTGGGTCGCGGGTTCGAGTCCCGCCCGCCCTACTCACAACCGGCCTTCATGCCATGGTTCGTGCCATGAAGGCCGTGCTGCCGGCCGCGCATGTGTGTTGCTTCGGTTGTTCGGGTGGATCGTCTGCGATCTGACCCGGTGGGGTGGTGGTCGACGTATCTGAAGCTTGCGGCCCCGGCTGGGCTCGCCGACCAGCTGGGGCTACCCGACGCTCCTGCAGCGGGTGCAGAGAAACGATCGTTTTCGGCCCCAGGGACATCGCGAACGCCCGCGGACAGAGATTCGTTCAGCGCTTCACTCGGCCGCGAAGGGCCAGCAGGGCCAAGCCGAGCAGCACGAGGCCCCGTGAGGCGCAGCAAGCCCTGCAGCAACTTGCCCCACGCAGTCAGTGTGACCTCGTTGTCGGTAAGGGAGAGGGTGGCGCGGAACGTGTACAGCAGGCTGGTCCAGTACGAGACTGGCTGTGGCGGCTTCGCGAAGCCGGCCAGGTGAAACGCGATCGCGAGGACTGCGATCACGACGGCTAGGCAGGCAACGGCCCGCCATGTGCGCAGGCCGTAGCCGGAGACCAGCCAGTAGGCGGTCAGCACCCCGCGTTCAAAGCGCCCCCGAGAGGTCCCGGTGGACCGGCCATCGCTGCCGCCCTCCGTGGGCCGGGCGCACCGTCGCATCTCCATCTTGCCGTAGTAGAAGTCGGCGGCGCCAGGCTCATCTTTGGTGTCCTCACGGCCCTTGCGCAGCGCGCGGTACAGCCCGGCGATGCTCCCCGCTTGCAGCTCGTCGGGCTGTTGCTCGTCCAGCCACGGAGGCCACGGAGGAGCTGTCCAACGGCGAGACCGAGCGGCCCTCCAGGCGCGTTCTTCGGCAATTACCTGCCGCGAACCCCAACTCGGCGGCACCAGACGAGTTGGGGCTATGCCGAAGGCCACGCCGGCTTCCAAGCGCAACTTGTCGAGGTTGTGTGCACCGGCGAACCGGCAGTCCGCCACACTGACGTTGATCAGCCCGAGGCCGGCCACATTGGCCCGCTGCAACGACAGCAGTTGCGGCTGCCCGGCGATTCCCCCGGTCAACTCCTGCTGCCATCCCTTGGCCATCTCCGCCTCCTCAGCAGCCAGCCACTCGATGGCCAGGCGGGGGACGCCCGCAAGGAGTGATGGTGCAGGGAAGTCGGCGTCGTCCAACGTCACCTGTGCCCAGCGCAACCGGAACTGGACGCCGGCAGGGAACCGAACTCGTCGGCAGAGCAGCCGTGCCGAGCTGGCTTCGATCTGAACCGGCTACTTGAACTGCACGTCGTCCAACACCAACCCGGTGTAAGCCAGCAACGGGCCCAGTTCGCGTGCTTGCTCGAAGGTGGCGCCGCTGAAGTAGGCTCCGCCGAACTTTGCGCGAAAGACAGCGTTGCCGGTGAAGATCGCCTCGCGGAAATAGGCGTCGCCGGTGAAGGTCGCCTCGACAAAGTGGGCGTAGCCGGTGAAGGTCACCCCGCCGAAGTCGGCGTCGCCGGTACTGGTCACTCCGCTGAAGGAGGCGTTGCCGGTGAAGGTCGCCCCGCCGAAGCGGCCGTCGCCGGCGAAGGTCGCGTTGCCGAAGCGGGCGTCGCCCGTGAAGGTCGCGTGGCCGAAGTCGGCGTCGCCCGTGAAGGTCGCCTCGATGAAGTTGGCGTCGCCGGTGAAGGTCGCGTTGGTGAAGTCGATGACATAGCTAGCTGCTGCCGGTCCCCTCGCCGAAGTCGGGGACGTAGTCGGTGCTGGTCGCCTCGAAGATCGCCTCGCCGAAGGAGGCGTCGCCGGTGAAGGTCGCGTAGCCGAAGCGGGCGTGGACTACCGCTTGCCCATCCGAGCCGCGCGGGCAAGCGTCTAGGACCTGCTTGAGGAGTTCTCTCGTGATGGGTACTCCGCGGACGTCGATCGTGCCCGTCTCCCTCACGAGAAGGAGCGCCTCGGCCTGCATCTCAGGATTGGCGTGGGCGAGGCACATCCGTCCTTCAGCAAGCCGGATGCCGATGCAGCCGGCTTCCTCGCACGTCGTCCAGGAAACGTCGGTCGGCTGAGCCACTCGCCATCCTCCCGGGCACGTACTCGGTGGGATCGTCGGGTCTATCTTGTACCTGCTCGGCCGTTCCGGAAACGACCACAACCGAACACGTCACGAGGCCGCACGGAACGGGCCGCAGGCAACGAAATGGGTGCGATGCCTCCCTGCTGATCCGATCCGCCCTCCAGCCGAGGCCTCAACGCTTCCGGTAGGTGGCGGTGTACGTCGTGTTCGCCGACGGTGCCGTGATCGTGTGGCTCTGCGGTCCGCCGTCGGACCAGGAGACGAAGTTGTACGTCGACTTGTTGAAGACCTGTGGTGACGGAGCGCTGACCGAGTTCGCCGAACCCACCACGACCGTGACGGAGAACGGGGTCGCGCGAGGCGCCTCGTTGACGACCATGTTCGTCAGGTTCAGGCCACCGGGGTTGGTCCTGAAGGTGAGTACGACGGTCCTCGGGTCCAACCGCACGCTGGTCGTCGAGGCCAGGCCACCGGAGTCGGTCGCGGTCAGGACCAACTCGAGCCAGCACGGGTAGGCGTGGTCAGGAGTGGTGAACGAGCCGCTCGAGACACTGTTGAAGGTCTGCAGCATGTGCGTGTGGCAGTCGGTCGGCGTGAAGCAATGGTGCATGATCAGCGACCAGTTCAGCGCGGACGACGGCAAGGTCCCGTCCTGTGCGTCGGTCGCGTGGCCTGAGAATGGGATGGTGTCCCCGACCTTCCACACGAGCGACGACGCGGGCGTGTCGATGATCGCGGTCGGCGCGGTGTTGCCAGCCGTGATGGTCGCGGAGGTGGTGTCGCTCGCGCCCTGGTCGTCAGCCACGCGCAGGCTCGGGTGGTAAGTCCCCGCTGTGGTGTAGGTGTACGACGTGGTCGCGCCGGTCGCATCGCCGTACGTACCGTCGCCGTTGAGGTCCCACGAGTAGGTGAGTGGCCTACCCTCGGGGTCGGACGAGGTGGTTCCGTTGAAGCTGACCGTCAGCGGGACCGGCCCGCTCGACGGATTCGCTGTGAACGCCGCGGTGGGCGGCTGGTTGGCAGCCGTGTAGGTGATGCGGTGGATCGAGCCGCCCTCCATGTCGACGTAGAACAGGTCCCCGCCGGGTCCGATCTTCAGATCGACGGGATGCCCCGCCGCCCCTCCGGTCGAGTCGACGCCGACGAACGACTGCAGCCGCGCGGGATCCGGTAGCCCGTTCGTCCCCGGCAGCATCGCCCAGATCTCGTCACGGGTGTGGTCGGCGAAGAACAGCGCGCCGTTGTACTGCGACGGGTACGAACCGCTCTGGTAGAAAGCGATCCCGGTGATCGACGAGCCGCCAGTACGGCAGCCGCTGTAGCTCACCACGCAGGCGTTGTGGTTGTAGGCGTAGTACGGCGAAACCACCGAGCCAGGGGTCGAGTACAGCGACGAGCACTGGCTGAGGCCGGCGCCCTGGTATCCACCCTGGAGCGACGATCCTTCGTAGCACGGCCAGCCGAGGTTCGTCGCCGTCGTCGGTGAAACCACCCGGTTGATCTCTTCCCAGGTGTTCCACCCGACGTCGCCGACCCAGAGTTCGTCGGTGCCCGGCCGTTGGGTGATCCGGAACGGGTTGCGCAATCCGTACGCCACGATCCGCCGCGCGTTCGGGTCGGGCGAGGAGAAGAACGGGTTGCCGGCCACACCGGCGCCGGTGATGGGGTCGATGCGCAGGACCGCACCGTCGAGGGTCGCCGGTCCGTCGGTACGGCGTACGCTCTGGCTGCGCAGCGCGCCACCCTCCGCGCCAGGCGGGGCGAGGGCGGTGCCGGCCGCGCCTGGCGGATCGCCACACGGGTTGGCCTTGTCGCCGGCGTACGTCGAGCCGTACTGGCCGTAGTCGACGTTGTTGAAGCTCGCGCCGTCACCGCCGCTGACGTAGAGGTACCCGTCACGGCCGAACAGCAGCGTACCGACCGAGTGGCTGGGGTACTGCTGGCACCAGTCGTTGATCAGCACTTGCTCGCTGCCGGTCATGACGTTGCCGCTGATCTGCAGCCGGGAGAGGCGAGCCGACACGAGGCAGCCGTCGGTGGTCGGGCCGGGCGGTGTCGGGCAGGCGTCGCTCCAGGTCGGTGCGGTGCCGCCGATCGGCGCGTCGTACGCGTAGAGCACGTAAAGGTACGGATTGGTGGGGAAGTTGGGCGGGACAGCGAGGCCGAGCAAACCGCGGTCCCAATAGTCGTCGACCTGCGTCGACAGGTTGGCGACGGTGATCGGACTCGTGTCCGTGAGGCTCTGGAAGACCTTGATCACGCCGTTCTTCTGGCCGACGAAGATCCGCCCGTCCGGCGCGAACTGCAGCACCGTCGGGTTGGTCAACCCGCTCAGTACGACGGTGTCGCGAAATCCGGTGGGCAACGTCGCCGCCCCGGCGGGCCCTGGTCCGACCTGTGATAGCACTGCGGCGATCAGCAGCATCGCCGCGGCCAAGCTGATCCGGCCGCGTCCGCGCGCGGCGTTGCTGAGACGGAACATGTCGTCCCCCACTTCCCCGGGCGCCCAGACCCCTCCGCGCGCCTGCTCCCTCCACAATGCGCCGAATCCGCGCACGCGTCGAGAGGTTGCTCTGAGCATCCAACCGGTCGCTATCGGACGACGGCTAACGCCGCTCGCAGGCACAACAGCAACGGCGGACCGAGGACCCGGCAGAGCTTGATCATGTCCGCCATCGTCACCCGCCGGCGCCCGTTCTCCAGGTCGCCCACCACAGCTTCAACTGCCGCCCCAGCTTCGTGAACGCTGCGGCGTTGGGGGGGCCGGGGGCGGTCGAGGAGGGAGGTCTGCAGCAGGGCCCTTTCCCTTGACCTCGATGGTGCCGCGTGGACGTAGGGCGAACTCCGGGCCGATCACGCCGGCCACCACCGGTCGAACGCGGAGAACACCTGGTCCAGCAGCTTCACGATGTCGGCGAAGGGCACGCTCACCGCGTCGTAGTGTTCCGCGATCACCCCTTGCTCTGTCTTGAGGCGCTCGGCGATCGGCTCCGGCAGGGCCAGGACGGCCAGCCCGAGGACCGGTCCGCACCATCCGGTCCTCCGCAAGTGCCTCGCCAGACGCCCCGGACCACAGACGAGAGCGCAGGGTGCAGGGCGCGCGGACGAACAATCGGCCTCCGCACGGCGCGGAAACCTACGAGTACGAACGAATGTCTCCCGGGGGCACCAGAGTCCGGGCTGATCTGATTGTTGCCGGCGGCAAGATGCTGGACCGGGGGTGCGAGCCGGCCGATAGCACCAGGCGCACCGGCTGGTCGAGTCTGGTTGTCGGCCTGTGTGCCTGCCCGGCGAGCGAGCTCGGCTTCCTAAGGGCAGGATCGCGTGATCGCCTGGGCGGTATCGCGGTCGGCCGCGGTGATTGGCAGCGTGTATTTGCGGGCGACCTGGAGGTACCGCAGGACATACGTGCACCGATAGCCGCGGTTGATCGGCAGCCACTCGCCAGGCCCGGCATCGTTCTTCGAGGCGTTCGCTGGTCCGTCGACGGCCAGCAGGTTCGCTGCCTCGTCGTTGGCGAACTCGACGCGTCGCTGCAGGGGCCGATGGGCCGCGCCCATGTCCGACGCCCGGGCCAGCGGGTACAGGTGGTCGATCTGCACCTTGGCCGCTGCAGCCTTGCGGAACTCTATCCGGCGACCGGTGTAGGGGTCGGCGAGAAGGGTGCCGGCGATGACGACGCATCTGGAGCGACCGCGGTACAGCACCGCGGTCAACTGGGCCGCGAGTACGTCGTTGCGCGTGTCGCAGCCGTTGTGGCCACCACGGCCTGCCTGATCGTCGGTCCAGGTCTGCCCGAACTGGCCTCGCTTGTAGCCCGGCACGTCGGGCCGGGCAACAGTCTGGGGCCGCACCCTGAAGGCGCGCCCGCTAACGGATAAGCCAGCGGCCCGGCTCATCCTGAGCACGGACGAGGTCGCCGGGCAGTTGACGGTCTGGGTCTCGGGCGAGGCGGAGATGGAGTGGGGCACCCCCAAACATGGGGATGCTCGTCCCTACGACCTCGACACCCTCGAAGACCTGCGTGTATCCGACCTCGAGGACGCTCTCGGGCTGACGTAAAGGCATCCGCTCATCGGCTGCTCCGCGCTGCGCTCTACACACGTAGAGCCCAGGCTTCCAGCCTGTCGCACATCAGTTGGCGGACACGCGTCGCGGATCTCATGGCGGATCACAGGCGATGCAAGCCCGTTCGAGCAACACCGCTCGTCGAGGTGAACGAGCTCCCCTGCCTGCACCCGCCGCGCGTGACATGAAATTGCGTCGAACAGAGTGGATTGAGGCAAGTAGAGGTGCCGCCACTCGAACTCCGGGCGTCTGAAGTTGACCGGTGTGGCAAAGTGGCGTGGCTCTCATAATCCCTCGGCTGTGGAGTCGAGTCCCGGCACGCACTCATCTGACACCGACCCGTTCGATGACCCAGACTCCAGGTCGGTGACCAGTAAGGACCATCCCACAGGAACAATCGGTCCTCATGACCCAGCGGACGTCGTTGGACACATAGCGTGATGAGGCGCGTTACATCCCATCTCAAATCCGATTGTCAGAACCCCGCGCGCAATGCAACGCGCCAGCTGGATCAGTGACCTTGATCACATCCTCGCCCCCTACAGGGGACGTCCTCGTTCGCGAACTTTAAGTGGCTTCCGAGGCTCAAATCGGCTCCTGTCGAGGGCGTCCGGCGGCTTTCTAATCCGTTGGTCGCAGGTTCGCGTCCTGCCGGGGGCGCCATGTGATGTCTCAAGACATAGGCAACACCCGAACCTACGATTCGTGGGTTCGGGTGTTGGTCGTTTGGGGTGTTTGCGGCTGGTCCTGGGGGTCGGCCGGTGGGTTGGTAGTCCTTGGTGGGGTCGAGGACGAGTTCGCGCTGGAGTTCTCCGGTGGCGGCGTCGACGACTCTGATGTCGAGGTCGTGGATGAGGAGGAGGACGTGGGTTCGGGCGTGGGTTCGGCCGATGCCGATGTGGTGGAGCCGGCCGTTGACGCGCAGGGTGACAACGCCGGTGTCGTCGACGCGGTCGGTGCGGACGCGATGGTGGACCTCGCCGGTCCGGTCGGTGTTGGGGTGGGCGTGATAGGCGGTGGCGGGGGTGGCTCGGTGCGGCAGGGAGCGATCTGGGCGGCGTCTTGGTTGCCGATGTTGCGGCCTGCTCAATCCGCTCCCGCGGAGGTCCTTGGTGGGTCAACGGCTCGGTGAGCGGGGACAGTTAGCTGCCCTGTACCGGAGCTTCAGTCCCACGTCACACTGGAAGGATGGACGGGCAGGGGGTCCGGTGGCGGATCGGGATCCTCGGCCCTGTCGAGTTGGCGGGTGATGGGCCGGTTCAGCTCGGCGGGGCGATGGAGCGGTGCCTGCTGGCGGTCCTGGCGGTGCATTCTGGGGAGGCGGTCAGCACTGCGGCCCTGGTGGATGCGCTGTGGGGCGATGATCCGCCTCGGACTGCGGGGAAGACGCTGCAGAACTATGTGCTCCACCTTCGCCATGCGACGGCTGGGGTGGCAGGCTTGAGCGTCGTCACTCAGCCGGCTGGGTATTGCTTGCGGACTTCGCCTGCGATGGTCGATGCGAAGCTTGCGGAGAGCCTGATCGGTGAGGGCCGTGGGGAGCTGGCCGGCGGCGATCCGGCTACGGCTGCGCGGCTGTTGAGGCGGGCGGTGGGCCTGTGGCGGGGTCCGGCGTTGCAAGAATTCGCTGACCGTTCGTTCGCGGCGGCGGAAGCGTCGCGGCTGGAGGAGTTGCACGAGGCGGCGCTTGAGGATCTGTTCGATGCAGAGCTTGCGCTAGGCCGCCACCATGAGGCCGTTGCTGGGCTTGAGGCCCTGGTGGCCCAGGGCCCGCTGCGCGAGCGGCGGTCGGGCCAGCTGATGGTCGCGCTCTACCGTGACGGACGGCAGGCCGAGGCCCTGGACGCGTTCCGCCGGCTGCGGCGGGTCCTTGATGAGGACCTGGGGGTTGTTCCGGGTCCTGAATTGCACCGACTGCATCAGGCGATCCTGCGGCATTCCTCCGAGCTTGCCTGGCACCCTCAGCAGCGCGATGGGCCCGGCCCAGCAGGGTACTTCGGCCGCGCGCACGAAATGTCTCGTCTGCTGGCCTGCCTGGATAAGGCGGCCGCGGGGCAGGGCGGTGTGGCCCTGTTGGCGGGCGAGCCAGGGATCGGCAAGTCCCACGCGCTGCGGCAGCTCGCCGAGCAGGCCAGGGCTAGCTCAGCCATTGTTCTTATCGGTCGCTGTGTCGAGGGCGCGTGGGTTCCACCCTTCCATCCGTTCGCCGAGGCTATTGCGGGGTACGGCAACACGACTGGCCCTGAGCGGCTGCGGGCTGACCTCGGCATGGCAGGTGGCGCGCTGGTCCGCATCGCGCCGCAGCTGGCTCAACTGCTGCCAGATATCGGTCCGCCCACTGCGCTGCAGCCGGATGAGGAACGATTCCGGCTCTTGGACGCGGCGGCGCAGTTCTTGACGGCTTTGTCCGGGCGGGCGACGGTGCTGCTCGTCTTGGATGACCTGCACTGGGCCGATGCGGGTACTGCGATGATGCTGCGTCATGTAGCTCGAAGCTGCGGACAGCACCGGCTCTTGATCGCCGGTGCGTACCGCACCACCGAGACGGTCGGCGAGGGGCCGCTTGGCGACATGCTGGGCGCGATGCAGGCCGAGACCGAATGCACCACTATCCGGCTCGAGGCACTGGACGCCGAGGCAGTCGGGCGCCTGCTGGCCGCTGAGGCAGGGGCTCCGGTATCGCCGTCACTGATCACCGCCATCGGAGCGCACACCGCAGGCAACCCGTTCTTCGCCAAGCAGGTGATCCGCCATCTCGCCGAGGAGCGGGCACTGCGTGAGGACAGCTTCGGTGAGCTAGAGACCAGCCTGCCGCTGACCGCCGTTCCGGAAGGGGCACGGCAGGTCCTGGCCCGCCGTCGCGCGCGTGTTTCGGCGGCGGCGAACAAGCTGCTGGACTGCGCATCGGCATTTGCCGGACCGTTCCTTTTCCCGGTGGCCGCGGCGGCCGCAGACCTCGATGACGCCGCCGCGATGCCGGCTCTGGATGAGCTGCTCTCCGCGGGAATGGTCCGGCCCGCCGCCGCCCCGGAGCGCTACGAGTTCGGGCACGCGCTCGTCCGCCACGCGGTCTATGAGAGCCTCAACCCTTCCCGGCAGGCGCGGCTCCACCAGCGTCTCGCGCACGGTCTGGAGGCGGCCCGAGCCCGGGTTCCTGGGTGTACCGAACCGGCCGAGATTGTCGCCCAGTACGCGCGCAGCACGGCATTGCCGGGCGCTGAGGCCGGAGTTGCGGCGGCGATCGAGGCGGCTGACCTGGCGCAATCCGCAGGCGCGCACGAGGCGGCGGTCGCCTTCCTCACCACGGCCGCCGATCTGGCCGGACCCGACGACGCGCGGCTCACCACGGCCCGCAGCCGGCTCGGGCTGGCGCTCGCGTGGGCGCTGCACTTCGACGAGGCAATAAAGGTCGCCCGCGACGCAGCGCAGCGGATTGCGCAAGGCGAAGGCGCTCACGCTGCTGCGAGCTATCTGGCGCAGGTCACCACGGCACTGGGTGCGGCAGGCAGCAGCGCCCACGCCTGGCAACTGGCGCCGGCCGGCTTGGCCTACGCCGGCGCCTCGCGAGACGAGGCGTGGGCAGCGCTCACCCTGCTAGCCCTGGACCGCAAGGAGGCGGCCGACCCCGATCATCTCGGCCTCCCCTTGGACGAGTCCCGGCGGCGGCAGGCGCTGGCTGTCTTGTACCGGTCGGCCCAACCGGTCACGTCCAGCGTCGATCTTGCCCGGTACGCGGTCGCGGCCATCTACCAACGGCGCGACAGCGTGCCCGCGGCGGCGGCTCAGGATCCGACGGTCCTTCTCTACCTGCTCGGCGCGCTGCGGCCCGCGCTCCCGGTGTTCGAGGAAGCGGCGGCGCAGGCCCGGGCGCACGGAGAACTGGCCCGGGAAGTCCACTGTCGGGCGAGCATCGCCCGCGCGCTCGCGGCCCTGGGCGACCTCAGCGCCGCCCGGGCAGCCCTGGCCGAGGCACGCGCGCTGGCCGACCGCATCCCCGGCCGGGGATGGAGCTGGGAACGGATCCATGTCGAAGGCAGCCGCGACGCGTTAGCCCTAGCCGCGTACGAAGACTGGGAGGGGATGCAGACGGTCTTCGACGAGCTCGCCGACGCGGACGATCCGGTGCTGCGGTGGGCCCGGGCCCCGATGCACGCCGGCTGCGCCAGGACCGCTGCCCATCGCGGCCAGGCCGAACGGGCCATGGCGATGCTGGCGCTGCCCGTCCGGGCGCTGAGCCGGGCGCCTGCCTGGGCGCTGAACTACACCCGGACGGCATCGGACACCGCCGAGACTCTGTGGGTACTCGGCCGCCGTGATCACCTACAGCCGGTCGAGACTGCCCTGCGACTCATGCGCTCCCCGCCGACTTCCGATTCCCCATGATGGATCTGCGGCTGTCGCTTGCCCGCCTGTGCGCCCTGGACGACCGCCTAGACGAAGCAGGCCACTGGTTCGCACAGGCGCGCCTGGTCCTGGAGGAGCAGGAGGCACGGCCGCTTCGGGCGATCGCCGACTTCGACCAGGCGCTGATGCTCACCCGCGCGGAACGTCACCGACAGGCGCGTCCATACCTGAACGCGGCCATCGGCCAGTTCCAGCGGATCGGCATGACCGGATGGCTGCGCCGAGCCGAACAACTCGCCACGCTCCTGCCCTGACACTCGCAAGGGGCGCGACCGGGACGCGACCGTGACGCGACCACCTGGGCGCATGCTCGGTCCCAGGCGAAGGGAGAGACCCATGAAGGCGATCAGAGTCCACGCATACGGGCAGTCACCGCTAGTAGACGACATACCGGAGCCCGAAGCATCGGGGCCGGACGACGTCGTCGTCAGGATCGGCGGCGCCGGGCTGTGCCGCACCGACCTGCACATCATCGACGGCTGGTTCGCCGACGCCATCCCAGCCGACTTGCCCCTCGTCCTCGGCCACGAGAACGCCGGCTGGGTCCACGCAGTCGGGCCGGCCGTCGAGGACCTGGCCGTCGGCGACCCCGTGATCTGCCACCCGAACCTCACCTGCGGCGTATGCGGCCCCTGCCGGTCCGGCGACGACATGCGATGCGCGCGGGGACCCAACATACCGGGCCTGATGTGCGCCGGCGGAATGGCCGAACTGTTCAAGACTCGCAGGCGAGCCATCGTCAAGCTCGTCACCACCACCGAGCCCGCGGAAGTTGCCGCGCTGGCCGACGCCGGCCTGACCGCCTACCACGCGGTCAAGAAGGCCATCCCTGATCTAGCAGCAGGATCATTCGCTGCCGCCGTAGGCATCGGTGGTCTGGGCCACATCGGCATCCAGTGCCTCAAGGCCATGACCGCGGCCTCGGTCATCGCCGTGGACACCAGTGAGGAAGCGCTGAAACTTGCCTTGGACTGCGGAGCAGACCACCTGGTCCACGCGGACGGGCAGCAGGCGGCGCAAGTCCGTGACCTCACCGGAGCAGGCGCCGACGCGGTCTTCGACTTCGTCGGAGACGACGACACGATCAGCGACGCCGTCGCGATGCTGCGCCCCGGCGGCACGTACTACCTGGTGGGCTACGGCGGCACCGTGACCCTCCCGACCATCCAGCTCGTACCCGGCGAAATCACCCTCGCCGCCAACCTCATCGGCACCTACACCGACCTGGCCGGCCTGGTCGCCCTCGCCAGTCAAGGTCAAGTCACACTCCACACCAGCCACTACCCGCTCGAAGCCGCCAATGACGCCATCGATGACCTCCGCCACGGCCGGATCCATGGCCGGGCCATCCTCAACCCCAACTGAGAGACCCTGTCAGACGGCGCAGGACGACGACACGTGCCCGGGGTTCGCTCACCGATCCGCGTTTCTCCCGCATACCGTCGCCAGCGGCGACACTGCGGCCGAGCCCCGGGAAGACGAATAGGAGGTGTCCTCGATGGGACCCTTCCGCGATTACCGGCGAGTCATCCAGACCGCCCCACGATGCTGCGACACCGAGTCACGCGCTGCCACGCGCAACCAACCCGAGCTGCTACGCCAAGTGTTCACAAGTCTCGTTGAGCGATCCTGGGATCCGGACGAGAGACGCGTGCTCCGGAGGGCGGCCAGCGCCGCGTTACTGTAAGCACCGCGACCACATCGCCACCGCGCCCCTGGGTGCTGATGCTGCCATGCCAAGACATCGGCGAGCGGGACCGCCACTAGCACTCGTCGGCCGGCCGAGGGGATCGCGCTGTGCGGCGTTTCGGCGGGTGCAGAGCTCGCGCTCGCCATGGGACGGGACCTCGCGCGTCGGCATTTTCATCCGTGGCGAGTGGTGTGCCCGGGTGACCTGTTAGCAAACCCGTTGGTGCGGATCGCCGCAGAATCGGGCGCTCCGAAGCTCGGCGGTTCAGCGCTCGCTACCATTCGAGCGGGCGGCCGCGTCCGCGGCAGCCAGCATGTCGGTGAACGTCCCCGTCAGCATCTTGTCAATCAGTGGGCCAACGAATCGGCCGAGTGGGCCACCCCTAGGTACATAGCGGTAGTCGAACGTGGCCAGCGTCCCGTCAGCATCGGGCTCGAGCGTGAGGGTGGACTCGGCGTGCTTGAACGGCACCGACGTGATCGGCAGATTCTGTGTGTCGATCCTGCGACCCTCTTCCCAGATGGTCACGGTTTCATCCATGCTGCCGATCGGCTTCAGTTCAACGCGCCGGCGAGCGCCCACACCGCTGGTCTGCCCACCGATGGCTTTCGTTGCCCGGAGCCCACTCCAATGACTGGCGAGATTCGGGAAGTCGGCGAACAGAGCCCACACAGAGTCGGTGGACGCCGCCATGCGACGCTGCACCCTGATGTGACGTTCAGGCATGAGGACCACTCCACATGTCCAACTGGGCTCTCGGCCAGGTCCGTGTCCGCATCATCGACCCCGCGGATCCAGCCGCGCAATCCCCGCCTCGCGGCGAGCGAAATACCAGTGGACGTACCAAAGCGCCGCCGACAATCGCGCGCCCCGTCACGAGCAAGCTGCAGCGGTGGCCGAACTGCTGCTGGGAGTCGTCCCCCCAGACTGAAGGTGGGTCGACCGGCCCAACGGGACGGCACCAGCGGACCCGATGGGATCGTCATGGCTGCAGTTCAGCGTGGGAACACCGTGAGGACGAACAGGTGGCGAATCAACTCAACTGCAGTCGAAACCGCCCGAACTGGTGATAGCTCCTTACGCCGGAAGGGGTGCATTCGACGGGACGCGTCCGGTTTCCTAAACCGAGCATCAAACGCCTGATGTGCGTGCTCATGGCCTGGGCCCGCGATCCGCAGGATTTCAGAGTTGCTGGTCGCGTGTAGATCGGCGTTCACCGAGCCACCCGGCTGTACGGCTCGGGCGTACGCGCCGGGTGGGATGCTCCCTACCCTCGCCCCCCTTGACTGGTTTCCACGCGCCGCCTCGCCGGGTAAGGCAGGAGGGTGCCATGCCCGGCCAGGGCGGTCGACGCCGCTCGCCGCTATCCCCCGACAAGACCCGTCATCGATGGATCTGGCCAGCATCGCGGAGCGGTGAGGGATGGTCGCGGTTGCCGAGTAGTAGTGAGGCCGCAACCTCGGACAGTTTGATGTTTTGGTCTTGGGAGTAGCGCCGCAGAATGGCGAACGCCCGGTCGGCATCGATACCGAAACGCTCCATCAGCAGCCCCTGCGCTGTGCCGACCAAGCTCTGAGACTCCATGGCCTGACGAAGTCTCGACTCCTCACGTCGGGGCCGCGATCGCAACCGACGCATTCCGGGCGACCGTGACCGCCATCTGCTGCTCTCCGGTACCGAACCAACCAGGCTCGGGCGAGTAGAGCACCAACGCCCTCAACCCGGCACTCCGCGCGGACAACTCCACGCCGAGCATGCTCCGCAGACCCAGAGCAGCGACCTTCTGACCCCGCTGCGGCCACCGAACGTCCGCGGCGGTATCAACGACACAGACGACGGCGTCGACACCAGCCGGCAGCCACCGCGGGCCCTCGCCGTACTCGCCCTGCAGCCGATCGGCCTCCGCGACGACCGGATCAGATGCCGCCGCCAGGGCACCGTCGATTCTGGCCGCGGTCAGTCCAGCGAACCCACAAGGGACCACACAGATCGCCATATCCAGTACGCCGGCCTCGACGGCGGCAAGGTCAGCGGCGCAGTCAACTCCAGAACGAGTTGGCCAGGGCCAGCGAGTCCCTGTCATGCCCCCGGCCACACTCGCGCCGCCAAGCGCTCTGATGGGCTGCCGCCCGTGCCGCGACGCCACGATAAGAAGACGCGACGATAAGAAGAAGTCACAAGACCCAGCCCCCAAACCCACGTCACCATGTGCGGAGGCCTGACCAGCCCAGACCGGAACCATACGATGCAGGTGACATCAAGGGGCGGCGAGGCGTCGCTGGCCTAGATCGTTGGGTCCGGTCTGCGTCAGCCGCTACCGTGCGGCCAGCGTCGGATTGAGCCGTACGAGCTGAGCGGAGGTTGTCTCGTCGAGTTCGGCGACGGCTTCCCGTGACCTTACGAAGTCCGAGAACGATCGGTAGCCGAGCGCCCTCTCGCTGAAGGACGGGTCCATGCGCTTCATCTGAC
The DNA here is from genome assembly GCF_040638415.1 of Kribbella sp. NPDC026596. Lineage (NCBI taxonomy): Bacteria > Bacillati > Actinomycetota > Actinomycetes > Propionibacteriales > Kribbellaceae > Kribbella > Kribbella sp. NPDC026596. Next base: position 2,608 of record NZ_JBEZYF010000099.1, on the reverse strand, counting down.
TCTTCACCGCGGAGCTGTGCAGCCAGTCCGCGTCGTCTTTCTCTTGTCCCAGGCGCAGCGCCCGTTCGAGGAGGCTCGTCGCCAGCTGCTGGGGATCTTCGGAGTCGGGATCGGGCTCGTTGGGCACCGCGGCGCCCGGGCGCGTGGTACGTCGCGAGCCGGAGTGGGAGGAGGTCCCGTCGGTTTCGACCTTGGGGGTTGCCGGTCGTTCGGTCGCCGACTGCGAGGTGTCGATGGGTGCGACACCGGGCAACGCGTCGTACGTCACGAGCTCGTCGCAGGCTGCGGCGAGCGATCTGCTGGTCGATCCGGCCACCCCCACGCCCACGACGTAACGGCCAAGGCGTCGACAGCGTTGGGCCAACGCGATGTAGTCGGAGTCTCCGGCCACGATCACCACATGGGTCAGGTCCGGGAGGCGGAACATGTCTTCTACCGCGTCTACGGCCAGTCTGATGTCGGCACCGTTCTTGGCGTAGGCCGCGGCGGGAAACAGTTGCACCAGGTCCACCGCGCGACTGACCAGTTGCCCGCGGTACTCGGCGTTGACCGGGTCTGACCAGTCCGCGTAGGCGCGCGTGAGGACCAGCGTGCCGAACGACGAGGCGAAGTCGATGACTGCGCCGATGTCGACCGTCGCGCGCCTGAGCTTGTCTGCGATGTCGGACTCGGCCGACATCTCCGCCCGGTCGAACCCCCGCACCTTGTCACGCTGGAACTGGCTACGACCATGCACCTGGTCGTAGCGCGAGATCACAATATTGTCGAAGTCGATGTAAACGGCCACGCGGGTCACGCCAGGTTCGGCCATGATTCCCTCTCTCGATGGGATGTGCTCCCCACGCCATTCTGCCCAAGAACGCGGACAAGCCTCCATCCCACCGACCCACCGCTCGCCTCCAGGACCGAGCCGAGGTCTACGCCGGCAGGGATCCGGTCGACCGCTGCCTTGTGTTCTGTCGGGGGCAATCACGCCAGTACCGACCACGGCGCCGGAACAAGGCGCACCGGTGGCGTCGTTCTGTGGCTAGCGTTCTGCTTCATCATCGCCTAGCGTCAATTCTCCAGGGCCTGCCGGATAGCTTCAGAGCTTGGACCGCAAACGTCGCCGGGCGCGCAGTCACTGCTGGGGAGAAGTGCCATCACGGTTACGGATTGGCGAGGAGCTTCGAGAAGAATCTGAGCGACCCAGCGTCCGTCCTGGTCTGGTTCGATGGGCTCGGAGACGAACCATTGAGTAGTAGCTCCGGACATTCGGAGTATCGCGATGGCGAACAAATAGCCGTCCGCTCGGGTGGGTTTGTACGTCCCGCGCACATCTATCTGCCAGGCTGCGCCATATCGGGAGAACGAGACCGTGTCCACAGTAATCCAGTGTCTGCTCGGTTGGGATGCGCCGTCCGCTGTCGTAGCAGCTAAGCCGATGACAGCAACTGCGATAGTCGCGCATGAGCCGATGAGGGCGACCAGAATCGTCTGCCAGCGCTCAAGGCGCCCGCCGGCACGCGTGATGCGGCGGCGATTCCCAGCCAGCCTTACCGGATGGCGAATCTGCGCATCGTTCGTCATCGCCTGGCCCCCAATTGACTATGTGGCGATGTATCCCTTCTGATGCTAGGGAGCCCTCCCGCCCACCGCATGAGTCAGATCGAAGAACTTCCTGAGGATTCCTGACAGGTCGTCACATCGCCTACGCAAGGTTGCGCGGGCCGGTACCAAGTCAGACGCCGACCTCTGCCTGTGGCCGGCCATCTTCAGCTAGTTGGCAGCGTGGAAGGCGTCCCGTATGTGAGCTGGGACTCGTCCGCGGTCATTGACCTCGTACCCGTTCGCGCGAGCCCATTCCTTGACGGTGCGAGCGTCCGCACCAACTGCGGTTCGAGTGACCCGCCTGCCGCGCCTGTTCTTAACCGCCCTGCCAGCCTCGACATAGGGACGAAGTGCCGCGCGCAAGGCGGCCGCGTGCCTGGTACGGAGGTCGATCTCGTACGACGTGCCGTCGAGCGCGAAGGGCACGGTCTCACCTTTGCCGGTAGGGATCTCGCTGCCGTCGAGGTCATCCGTCAGCAGGATCTCGACTCGTTGGACCATGGCTCGCCTCCTAGCGGCAGATGCAGGTACGAATAGCATCGCTCACTACGCCCCACGGATGCGGCCCACCCGCCGGGAACGGGCGGCCCGATGGCCTCTGACGTTGGCCGCACGCGGATGACTGGAGATTCGCGATCGGCACTCCAACCGGCCGGCGCAGCTGACAACCCGCCGGAGAAACGCGGCTGTCTACCGAGACGGCCGACCTAGCGGCCTGGAACTGGAGCTGGATGCGACGTCGCCGCCGACACGCTCCCCGAGCTTTGATCGCCTTGGTCGGCGGTAGGTTCACCGTCGACACCCGCCCTCGAACAAGCCATGGCTGACGCCGGCGATGTCGTGACACGGTTCATGACGCAACTGCAGTCGGCTACAGGAGGTCGCAGACCTCCAAACGGACCATTGGCGACACCAGCGACGCCTAGCCCCGGCGTTGCAGTAGCGAAGTGACGAGGTGCGTCGACACGGGGCGTAGATGCAGCGAAGTGCCTTGCCTGCCTGAGATTCTGGACTTGCT
>NZ_JBEZYF010000098.1:0-28601 GCF_040638415.1 Kribbella sp. NPDC026596 | reverse complement strand
GGTCGCCGCCCTCAGTCGTAGTACCGGCGCACGCTCGAGCCGATGCGGGTGACGTCGGTGCCGTAGATGTGGATGGAGATCGCCGTGCCGTCGGAGGTGTTGTTGACCCGGTGGATGTCGCCGGGCGGCGCGAAGCCGCTCACGTCGCCGACGTGGTTGTCGCTCTGCCCGATCAGCCGCAGGTCGGCGTCGTACAGGTCCTCGTGTTCGACGCCCTGGATCACCCCGAACACGCACCAGGTCACGTGGTCATGGATCCGGGTCACCTGCCCGGGCCGCCAGACCAGGGCGATGATCGAGAACGAACCGTCAGGCTCGACATGCAGCGTGTGACTGCGGTAGCGGTCCGCCGAGCCGACGCGCTGCTCGGCGGTCAGTACGTCGGGAGTCGGCAGGTGCCGGCGTAGTTGCTCGGCCACGAGTTGCGCCGTGCCGTTCCAGTCGGCGTGCTGGTCGATGGCGGTACGGACGCCGTCGATCAAGTCGGTCAGTTCACTGGTGGAGATCGTTGTTGTCGTCATGTCTTGAGCGTGCGCCGGTCAACCCATAACGTCTAATGCCAAGTTTCGTGCTCACTCATAGATAGATTTGATACATGCTCGATGTCACAAGACTGCGCGTCATCGATGCCGTCGCCCGTCACGGCTCGGTCACCGCCGCTGCCCGCGAGCTGCACTACTCGCAGCCGTCCGTCACTCATCACCTCACGCGCTTGGAGGCTGAGACCGGCGCGCAGCTCCTGCAACGCGCCGGTCGCGGCATCAGGCTGACCGAGGCCGGTCGCCTACTGGCTGCTCGAGCCGCCGAGATCATCGGCCGGATCGACGCCGTCGACGCCGAACTCGCCGCTCACGTCGGTCTGAGCGCGGGCCGGATCCGCCTGGCCGGCTTCTCGTCCGCGATCGGGTCACTCGTGCCGCGGGCCGTGGCGGCATTGGCCGACAAACACCCGGGCCTCGAGATCAACCTCCTCGACGCGCATCCGCCCGAGGCGCTCGAACTCCTCCGGACCGGCAAGATCGACGTCGCGATCGTCTTCCGGTACGACGAGACCGAGCCGGAACCGTCCGGCGTACGACTGCATCACCTGCTGGACGATCCGCTCTACGTGCTGTCGACCCATCAGCCGGTCGAGCTGCCCGGGCTCCGCGACGCGACCTGGATCGCCGGATGCGATCGTTGCCGTAGGCACCTGGTTTCGCTGTGCGCCGCCGAGGGCTACGAGCCGCGGATCGGCTACACGTCTGACGACATGGTGGTCATGCAGGCGCTCGTCGCGGCCGGCCTCGGGGTGACGACCATGCCCGGTCTCGCCCTCCGCGCCCACCACGCCGAGGGCATCATCGCCACCGAGCTCCCCGGGTCCCGCCGCCACGTCTACGCCGCGACGTACGGCGAACCGCCCGACCCACCCGCGATCGCCGCCCTCCTCACAACCCTCGCCGAAACCGCCGTCCTGTGAGCAGCCTGGCCCGCACATGCTGAATCGCGAGAGCCGGGTGCCGCGTTCTGGGCGCTTCAGAAGTTCTCGGCCGCGTCTGCTCCCGTGAGTGGGTTGTAGACGTAGACCTCGGTGCCGGCTTGGGGGGATCGGGCGTGGAGGGTGTGGAACATCGGGGCGAAGGGGCCGCCCAGGTCGATGATGGTTGCACCGGCGCCGAGGACGCCGCGGACCAGGGCGCTGGGGGCCGTGAGGTCGACGCGGGTGACCACGCCGGGCGTCACCCACACGGGCTTGTCCCCGAGCCGGCCGGACAACTGGTGATGCAGGTGGCCGCACAAGACCGCTTGTACGTCGGTCCCGGCTACGACTCCCGCTAGCTTCTCGGGCTCTTGCAGGACGACGGACTCGAGGTACGGAATTGCGTCGACGGAGATCGGCGGGTGGTGGAGTACGACGATCGACCCGGCCGGCGCGGGTGTTTCCAGCTCCGCGGCGAGCCAGTCGAGTTGGTCGTCGCCGAGCACACCGTGCGTCTCGCCGGGGATGAGGCTGTCGAGGGTGATGACCCGGAGGCCCGCGATCTCGCTCACCGCGGCGATCGCACCGGCGACGTCGGCGCGGCGGCCGATCGACAAGCCGTCGGGTCCGAAGTGTCCCGAGCCGAGCGCGGCGGTGAAACCCTCGCGACGGTCATGGTTCCCGGTGCAGTAGACGTGCGGAATGCCACGCTCAGCGGCGAACTCACCCACGGCCCTACGAACCGCGGTGCAGCCCTCCTCGGACCCGTCGTCGGCGATGTCCCCGCTGACGACGATCAGATCCAGCTCCGGGACCCGGCGTACGTCGTACAGCAGGCCGTTGAGCGCGGCGAGGCCGTCGACGCCGTCCTCATCCGGGCCGGTGCGGCTGACGTGGGTGTCGGACAGGTGCAGAACACGATGTGCCATGACGGGTTCTCCTGGGATGTCGTTGCCGTCGGCACCCAGGCGGTCGATGCCCGTCGTGTCACTCCCCGGTGGTTCGCCCACCCTCGCCAGTCGTGTGTGACCAAACTACCCAAGGTCAGTCGGTGAAGGTGACCTCCGCGGTGGGTTGGACGGCGGCGGTGCGGCCAGGTGCCTGGTGGTTCTCCCAGTAGAGGTTGGTGTGGGCGATGACCTTGTCCGGGGTGGGTGCGCCGTACTCCGACAGGTCTTCGGTGGTGTGCGCGTCGCCGACCAGGGTCACGTCGTACCCGCGGACCATGGCGCCGTGGATGGTGGAGCGGATGCACTCGTCGGTCTGCGCGCCGCTGACGAACAGACGGCCGATCCCGGCTGTGGCGAGGACGTCCTCGAGGTCGGTGTCCTCGAAGGAGTCCGCGAAGGTCTTGTGGACGAGCGGCTCCGACTCGTCGCGCTTGAGCTCAGGGACGAGCTGCCACTCGTCGCTGCCCTTCACGAGGTGCTCGCTGGAGTGCTGGACCCAGACGACCGGGACCCCGCCGGCGCGGGCCTTGCCGACCAGGGTGCTGATGTTGGACACCACTTGATCGCGCTCGTGTGCCTCACTGACGACACCGTTCTGGACGTCGATCACCACAAGTGCCGTGTTCGGCCGATCTGACAACGTGGACATGCCGTTCCCTCCCTTTCCCGGGTACACGACGGACGCTAGACCCGCTCGCCGACAGTTTCAGGAGACCTGCCAACTCCGTAGCCGCAGACGCACGGTCGGTACGTCGCCGTCGTCGAGATCCTCCGCCCGCCGCACCGCCGCCTTCACCGGCAGGATGTACCGCCCGTCCTTCGGGAACATCGAGGTGTCCCACACGCTGTCCCCGATCTCGGCCTGCACCGGGATCATCCCCCACCCGTACGTCACGAAGTTCGACTCCGCCTCGAAATACGCACACTCGTCCTCCGGCACCGTGACGAAATACCAAGGCGCCGGCCCTCGCCAATACCAAATCTCCGCCGCAAACTCGATCTCATTCACTGTTACTTGCCTCCAGCAAGCGTTGGGCTATGTTGCGGGCCGCGGTCTTCAGTTCTGGGGATTGGAGGATTCGGTAGGGGGCGGGGAGGGAGGTCAGCTGGCCGGCGTACCAGTAGGGTTCGTCGGTGCTGGCCAGGAGGCGGGTGTGGGTATCGTCGATGGGTTCCAGGCGGCCCATGCTGCGGGAGATCCAGTGGGCGACCTCGTCGCGCGGGGCGTCGATGATGACCTCGATGGGGTATTTCCAGCCCATGGCCAGGTGTTCTTCGACGGCGGCCAGTGGGTCGAGGTCGGCGGGTGCGGTGAATTCCTCGCCTTGCGGCTCGACTTTGGTGATCCTGTCGACGCGGAGAACGCGGCGGGAATTCTTCGTGTGCGACCAGCACAGGAGATACCAGCGGCCACGTCGTACGACGACTGCCCACGGGTCGACGTCCATCGGCCATTCCTCGCCGTGGTGGCGACGGTAGTGAATGATGACGCGCCGGCCGGCGGTGCTCTGGGCGACCAGGGCCGCGGTGATCTCAGGGTCCGGCGTACGGACGCCGGGGTCGGGAGCGCGCGCACGGACGCGGCGGATGGCGTCGGTGGAGCGGGCGATGTGTTCGGGCAGGACCCGGATGATCTTGCCGAGCGCGTTCTCGACCGGGTCGGCGGCGCCGCGTGGTCCTTCGAGCACGGCCATCACCAGGCCGAGCGCTTCGGTGGTCGTGAACATCAGTGGGGCCAGCCGTAGTCCGCGGCCGACCCGGTAGCCGCCGTACGGACCGCGGACCGACTCGATCGGGATGTCGGCCTCGCGCAGGATGGCGACATAGCGCCGGGCCGCCCGTTCGGAGACACCGAGCTTCTCGCCCAGCTGGTCGGCCGTGATGCCCGGGCTGTTCTGGATCAGCTCCAGCACCGTCAACGTCCGCGCCGTCGGACTCACGTCGTACGCCACAGGTCCTCACCATTCCGGAAGTGAACCGTCCGGAACCGAGCGTAGCGTGCCGGCCATGGACTACAACACCGTGATGGAACTGCCCGCAGCGGGCGACGAGGTCGAGACGATGCTGGGCGTACTGGAGCGCAATCGCCGGACGTTCGGGTGGAAGACCGGCGGGCTGGACGCGGCCGGAATGAACGCCCGGCTCGGCCCGTCGGCGATGACGCTCGGCGGTCTGGTCAAGCACCTGGCCCTCGTCGAGGCCGACATGTTCTCGCACCGACTGCACGGCCGGGACCCCGGCGAACCGTGGAACAAGATCGACTGGGACTCCGACCCTGACTGGGAGTGGCGGACCGCGGCGGACGACTCCCCCGAGGAACTCGTGCAGCTGTGGCGAGGCGCGGTCACCCGCTCGCGTGCCTCTGTGGCGGAGGCGATAGCGGACGGCGGTCTCGATCAGACCGGCAGCCTCGTCTGGCCGGACGGCCGCTCGCCGAACCTGCGCCGGCTCCTGGCGGACATGATCGAGGAGTACGCGCGGCACACCGGCCACGCCGACCTGATCCGCGAGTCCATCGACGGCCTGGTCGGCGAAGACGCACCCCAGGAGGTCGCCGCACCGTAAGCGCCGGGTAGCAAAGTGCTCAGCGGGTGAGCGGTTTGTCTGCGACGATCAGCAGGTGCGAGCGGATCGATTGGTGGCTGTGCTGCTCCTCATGCAGGCCCGTGGGCGGGTGACCGCCGCCGAGGTCGCCGAGGAGCTGGAGATCTCCGTCGCCACCGCGCGCCGTGATCTCGAGGCGCTGTCGACCGCCGGCATCCCGGTCTACCCACAGCCCGGACGCAACGGCGGTTGGCAGCTCATCGGCGGCGCGCGGACCGACCTCAGCGGTCTGAGCGCCACCGAGGCCCAAGCACTGTTCCTCCTGGTCGGTCCGGCGGCGTCCATCGCGCCGGACGCAAAGGCCGCGCTCCGCAAGCTCGTACGCGCGCTGCCCGACACCTTCCGCGAACACGCCCAAGCGGCCGCCGAGGCAGTCGTCATCGACCCGGCCCGCTGGGGCGAGCACGTCAAGGAACGCCCCGAGCTCGTCCGCCGGCTGCAGGATGCCGTCGTACGCCGTCGGAAAGTGCGACTGGTCTACCAAGGCCGGGGCCGGGAGGAGTCGGAGCGACTCGTGGATCCGCTCGGGCTCGTGGACAAGGACGACATCTGGTACCTGATCGCGCTCACCGACAAGGGCCAACGGACGTTCCGGGTCGAGCGGGTGGTGTCGGCCGAGTTGACCGAGGAGTCGTTCGAGCGGCCGGCGGGTTTCGACCTGTCCGTCGCGTGGGAGGAGATTGTCGATCGGATGGAGGAGCGGCGCTCCGGACTGACCGCGACCGTGCTGATGGACGAGCGGTTCGTGTGGGTGATGCAGGACCGGCTCGGCCGCAACTGCGAGGTCGACGGGATGGACGGCGACCGGGTGCGGCTCAAGGTCACCGCACCCACGCCGCTGATGATCGCTCAGCACCTGGCCGGCTGGGGTGGATCGATCGAGGTGATCGATCCGCCGTCGGTCCAGGCCGAGCTCGCCCGCCTCGGCCGCGAACTGGCCGACCGCTACAGCTGAATCGACCGACCGCTCACAGCGGGATCGTGTAGAGAATGAACCCGCGGTTCTCGGCGACCTGGTCGTAGAGCCGGCGAGCAGTCGCATTGCTCTCCTGTGTAGACCAATAGACCCGTCCGCAGCCCCGCTCTTTCGCCCAGTCGGTGACGGCCGCGATCAACGCTCGGGCCGCACCCTTGCCGCGGGCCTCCGGTGCGGTGAAGAGGTCCTGCAGATAACAGGAGTCCGGCGACGTCGTACTCGCGTGTGTGAGGAAATGCGTGATGCCGACCAGGCGGCCGTCGAGGCGCGCACCCAAGGCGTGGATCTCCGTGTCCTGCTGAAACCTGGTCCAGGCCTGGTCGAAGAACTCGTCCGGCATCGTGCGCCCGTAGAACTCGTTGTAACCGGCAAACAACGTCTGCCAGGCGTCACGGTCGGTAGGTTCCAGACGGCCGATGGTCAGCATGTCCGGCACAGTGCCACACCGGGAGGCGAAGTGGCCCACTGGGGTGAGTAAGGTGCGGTGGTTCGTCTTGTTCCGACATCCAGTTACAGGAAGCGTCCCGTGACCACATCCCCTCCCCAGCCGCCGCAGAACCCGTACCCCGGCCAGCCGGGCGGTTACGGTCCGCCCCCGGAGCAGTTCCCGCAGTACGCCCAACCGCAGAGCCAGCCCGAGACCCACCCCGGCCACCAGCCCGGCCCGGCAAACGGCCAGCAGCCGGGACAGGGCTACGGCGGTCAGCAGTACGGGCAGCCGCAGCAGGCGCCGTACGGGCAGCAGCCGTTCCAGCAGCAGGCGCCGTACCAGCAGGGACAGGCTTTCCCGCACGGTCAGCAGGCGTTCGCACCGCAGGGTCAGCAGCAGTGCCGGTTCTGCGGTGGCTACCCCGCGGTCGACGCGACCGTGCGTGGGCATCAGGGCATGATCATCCTGATGCGGTGGCTGAAGCTGCAGGGTCCGTTCTGCCGCACCTGCGGGATCGCCTCGGTGCGCGACATGACCTCGAAGAGCCTGTGGCAGGGCTGGTGGGGTATCGGGTCGGTGATCATCAACCCGATCATCATGCTGACGAACATCGGCCCGATGCAGAAGTTCAAGAGCCTGCCTGAGCCGGCTCCGGGACCGGGCCGGCCGATGGACCCGGGCAAGCCGCTGTTCCAGCGCCCGGTGATCCTCGGCCTGCTGATCCCGGTCGCGGTGCTCGCGCTGATCATCTTCGCGAACCTCAACTCGACCTCGAACGCCGATGTCGGTCAGTGCGTGCAGAACAAGGGCACGTCCAGCAACCCGGACGTGAGTGTCGTCGACTGCGGCTCGTCCGACGCCGAGTACAAGATCGTCGGCAAGCTGGACGACTCCACCGACGACACCCAGTGCGACCAGTTCGCCGGCTCCGAGGCGTCGTACGTGTACGAGCGCGGCTCCACGAAGTACACCCTCTGCCTGTCCCCGGTCTGACGACGGCGGCGTGCCGGTCTACGCGTAGTACCCGTCGACCGGCACGCGGGCCTCGTCGTACAGCGCAGGTCCTTCCAGCGGTACGTCGGGGAACCCGCCGGTGGACTTGAGTCCGTCGAGCTGCTCCCCGGACAGCGCGAACACGACCTGACCGAGCCCTGAGCGTGCGAGAGCACCCGAGCACATCCCGCACGGCTGGCAACTGGTGTACATCGTCGTGCCCGCGGCCTGCTCCGGCGACAGCTCTCGCGCTGCCCAGACCGCGAGCTTGAGCTCGGGGTGGAAGCTGATGTCGCGATCGGTGATGGTGGTGTTCTGCTCCTCGGCCAGGACGGTCCCGTCCGGTCCGACCAGCAACGAGCCGAACGGCGGGTTGCCGGCCTCGCGCGCGGCCGCGGCCAGCTCGATCGCGCGCCGGAGGAATCCTTCTGCTTCGGGGGTCACATCGTCTCCTGTCGTCGGTGCGCGGCGATCGTCGCCAGCGCCTGCCAGGCCACCTCGGGCCGTTCGGTCTCGGTTGGATCGCCGATGAAGGGATCCAGTACGACGCTCTGCGCGCCGAGCTCACGCAGTACGTCGAGGTCCGCCAGGACCTGCTCGAGCGAACCTTCACCCGCGACCCGCGAGTCGTCGGGCAGCGGGTCGGGGGTCAGCCGCAGCAGGATCCGGGGGGCGAAGCCGGGCGCCGGCCGGTCCTCCGCGGCGGCGATCGCGCGCAGTTGATCCATTGCCGTGCGCAACCAATCGACGCGCTCTCGGAGCGGGTGCCAAGCGTCCCCGAACCGCACGGCCCGGCGCATCCCCGCCGTACTGCGGCCGCCGACCCAGATCGGAATATCTCCGCCGCCGTAGTCCTTGTCATCCGCCCAAGCGCGCCGCAACTCGGCCAGCACGTGATCCGTCTGGCTGCCACGCTGGTGGAAATCAGCGCCGAGCGCTTCGAACTCCTGACGGGCCCAACCGACCCCGACACCGAGGACGAGCCGGCCGCCACTGAGTTGGTCGAGGTTCGCCGCCATCCTCGCCACCAGCAACGGGTGACGGTACGGCGCGATCAGCACAGTGGTCCCGAGCCGGATCCGATCGGTGACTCCGGCCAGCCAACTCAAGGTGGTGAACGGTTCGAAGAACGGCGCCGGGTACTGGCTCGCGACATCGTCCGTGATCGCGACATGGTCCGACACCATCAACAGGTCGTAGCCCAAGCCCTCGACCACCCGCGCCCACTCGCGCAGTCGCGCCGGACTCGTGCCGGGGCCGAAATTCGGGACGTTCACTCCAAGTTCCACGGCATTCAGGCTATCCAGGCAGACCGTCGGTTCTGAAGACATTCCTCCCGGCGTACGGCGACCTGGACCGTGGAATCGCCGGTAGATTGGCGCTATGACCGAGAGTCTCGATCCGACTGACTGGGCCATCCTGTCCGCGCTCCAGAACGACGCCCGGATGTCGCTGACCGGGCTCGGCCGCCAGGTGAACCTGAGCGCCTCCGCGACGACCGAGCGGGTACGGCGACTGGAGTCGGCCGGCGTGATCACCGGTTATCGCGCGGACGTCGACCTGACGAAGGTGGGCTACCCGGTGCTGGCCGTCGTACGGCTGAAGTACCCGGGCAACAAGCACGGCCCGCTGCACCGGCTGCTCGCGGACCGGCGGGAGATCCTCGAGTGCCTCCGAACCACGGGCGACGACTGCTACACGCTGAAGGTCGCCGCGGCGTCGATGCCGCACCTCGAGGAGCTCGTCAACGAGCTGACCGAGTTCGGCAGCACGACCACGAACCTCGTCTACTCCCAGACGCAGCCGTATCGCGGACCGGAAAAGCCGGTGACCGAACACCGCTGAGTCTGGGAGCGTTACCGGGTGCTGACCGTCCTGGGCATCGACGTCTCCCCCGACTTGCTCGAGCGATGGGTCGATTGGCTGGCACCCGATGAGCAACCGTTCTTCCTGACGAAGAAGCAGGCCGCCGAGTGGGGCCTGCCGGTCGACGACGATCGGGAGCCGACGGCGGAGCAGCGCGACACCTATCGCACGTACGGCGTTGCCGGGGAGGCTGTGCGGGTCAGTTGGCTGAGCGAGGCGGCGTACTCGGAGCTGCCGAAGGCGACCCGAGCGGCGCTGGTCCGCGCCCAGGTGCGCCACGACCGCGCCGCCGTCCCGACGGTCCGCCGATGGTCGGGCCTCCTGGACGTTCGGGGGCAGGCAGACGGGCATCGGTTCGTCTGGTGGAAGTCGCTGCTGACAAAGCCCGGTCTCGTGCTGCCGGCGATCGTCAGCGAAGACCTCGGCCCGAGTCGGCACGCTGAGGTTCGCAGCTGGCCGGCCGAGTTCCCGCGGGTTCGTGGGCTGGCCGGGACGTATCCGGACGGCAGTGGGCCGAACTGCTTCGGGACGGTGATGGCGGCGTGTGGGGTCGAGGGCGCCGACGCAGTGTGGATGCAGCGGGAGCCGTTCGAGCAGTGGCTGGCGGAGAACACCGAGACGGGTGGGCGCGACGACGTACCGGGCACGGTGTTTGTCTGGCGCGACGGTGGGCAGCTGGTTCAGCATGCTGCGATCACGATCGGCGACGGATGGATGCTGCACAAACCGTCGCAGTCGTGGATGACGCCGCGGAAGGTGCGCACGGTCGGCGAGGTCAAGCGCAGCACGCGGACTGCCGGGTGGCGGCTGGAACGACGTAAGGTGAATGCGTGAGGGTGCTCGTCACTGGGGCCGCTGGGCTGCTGGGGAGCGAGCTGCTGCACTTGGCCGAGCACGAAGTGATACCGACGTACCACTCCCAGCCAGTGCCGGGCGGCATTCAGCTGGACATCCTGCGACCGGACGACGTGCGCGACGTGATCCGCAGGGTCCGTCCGGACGGCATCATCCACACCGCGTTCAACCAGTGGGACTGGGCGACGACGGCCGAGGGAGCCGCCAATGTCGCGGTCGCCGCGCAGGGTGCCCGGTTGGTGTTCGTCTCGAGTGACGCGGTGTTCGGTGGGCGCGAGACGCCGTACGACGAGGATGAGCCGCCCTGCCCGGTGACGCCGTACGGCGCGGCCAAGGCGGCTGCCGAGACTGCCATCCGGGCGATCGATCCGTCGGCCGTCATCGTGCGTACGTCGATCATCGTCGGACACGACGGCCGGTCGTCCACCGAGCGCTTGGTCCACGAGTTGGCCGCCGGTGAACCCGGAGCGCTCTTCACCGGCAACATCCGCTGTCCGGTCCACGTGACCGACCTGGCCGCCGCGCTGCTCGAGCTTCTCGTGTCCGACGTCAGCGGGGTGGTCCATGTGGCCGGGCCGCGAGCCCTCAACCGCCTCGAGCTCGGCCGATTGGTCGCCGAACGCGACGGCCTCGACCCGGACTCCCTCGCGTTCGTCCCCGGAAGCCCGTCGGACGTCCGCCTCGACAGCCGCCGCGCCGAGAAGATCCTCAAGACCAGCCTGCGGGCACCCAGCGAATACCTTGCGCGCGGCGTCTTACAGGCCGCGGTCGGGCAGGAGTGAGCGGGCCAGTCGTTCGAGGGCCTGGGCCACCTCGGCCACTCGCGCCGGGTCGTCGGTGCCCAAGGCGGTGGCGAGCGCGTCCTCGATGCCCGTCGCACGAACCTGCGCCAAGCGGTCCGAGGTACCGGGCGCCTGGCTGACGAGAGCTCTGCGCCGGTCGGCGGGATCGGGCGTCGTGAAGACCGTGCCGGCTTCTTTCAGCCGGGCGATGGCGGTGGAGACCTGGCTCTGCGGGAGGCCGGTACGGGTGGCGATCTCCCCCACCGCGCTCTCCGGGTGCTCGGCGATATCGCTGGCGACGACCAGGACCATCCGGGCGCTGCCGGCGTACTTCCCCGATCCCCCAGGCGGTTCCGGGAGTGCGTCCTCGCCGATCTTCATCAGCGCGCGGCCGAGCAGGAACAGGTCGACTCCATTCACGGACGCCAATCTACATCAACCTAGATACATCTTGAACGATGCATCGAATTAGATGTACTCTCCACGTCATGCCAACACTCGACGTTCCCGGAGCGGTCCTGCACTACCAACTCGCCGGCGACGGCCCACTGCTGCTGATCTCGCAGAGCGGTGAAGGCGATGCCGATCGCAGTACGGACCTGGTCAGCCACCTCACCGATGACTACACCGTGCTCACCTACGACCGCCGCGGCCTGTCCCGCAGCCGGCTGCAAGATCCAGCCGCCATCACCGACCACGCGGACGACGTCCACCGGCTGCTCGCCAACGTCACCGACGAGCCGGCCCTGATGCTCGGCTGCAGCCTCGGCGCCGTGATCGGGATGCACGTCGCGGTCCGCCACCCCGATCAGCTCAGTACGCTCGTCGCCCACGAGCCGATCGCCCCGTGGCTGTTACCGGACCCCGCGGCCAAGCAGCACCGCGAAGAACTCGGGATCATCCGCGACCGCTATCTCGCCGACGGACTCCAGGCCGCGATCCCGGAGATCGTCCGTACGCTCGGAATCGACCCGGCGACCGCTGGGGCCGAGCCGGACCGGACCGAGTTCCCGATGGATGCCCGGCGGATCGCCAACTTCGACTACTTCATCCGCCACGACTTCATCGCAGCGATCGAAGATCACCTCGACCTGGCAAATGTCAGCACCCACATCATTCCCGCCGCGGGCACGACCACCCCGCGGACCGTGTACGACTACCAGTGCGCCGAGGCGCTGGCCGCGCTCCTCGAGCAGGAGCTCGCCGTGTTCCCCGGTGGTCACAACGGCAACCTCAGCCACCCGCGGGCGTACGCCGTCCGGCTGCGAGAGCTCCTCAGTCCGCGTCGTTGACCGTCGTGGTGACCGGAGTGCCGAGCTCGACCGTCCGGCTGACCGTGCAGAGCCGGTCGTGGGACATCTTCACCGACCGCGGCAGCGCCTCCCGGGCCTTGTCGCCGTCCTCGCCCTCGGGGAAGCGGATGGTGAACTCGACCGCGAGGTTCTCCATCCGATTGCCCTCCTCGGCGTCCCGGACCTTGTCACCGCGGACCACCGCGCTGAACTCGGTCGGCTCGGACCGGCGGCTGACGACGATGTCGACGTCGATCGCCGAGCAGGTCCCGATCGCGGCCAGCAGCAGTTCGACCGGGGTGAAGTCGGTGTCGGCGCCACCCGAGCCGACGGTGATGCTGCCACCGCGCGCGTTGTGGACCCGGTAGCTGCTGTTGGCGATGCGCTCGAAGTGCACCTGCCTGCCCGGACGCGATGAGCTGTCCGAAGGGAATGGAGAGTCAGCCATAGCCGTCACATTCTGTTGCCAGTGGCAACGTCAGAGATTCTTCAGAGCCTCGCTGACCGGGGTGTCCCCGGCCACGAGTTCCAGGGTCCGGCCGATCGCGGCCGGGGTGTCGCAGAGGCCGGCCAGCACCAGCGCCACGTCGTCGCGGCTGATCCGGCCGTTGCCGGTCTTGTCCGCCAGCAGCACCTCGCCGGTGCCGGGGTCGTTGGTCAGCCCGCCCGGCCGCAGGATCGTCCAGTCGAGGCCGTCCCTGGACCGCAGGTCCTCCTCGGCGGCCCACTTCGCCTTCAGGTAGACGGTGAAGATGTCGTCGTCGTCCAGCGAGTCGGCCCGGTCCGCGCCCATCGATCCGACCTGGAGATGACGCCGTACGCCGGCCTGCTCGGCCGCATCGGCGAACAGCGCGGCGGCGGCCCGATCGACCGTGTCCTTGCGTGCCTTCCCGCTGCCCGGTCCCGCGCCGGCGGCGAAGATCGCGACATCCGCACCGGAAAGTACGCCGGCCACCGCCGCGACATCGGCCTGCTCGAGATCCAGTACGGCGGCCCGCCCGCCGGCCGCGGCCAGATCAGCCTCGTGATCAGGGTTCCGAACGAGCCCGACCACTTCGTGACCGTCACCACTCAGCAGTTTGGTCAACCGCACAGCGATTTGTCCGTGTCCACCCGCAATCACGACTCGCATACCCCGAGCCTAACCCTCGAAGGAATCAGGCAGACTGCTCCCGTGCCACACGCTACGGCTGCCGACGGGACCCGGATCGCCTATCAGGTTCGTGGCGAGGGGCAACCGCTGGTTCTGCTGGCCGGGCAGTCCAACAATCACCACTGGTGGGACCCGATCCGCGCCGACTTCGAGGCGGCGTACCGGACGATCACGCTGGACTGGCGCGGGACCGGGGACAGTGACAAGCCGGACGAGGTCTACAGCACGCCCGGTTTCGCCGACGACGTCGTCGCGGTGCTCGATCACCTGGGGCTGGACCGGGCTCACGTGTATGGCACCTCGATGGGCGGCCGTGTCGCGCAGTGGGTCGCGATCAACGCTCCCAGCCGCGTCAGGGCGCTCGTTCTCGGCTGTACGTCACCTGGCGCGGCGCACGGGTACGAACGCAGCAAGGAGATCCGGCGTGCTCTCGCCGACCCGGCCCGCACCGGCGCCGTCCTGCTCGACCTGATGTACACCCCGGCCTGGCTGGCCGCGAACCCCGGCCCGTACCCGGTCCTCGGCGACAAGAGCATGCCGTCGTACGCGAAGGCACGGCACTTGGTCGCGAGCAACAAGCACGACGCGTGGGAGGGTCTGCCCAGCATCATCGCACCGACGCTCATCCTGCACGGGACCGACGACATCTTCAGCCCGGTCGCCAACGCGCAGCTCCTCGCCGACCGCATTCCGCACGCGCGAGCCGAGCTCATCGACACAGCCCGGCACGCGTACTTCCACGAGTTCCGGTCAGTCGCCGGGCCGCTGGTCCTCGACTTCCTGGCTGCGCAGGACCGGGCGTAGGGCATCCAGTACGGCGGGGTCCTCGATGGTCGACGGGACCGGTTCGTCGCGGCCGTCGGCGATCCCGCGCATCGTCTTGCGCAGGATCTTGCCCGAGCGGGTCTTTGGCAGCCCGTCCACCACGGACACGTCCCGGAACGCCGCCAGCGGCCCGATGTCCCGCCGTACCGCGGCCACCAACTCCTCCCGCAGCACCTCCTCGGGGATGTCGACGCCGGCCTTGAGTACGACGAGACCGCGCGGCAACTGTCCCTTCAACGCGTCGCGGACGCCGATGACCGCGCACTCCGCCACCGCCGGGTGCGCCGCGAGTACCGCTTCCATGCTGCCGGTGGACAACCGGTGGCCGGCCACGTTGATCACGTCGTCGGTGCGGCCCATCACGAACAGGTAGCCCTCGTCGTCGCGGTAGCCGGAGTCACCGGTCAGGTAGTAGCCGTCGTACTGGCTGAGGTAGTTGTCGATGTAGCGCTGATCGTCACCCCAGAGCGTCGGCAACGCACCCGGCGGAAGCGGCAGCTTGACCGCGATCGCGCCCTCCTCGTGCGGCCGGAGCTGCTTCCCCTGGGAGTCGAGGATCTGCACGTTCCAGCCCGGCATCGGGACCGTCGCCGATCCAGGCTTGGTCGGCAGCGGTTCGAGCCCGCGCGGGTTGGCGGCGATCGACCAGCCGGTCTCCGTCTGCCACCAGTGGTCCACGACCGGTACGCCGAGATGTTCATGGGACCAGTGATATGTCTCGGGATCGAGGCGCTCCCCCGCGAGGAACAGCGTGCGGAACGAGTCGAGCGGGTACTTCGCCATCTCGGCGGCGGACGGGTCGAGCTTCTTGATCGCGCGGATCGCGGTCGGCGCGGTGAACAGCGCCTTCACGCCGTGTTCCGAGATCACCCGCCAGAACGCCCCCGCATCCGGCGTACCTACAGGCTTGCCCTCATAAAGCACAGTGGTCGCGCCGACCAGGAGCGGCCCGTAGACGATGTAGGAGTGTCCGACGACCCAGCCGACATCGGAGGCGGTCCACCACACGTCGCCCGGGCCGATGTCGTAGACCCCTCGCATCGACCAGGACAGCGCGACCGCGTGGCCGCCGTTGTCGCGGACCACGCCCTTCGGCTTCCCCGTCGTACCCGAGGTGTAGAGGATGTAGAGCGGATCGGTCGCCGCGACCTCCACCGGACCAACCAGTTCCGCTCCGGCGGTGACCGCGGTCCAGTCGAGATCGGTGTCGCCGAGCTTGGCGACGGCGGCCTCGCGCTGCAGGACGATCGTGTGATCGGGCTGGTGCTGCGAGATCTCGAGGGCGGCGTCGAGGATCGGCTTGTACTCGACCACGCGAGCGGGCTCGATGCCGCAGGAGGCCGCCACGATCACGCGCGGGGTCGCGTCGTCGATCCGGGCGGCGAGCTCCTTCGCCGCGAA
This sequence comes from Kribbella sp. NPDC026596, assembly GCF_040638415.1. NCBI lineage: Bacteria > Bacillati > Actinomycetota > Actinomycetes > Propionibacteriales > Kribbellaceae > Kribbella > Kribbella sp. NPDC026596. Next base: position 13,012 of record NZ_JBEZYF010000098.1, on the reverse strand, counting down.
CCCGCCGAACACGACCGAGTGGATCGCGCCGAGCCGCGCGCACGCCAGCATCGCGACCACGGCTTCGGGGACCATCGGCATGTAGACGATGATGCGGTCGCCCTTGCCGACCCCGAGCGACGCAAGCCCGCCGGCGAACCGGGCGACCTCGTCTCGGAGCTCCGAGTACGTGTAGCTGCGACCCGTGCCGGTGACGGGCGAGTCGTAGATCAGCGCGGTCCGATCCCCGTGGCCCGCCTCGATGTGCCGGTCGAGAGCGTTGTACGACGTGTTCAGCGAGGCATCCGGGAACCAGCGGTAGAGCGGTGCGCCCGAGTCGTCGAGGGCCCGCTTCGGTGGCCGGATCCAGGAGACCGCCTCCGCGGCCTCGAGCCAGAACCCTTCCACATCCGCGAGACTCCGCCGGTAGCTCTCGTCGTACGCACCCATGTCCCAGGCCTCCAGGTCAGTCGGCTGCCTCCCATCGTGGCAGGGTTGAGGCATGACGGTAAGTCTCGACGAGGTGCGGGCAGCGGCGGAGCGGATCGCCGGCCGGGTACGGCGTACTCCGGTGATTCAGGTGGCCCCCGGGCTCACGTTCAAGCTGGAACTGCTGCAGCACACCGGATCCTTCAAGCCACGCGGCGCGTTCAACCGGCTGCTCACCGCCAAGGAACGCGGTGAACTCACCGGGCAGGGCGTGGTCGCGGCGTCCGGCGGCAACGCGGGACTCGCGGCGGCCTATGCGGCCCGCGAGCTCGGCGTACCCGCGCGGATCTTCGTACCGGTGAACGCACCCGCCCCGAAGGTCGCCAAGCTGCGCACGCTCGAGGCCGAGGTGGTCCAGGTCGGCAACGAGTACGCCGAGGCCTACCAGGCAGCCGTCGAGGCGCGGGACGCGTCGGGCGCGCTGCTGCTGCACGCCTACGACCAGCCTGAGGTCGTCGCCGGCCAGGGCACCCTCGGACTGGAGCTGCTGGAACAGGCCGGGATGTTCGACACGGTCCTGGTCGCGGTGGGTGGCGGCGGGCTGATCGCGGGTATCGCGACGGCGATCGGTGACAACGCCCAGGTCATCGGTGTCGAGCCGGCGCTGGCACAGACGTTCCACCGCGCTCTGGAGGCCGGCGAGCCGGTTGACGGTCCGGTCGGCGGGGTCGCGGCCGATTCACTCGGTGCGCGACGACTGGGGGACCTGGCGTTCGCGGCGGCTCTGGCGCACGACGTACGGTCACTGCTGGTTGACGAGGAAGCGATCGTTGCTGCTCGCAATGAGCTGTGGCGCGAATATCACCTGGCCGTCGAGCATGGCGCGGCCGTCGCGTACGCCGCGCTGACCGCCGGCGTCTACCGGCCGGCCGCCGGGGAGCGGGTGGTCGTGGTCGTGTGCGGAGCGAACACGGACCCCACGACGCTTACCTGATCGAGCCGCGTTTCGGCTTGTCGTCGGTGAGGATCCAGGCAGCCAGGATGCCGGCGATCCCGCCGAACAGGTGGCCCTGCCAGGAGATCCCGTCTTGCGGTAGCAGACCGCCGAACAGCGCGCTCCCCCAGACCATGATCACCACGATGCCGACCAGGACCTGGCCGAGCCGGCGGTTGAACAGGCCGCGCGCGATCAGGTAGGCGGCGTACCCGAAGACCAGGCCGCTGGCACCGATCGTGATCGTGTTCGGCGGCGAGATCAGCCAGGTCCCGAACCCGCCGACCACCGTGACGATCGCGGTCACCGCGAACAACCGGGTCGCGCCGCTGACCGCGATCAGTGCGCCGAGGGTGACCAACGGCAGCGTGTTCGAGATCAGGTGACCGAAGCCGAGGTGCAGGAACGGCGCGGTGATCACGCCGATCAGCCCCTGGGGATCGCGGGCGATGATCCCGTACTGATCGAGGCGCCCGTTCAGCGCGGTGTCGATGACCTCACTGAGCCACATCAAGCCGACCAGCGCGACCAGCAGCTTGATCCCACCCCCGATCCGAGCGGTGTCGACCGTCCGCCCGGTGCGCTTCGCGGGTATCTGCGAGCTCATACCCCAACGATGCCGTATCCGCTCAAATCTCAGCCTGTGACTGGCGCGGCGACAGCACACAGTGATCTCTGGGATACTCCGCGTGGCTGTCGAGGTGAGCTGGGGGAACGCGATGCCGATCGCTGTCTATGTGCTGGGCTTGAGCATCTTCGCGCAGGGGACGTCCGAGCTGATGCTGGCCGGTCTGCTGCCTTAGCTGTCAACCGATCTCGGGGTCTCGATTCCCGCGGCGGGCCTGCTGATCTCCGCGTTCGCCGTCGGCATGCTCGTCGGTGCGCCGGTGCTGGCCGTGGTGACGCTCAACTGGTCCCGGCGTACGTCGTTGCTGCTCTTCCTCGGCATCTTCGCGCTGACCCACATCGCGGGTGCGCTCACGCCGAACTACTCCCTCCTCCTTGTCACCCGGGTCGTCGGCGCCTTCGTGTACGCCGGCTTCTGGTCGGTCGCGGCGGTCACGGTCGTGGGGCTGGTGCCGGCCGACAGTCGCGCTCGCGCGATGAGCATCGTCACCGGAGGCCGTCGGGCTGGATCGCGGTCGCCACCGGGCTCGCGGCCCTCGCGACGGTCCTCGTCGCGGCGTTCGTGCCGGTCAGTTCACCGGACCACTCGGGTCGAGGTGGCTCGGGTCGAAGTCGGCGTGCCGCTTGAAGACGTACTTGTTCAGCAGCCAGGTGATCGCCCACAGCACGACACCGACAACCATCAGCCAGCCGGCGATCTTGTAGTCGGCCGAGTCGCGTCCGGACAGCGGGCTGGCCAGGTAGACGCACAGCACGGCACCGATCACCGGCAGCGCGGTCGGCGCGTTGAAGTGCTTGTGCTCCACCCGGTCCCGGCGCAGCACCAGCACCGCGACGTTCACGATCGCGAACACACACAACAGCAGGAACGCCGTCGTCCCACCGAGCGCCGCCAGATCGGCGTACCCGATCAGGAAGAACGCGAGCAGCGTGGTGAACAGGATCGCGATGTACGGCGTCCGCCGCGTGCGCAGCACCCGCCCGAGCGGACCGGGCAGCACCCGCTCGTGCGACATGCCGTAGAGCAGGCGGCTGGCCATCAGCATGTTGATCAGCGCCGAGTTGGCGACCGCGAACATCGTGATCCAGGCGAACACTTCGAGCGGGAAGCCCGGCGCACCAGCCTGGACGACCTTCAGCAGCGGCGTCGCGCCCTTGTTGAGCTCGTCCGGCGAGACCAGCGCGACCGCGGAGATCGCGACCAGTACGTAGATGACACCGGTGGCGCACAGGCCGATCAGCATGATCTTCGGGAAGATCTTGACCGGGTCCTTGGTCTCCTCGGCCATGTTCACCGAGTCCTCGAAGCCGACCATCGCGAAGAACGCCAGCGCGGTCGCCGCGGTGATCGAACCGAACGGCGACTCACCGGTCGGGACGTTGAAGTCGGTCAGCCGCGAGGTGTCGCCGTCGCCACCGAGCAGCGCCCAGGCGCCGATGCCGATCACGATCAGCAGACCGCTCAGCTCGACACAGGTGAGGACGACGTTCGCCTTCACGCTCTCGCCGACGCCGCGCAGGTTGACCAGCGCGATCAGGGTCATGAAGCCGAGGGCGGTGATCATCAGCAGCGACCCGCGCTCGGGGTCGATGTCGGCGGCGGTGAAGAAGTTCGCCGCGAACGCCTTCGACGCGCTCGAGGCCGAGGTCAGACCGGAGCACATCACCGCGAAGGTGAGCAGGAAGGTCAGGAAGTGGATCCCGAACGCCTTGTGCGTGTAGACCGCGGCACCGCCGGCCTTCGGGTACTTCGTGACGAGCTCGAGATAACTGGTCGCGGTGAGCAGCGCCACCACGAACGCGCACAGGAACGGCAGCCAGACCGCGCCGCCGACCTCACCGGCCACCTTGCCGGTCAGTGCGTAGACGCCGGTGCCCAGAATGTCGCCGACCACGAAGAGCAGCAGCAGACCCGGGCCCATGACCCGTTTGAGTTCAGGACGCTCACCGGTCTCCGGTGTCGCGGTACTCTCACTCATCGTGCCTCCCTGGAATCAGCGCGTCACGTACCTGACATGCTGCCATCTCAGAGAGACAGACGCTCCTGTTCAGGAGGGGCGGGCGCGCGCGTTGAGGCTTGACCGGGCGTCCCCTGTCCGGTCCGCGCGCGCCCGGCAGAGACAGGCTTACCCCACTCCGGGGGCATTCGCACCTGACAACGGCCTGACATATCCCGGACATGGCGCGAAGTCGCCACAGTTGGGAAAAGGATTCCAGCTGCATCCAGGAGACGAGATAGCCTGTCCAGGATCCGGGCTGCGGGAGGGTTGGATGCTGGAGTCGGTCGGGGTGGAGCGACCCGATGAAGAGGCGTACCGAGCCCTGCTGACCGCGCCCGGATGCGCTCTCCCCGAGCTCGCCAAGCTGCTCGATCGTGACGAGCGGGAGGTCGTCGCGTCGGTCGGCCGGCTGGAGGAGCTCGGTCTGCTCACCACCACGTCCGACCACCCGGTCCGGCTGTTGCCGACCCGTCCGGACGTGGCCGTCGACGCACTGGTCGCCGTACGACGGGCCGAGCTCGACCGGGTCCGTGCGGAGGCCCGGGTGCTAGAGACGGAACTGCGCGCCCAGGAGCAGCACCGGCCCGAGAACCTGGTCGAGGTAATCGTCGGTCAGGACGCGATCGCGGCCCGGTTCGCGCAGTTGCTGACCGCGACTCGTGAGCACTTGATGGTGCTGGACCGGCCGCCGTACGCCTCGAGGCCCGGCGAGTCCGACCCTCGGGTCCGCGGGCTGCTCAACGACGGGGTGGTTGTCCAGGGCATCTACTCGCCGGACTCCCTCGGCGTTCCGGGCGGTGTGGACGAGGCGTACAGCGCGGCGGATGCCGGCGAGACGTCGCGGGTGCATCCGCAGCTGCCGATGAAGCTGGCCGTGTTCGACCGCCGGATCGCGTTGCTCCCGCTGTCGGTGGACCAGCTGGTCGACAGTGCGCTCGTCGTCCATCCCTGTGCGCTGCTGGACGCGCTCATCGAGATGTTCACGCTGCTGTGGGACCAGGCGGTGCCGGTCGTGCCGTCGGTCAAGGCTGATCCGACCGACGCCCGGCTGATGACGCTGCTCGCCGCGGGGTTCAAGGACGACGCGATCGCGCGACAGCTTGCGTTGAGCAGTCGCACGGTCGGACGCCGGGTCGCCGAGCTGATGGAGTCGCTGGGGGCGCGGACGCGGTTCCAGGCCGGCATCCACGCCCAGCGCCGCCAGCTCCTCGAGGACTGAGCTCCTGTTTCAGCAGGTGCCGAGCATCTGCTGGAGCGCGGTCTTCTCCGCCGATTGCAGCGACAGGCCGTACGTGTACTTCACCCAGATCCACTCGCGCGCATAGATGCAGTGCACAGATGTGTTCGTCGGCTTCCAGGACGCAGGGTCCGAATCACCCTTCGAGCGATTGCTCGACGCCGACACCGCGATCAGCTGGGCGATGGTCAGATTGTTCGCGAACTCCTGGCGGCGCGCAGTGGTCCAGGCGTTCGCACCGGACTTCCACGCCTCGGCCAACGGCACGATGTGGTCGATGTCGACTCCGGAGGACTGCTCGATCCAGGTGGCGTCGTACACGCTGTACCAGCGACCGGCCGTCGGCTGACAGCTGCTGTTGACGGTGACGCCGGTGCCGTCGCGTTTCAGTACCTGTTCGCGGGTGTCGCAGGTGCCGGACTGGTTGATCCAGTGCGGGAACAGGTCCCGGCTGTAGCCGCTCGTCGAGCCTTCCGCTTTGACGGTCAGACTCGCGAGCTCGGTGGCCGCCGTACTGGCCGACGGTGGCGTCGGCGGGTAGGCCAGGGCTGGGCCGGCACTGAGGGTCAAGGCCGCCGTCGCGGCGAGGGTTGTGATGGCAGCAGTGATCGACCGGGGCGGTGAGGCGGGGAAGGTATTGGGCAGTCGCATGAGTCAGCCTCCGAGGGTAGGGCGGATCCCCCCTGACTTGCTGCCCCCAGCCTTCCCCGCTCACGCGCTGCAGGAAACCACTCACCAGTTACAGTCGCGTGAACGTCAGTCGTGTTCGACGACAGTCAGCGTCCAGCCGTTCGCCGCGCGATCGAGCTCGGCGTTCCAGCGCTCACCCGCCAGCTTGTGCAGCGCCTTCGCCGTACCGGGATCCTTGCCGGACTCGAGCAGGTGCCGGGCGACCAGGCCGCGGGTGTGCTTCGCGTTGTGCGACACCACCGAGCGGACACCGTCGCGTTCGCGGACGACGTTCACCGACACCCACTTGGCCGCTTGGTCTCCGGTCGGTCGCCAGGCGGCGACGTACGTCGACGACCGGCAGTCGACGATGACTCCGTCCGCGTCCGCGAGTGCGGCGGCCAGCGGGTCACGCCAGACCGATGCGAGCGGGCCGAGCCCGGGCAGCGTCGTACCCATGGACAGCCGGTACGGCGGGACGCGGTCGGCCATCCGCAACGCACCCCACGCCGCCGACACCACGAGCAGGCGGTTTCCCGCGCGGCGCTTGCTCCCCGCTGACAAGGTCGCGTAGCCGAGAGCGTCGTACAGCACGCCCGAGTACAGCTCCGACACCGGCACGGCCGGCTCGGTGCGCCAGCGGGTGTTCCGGTCGACCTCACCTTGGAGGGAGGCACCGACGCCCAGGACGTCGTACGCGTCGGACGTCGACGAGACCTTCGCCAGTGTCTCGAGGACCTGCTCGCGGACGGGATTGAGCTCCGGAAACGACAGCGTCGAATGGTCGACGGCGCGCCCGCGCGACCGTCCGGTCTTGCTTTCGGACGGCGGCAGAAGAATCAGTGTCATGACGCCCGCGCCGGAGGCGCGGCATTCAGTACAGTCACGTGAGCTCGTCCAGGGCTGCCAAATCTGCTGCGGTCGGGTCCCAGGTGCCGGCCGCGACGTTCTGTGCGATCTGCTCGGGTGTGGTGGCCCCGGCGATCACCGAGGCGACCGCGGGTTGCGCGGCCAGGCCGCCGATCGCGACGTCGATCAGGGTCAGGTCCCGCTCGGACGCGAACGTCTCGAGGGCCTCGATCTTGTCGAAGTCGGCGCGGGCCAGCCGGTCCGGCTGCGTCGACAGCCGGCTGCCGTCGGGGGCGTCCGCGCCACGCTTGTACTTGCCGGTGAGCAGTCCCGAGGAGAGCGGGAAGAACGGCAGGATGCCCAGGCCGAGGTGCTCGCACGCGGGCGCCAGCTCGTCCTCGACCTCACGCTCGAGCAGCGAGTACCGGTTCTGGGCGCTGATGAAGTGCTCCAGCCCGTTGGACCGGGCGGTCCAGTCGGCGTCGACCACCTGCCAGGCCGCGAACTGCGAGCTGCCGATGTACCGGACCTTGCCCTCGGCAACGAGTTCGGTCAGGGCCGCGAGGGTCTCCTCGATCGGCGTGACCAGGTCCGGGACGTGCAGCTGGTAAAGGTCGATCCAGTCGGTGCCGAGCCGCTGCAGGCTCGCTTCGACCGCCTTGCGGATGTACCGGCGGGAGCCCCGGACACCCCAGTCCGGCCCGTTCGCCCCGTGCATGTCGCCGCCGAACTTGGTCGCGATCACCACCTCGTCGCGGCGGCCGCTGAGGGCCTTGCCGAGGAGCTCCTCGCTGAATCCGTGCTCGCCGTGGTAGACGTCCGCGGTGTCGAACAGGGTGATTCCCGCGTCGACCGCGGCGTTCACCACCGCGTCCGTCCGGGCCGCATCCAGCCGCCGCCCGAAGTTGTTACAGCCCAGTCCGACCACGCTCACGGTCAGACCCGAGTCGCCCAGCTGCCGGTACTCCATCTCACTCATGTGCTCACCCTAAACACCGCATAGAGTTGCCGACATGCCGAGTCTCACCGTCGACGGCGCCCGTACCCGGGCCGCCGCGCTCTCCGTCCACTCGTACGACGTCGACCTCGACCTCACCCAGGGCGAACGAACCTTCGGATCCACCACGAGGATCACCTTCGCCGCGTCGGGTCCGGCCACCTGGCTGGACGTGAAACCCGATGAGCTGACCTCGGTCACGCTGAACGGGACAGCGGTCGACATGGCCGGTCTGAACGACGGGCGGCTCGAGCTGACCGGCCTGCAGCCGGAGAACGAGCTGGTCGTGGTCGCGTCGATGCTGTACTCGAACGACGGTGAGGGACTGCACCGTGCGGTCGACGCGGCCGACGGTCTCGTCTACACCTACGCGATGTCGTTCCTCGACGCCGCGCCCCGGATCTTCGCGTGCTTCGATCAGCCCGACCTCAAGGCGCCGTACCGGATGAAGATCACCGCGCCGCCCGAGTGGCTGGTGCTCGGCAACGGCGCCGCGACGCAGGTCTCGCCCGGTCGGTGGGAGCTGGCCGAGACGCAGCCGCTGTCGACGTACTTCGTGACCGTGGTGGCCGGGCCGTACCACCAGCTCACCGATTCCCACGACGGCATCCCGCTCAGCGTGGTGTCGCGGCAGTCCCTCAAGGACGCGCTGGACCGGGAGGCGGAGGACATCTTCACGGTCACCAAGCAGTCCTTCGACGAGTACCACCGGATGTTCGGGTACCGGTACCCGTTCGGCGAGTACCACCAGGCGTTCGTACCGGAGTTCAACGCCGGCGCGATGGAGAACCCGGGCTGCGTGACCTTCCGCGACTCGATGGTATTCCGGTCGGCTGTGACCGACGGCGAGCGCAGCTCCCGGGCCCGGACCATCGTCCATGAGATGGCGCACCAGTGGTTCGGCGACACCGTGACGATGAAGTGGTGGAACGACCTCTGGCTGAACGAGTCGTTCGCCGAGTACATGGCCCACCGGGTGTCGACGGACGCGACGCAGTACACCGACAACTGGATCGACTTCGCCTACATCCGTAAGTGGTGGGGCATGCAGGCCGACCAGCGCTCGTCGACCCACCCGGTCGCCGCCGACGCGGTGAAGGACGCGCTCGCGTCGCTGGACGACTTCGACGGCATCTCGTACGCGAAGGGTGCGGCAGTCCTCAAGCAGCTCGCCGCCTACCTCGGTGACGACGTGTTCCTGGCCGGCGTCAACGCGCACATCGCCGCGCACGAGTTCGGCAACGCCACCTTCGGCGACCTGCTGGCCAAGTGGACCGAGGCCGGCGCGGTCGGCCTGGACGACTGGGCCGCCAACTGGCTGCGTACGCCCGGCCTCGACACGATCAGCGCAGTCCGCACCGAGACTGGCATCAAGCTGCGTCGCGTCGCGCCGGTCGCCTACCCGGCTGCTCGCCCGCACAAGCTGACCGTCGGCGGCTACGACGTGGACGGCCGCGGTACGACGGTCGACGTACTGCTGGATGCGGGCGAGGTGGACGTCCCACTCGACCCGTCGGTGGCCGTGGTGATCCCGGACGCGGGTGACGACAGCTGGGCCAAGATCCGGCTCGACGCGGACAGCCTGGCCAACCTGCCGTCGGTGCTGCCGAAGATCGAGGACGGCGTGACGCGGGCCGTCGTACTGAACAGCCTGCGGGACGCGATCGCCGATACCGAGCTCGATCCGAAGCTCGGGTTCGACGTCCTGCTCGGAGTGCTGCCGACCGAGACCAGCGACATCGCGGTCGCCACGATGGTCGGCTGGGCCACCACGCACCTGCTCGGTGTCTACCTGCCCTACGAGCCGTACCGCGGACAGTTGGCCGATGCCCTGGCCTCCCGGCTCGAGACTGTCCCGGCCGGGTCGAGTGTGCAGCTCGCGGTGGCTCGCGGTCTGGCGCGGTTCAGCGACGACGTCGACGTACTCAAGGGTTGGCTTGCGGGTGACGGCGTACCCGAGGGTCTCGCGATGGACGCGGACCTGCGCTGGACCATGCTGTTGCAGCTCGCCCGGCTCGGCGCTATTGGTGACGCCGACATCGATGCCGAGCTCGAGCGGGACTCCTCGTCCGAGGGCATCGTGCACGCGACCCGGTGCCGGGCCGCGCTGCCGACCGCCGAGGCCAAGGAGCGGGCGTGGACGCAGATCACGACGGACGCCGAGCTCGCGAACTACGAGCTGTACGCAGCGTGCGAGGGCTTCTGGCATCCCAGTCAGGTCGAACTCACAGCGCCGTACGTCGACCGGTACTTCGCCGAGATCGCGGGCACCGAGAAACTGCGGTCGGGCTGGGTCGTCGCATCCAGCGCGAAGCTCGCGTTCCCTCGCTATGCCGTCGAGCAGCGGGTCGTCGACCGAGCCGCCGACCTGGTCGTGGACGAATCGGTCGCGGCCGGAATCCGGCGGTCGGTCGGCGACGGCGTTGACGACCTGAAGCGCGCACTTGCGGTGCGTTCGGCGTACGCCGGATGACCAACTGAGTCGCGGTCACACCGTGTTGTGACTACTGTGACTGGTGTGATCAGGAGGACCCTGATGACCAGGCAAAATGTGATTTCGTGACGTAACCTCCACAATGACCGGGCGGCACGGCGCGCCGGTCTTGGTCAGGCAGCACGTCACGGGAGAGACTGTCGAGAACCGCACAGGAGAACAAAGGCAATGCGCGAGGCGAGGCTCGTCGGTCTGAGCCAGGATGGCAAGCAACTCATCCTGGCGCTGGCAGAGACGGGTGAGGAGTTCGCCATCCCGGTCGACGACCGGTTGCGTGCGGCCCTCCGCGGCGACCGTGCCCGACTCGGCCAGCTGGAGATTCAAATGGAGAGCGCCCTGCGCCCACGAGACATCCAGGCTCGTATCCGCGCCGGCGAAAGTCCCGAGGCGGTCGCAGCCGTCGCCCAGATGCCGATGGAACGCGTGATGGCGTTCGCCGGCCCGGTCCTCGCCGAGCGCGATCACATCGCCAGCCTCGCGCAGCGCGCTTCCGTTCGTCGTCGTGGTGGTGGCGATGCCCCGACCCGCAACCTCGGCGCGTGGGTGACCGACCGGCTGCGGACCCGCCAGGTCGATCCCGCCTCGGCCGAGTGGGACGCGTGGCGACGCGAAGACGGTCGCTGGGCGGTCCGCATCTCCTACTTCGTCGAGACCGATGACGAGGCGGAGCAGAAGGACGAGAAGATCGCCATGTTCGCGTACGACGCTCCCGGTCGCTACGCAGTCCCCGACGACGACGAGGCCCGCTGGCTGGTCGGCGAGCAGGCCCAGGTCATGCCGCCATCCGTCCAGCCCACGCACCAGCCCGGCGAACGCCGCCTCACCGCGGTCGCCGACATCGACCCCACCATCGCCCCCGACCACGGCGCCGACAGCTACGAAGCCGGCTTCGAAGACACCATCAGCCTCCCCCGCCGAAACCACCCAGCCTCCCGCTCCGGCCACGACACGTCCCGCGACACCGGCCGACCCACCTTCGGTCGTGACGTCTCCCCCGAGACCGGCCAGGACACCGCCCGCCCAGGCTTCGGCCGTGACATCGAGCCTCCGGCTGCCCGCGAGAGCGGCCCGCGCCGAGTCCATTCGGTTCCCAACCCGGACGACGAGCCAACCCTGATCGACGTACCGATCGAGCAGCCCCCGGCCCTACGCCCCGCCGTCCGCGCAGTAGAGCGCCCCACCCAACCGCCGGCCGAATTCGCCCCACAGGAACAACGCGCCGCCGAACCCCCCGTCACCGACCGCCGCCCCACCCCCGACCGAACCCCAACCCCACCCCGCCACGCCCCAGAGTCCCGCGCCACCGAGCCCCGCAGCTCCGACACTCGCCAGCAGTCCGAGCGCGACGTGTCCGCCCGGTCCCAGCAACCTGAGCGCGAGACCCCTGAGCAGCCATCAACCCAGCCAGAGACGCCCGCGGCCCCCGCAGCCGAGGTCACCTCCGAGCCCGCGGCCACCGAAGAAACCCCAGCCGAGCCCAAGAAGAAGCCAGCCCGCCGAAACTCCAAGCGAGCCAGCGTCCCCAGCTGGGACGAAATCATGTTCGGCAAAAAAGCCGACTAACCACCCCTGTCCGCCCGCGGGTGTTGGCGACCCGGACACCACCAACTGCCACCCGAGCCTGTCGGGCCACGGGTTCCGGCCCCCGCGCTAGCCTCGACTTCCCTCGCCCGGCCACCCATCACAACCCGCAGCCACGGCCGTCGAGTCGTGTGCTCTGGTTGCTATCACCGCGACCGAGTCGTGGACCTTGGTTGCGATCCGGGCGATTTCTCGACCTCCATCCACGACTCGGCCGGTGTTGGTTGACGGATCATGGACAGGTGTCCCAGATGGCGGACGATGTTTGGCAGGATGGGTGTGCTCTGTCATGATCTTCCGCATGCAGATGCTGTGTTGTTGCTGTCGTCGCTGACGCGCGCCGTCTCCGGCGCACGAGGCCCTGTCCTTTCCATGGCCCGCCCGCCGACACAGCACTCACAGGATCTTCCCCATGAATCTCCCGGCTTTCGCCGACCTCCTCGCGTCCCGCGGCCTCCGCCTGCTCCCCGGCTCACACGCCGTACCGGTCGAGCTGCTAGTTCAGTTGCCTGACGCAACAATCGTGCGCTTCACCGCCCAGGGCGCCACGCTCCGGCTGCGCAGCTACTCCCCCGACGCCCTCACCACGATCACCATCCCCGCCGAGTGCGGCTGCGGCGACCACCACCCCCAGACCGGCCCGACCCGAGTCACCCTCAGCCGGTACGCCGTACCGTCCGAAGAGCGCATCATCGACGGCGAACTCCTCTTCGGCTGGCAAACCCACGAAGCCGGCCTCCTCCCCCTCCCCGACGCCGCCCCCCACTTCTTCACCCTCCTGGAAACCCTCCCCACCCCCACCCGCCAACTAGCAGGCGTCGCCTGACCCCACCCGGCCCAACGACCCCACGAACAGCTCAACCGCCTAGCCGCCCTCACCCAGGCCCCCGCGAACACGCCAGTCGCCCACCCTCGCCCACCACCCGCGGCCATCCGGCGACCACCCCGCGAATGTCCTACGCCCGGCCCGCCCGTCGCCGCACCACCTCACGGGCGCTTCGCTCGCCCGCCCGACAGACCCGCACTCGCCACCCAGCCCGCGGATGCGTCGTTCGCCTGCCCAGGCCCCACCCGACACCTGACCACCCCGCGAACATTTCAGGGGATAACCCCCGAGCTGGAGGGTTGCCCCCCTCAGATTCTCAGTGGGCAACCC
>NZ_JBEZYF010000097.1:0-29408 GCF_040638415.1 Kribbella sp. NPDC026596 | reverse complement strand
GAAGCACTCGACTGCGCCTGCGGCCTCTACCTGAACGACCCCACAGCCTGGCAGCCCAAGTAACCCCCGACGAACTTACGGTGCGGACCACTAAGGAACGTGTCGGTAAGGAACGTGTCACCAGCGGCAAACGGCGAGGGGTAGTGCTGGAGTCGTGGGGGCGGGAGGATCGCCGATCGTGGATCGGTCGATCGAACTCGACGAGCTGGTCGAGATGTGGACGCTGTTGGACGACGAGCAGGGCCTGGTGGCCGGGAAGCGTGGGGCGACCAGGCTCGGGTTCGTCTTGTTGCTGAAGTTCTACATTCAGCATGGCCAGTTTCCCCGCGGCCGCAGCGCGCTGCCCGCTGGTGCAGTCCGCTACGTCGCTGACCAGGTGAAGGTGCCGGCTTCGGAGCTGGGCATTTACGAGTGGGCTGGCCGGACCAATCGGTACCACCAGGCGCAGATCCGTGAGTCTCTGGGGTTCCGGGAGCGCTCGGTCCGAGATGCGGAGAAGCTGACGGCTTGGTTGGCGGTAGAGGTCTGTGAGGATGAGCGTGGGCGGGATCGGGTTCGCGATCAGCTGCTGGTGAGGTGCCGTGACCAGCGGATCGAGCCCCCGACGTCCGCCCGGGTCGACCGGATTGTCCGTTCGGCGTTGCACCAGGCGGAGGTCGCGATGACGTCCCGCGTCGCCGGCCGGCTGTCTCCGGCGACTGCCGCACGACTCAGTTCGCTGGTGACCGAGCCCGAGCATGATGGTGAGGACGTCGGCGAGTCGGTGCTGGCTCTGGTGAGGTCGGATCCGGGCAACGTGAGCCTGGAGTCGATGCTGACCGAGATCAGGAAGCTGGGTGCGGTCCGTGCGATCGAACTCCCGCCGGGCCTGTTCGCTGACGTGGGTGCCCCGGGTGCTGGCGGAGTGGCGCGCTCGGGCGGCGGTGGAGTCGCCGTCGCATCTGCGTGCCCATCCGGATGCCCTGCGGTTGACGCTGCTCGCGGCGATGCTCCACGCCAGAGAGCGGGAGATCACCGATACCTTGGTTGATCTGCTGATCTCCACGGTGCACCGGATCAACGCCCGAGCGGACAAGCGCGTCACCCAGGAACTGGTGAACGCCTTCAAGAAGGTGACCGGTAAGGAGAACATCCTCTTCTCCATCGCCGAGGCAGCACTCGGCGCGCCGGACGACTCGGTGCGGTCGGTCGTCTTCCCAGCGGTGAACGGTGGTGAGCAGACGCTGCGGGAGCTGGTGCACGAGTACAAGACGAAGGGTCCGGTGTATCGCCGTACGGTGCAGACCACGTTGAAGGCCTCTTACACCAACCACTACCGGCGCGGCCTGATCGAGCTCTTGGACGTGCTGGAGTTCCGGTCGTCCAACGCGACTCACCGGCCGGTACTGGACGCACTCGAGTTGGTGGCCCGGCACAAGGACGGCAGGGTGACGTTCTACCCGGCCGGCGAGCATGTCCCAGACCACAAGGGCGTGTTGGGTGACTGGACCGACCTGGTCCGGCGTACCGACGAGAAGGGCCGCTCCAAGGTGGTGCGGTCGACGTATGAGGTGTGCACGTTCCAGGCGCTGCGGGAGCGGCTGCGGTGCAAGGAGATCTGGGTGGTCGGCGCGGACCGGTGGCGCAACCCGGACGAGGACCTGCCCCGCGATTTCGAGTCCCGCCGCCTCGAGCATTACACCGCGTTGCGCAAGCCGCTGGACCCGACTGCCGTGCCGCTGATCGACATGTTGAAGGAGGCGGTGCTGCGGACTGGGTGCCTGGACGGTGTCATTTCTGTCGCCGGCACCGCCGGAAGCGGGGAGCTGCCGCGTGAGGTGCTGGCCGAGCGGCTGCTGCTCGCGGTGTACGCCGACGGCACCAACACCGGGATCCGCGCGATCTCCGGCGGCGAGCACGGCCATTCCGAAGACGACCTGCGCTACGTGCGGCGCCGCTACCTGCCGGTCGAGGTCGCGCGGGCGATGGCGACCCAGATCGCCAACGCCACCTTCGCCGTACGCCGCCACCAGGTCTGGGGTGCCGGGTCGTCGTGCGGTCGCGTCGGACTCGACGCACTTCGGCGCGTTTGACCAGAACATCTTCACCGAGTGGCACTCGCGCTACGGCGGCCGCGGGGTGCTGATCTACTGGCACGTCGAGAAGAAGTCGATGGCGATCCATTCGCAGGTGATCAACTGCTCGGCGTCTGAGGTCGCGGCGATGATCGAGGGGGCGATGGGGCACGGCACCTCGATGGAGGTCGAGGCAACTATGTGGACTCCCACGGCCAGTCCGAGGTCGGCTTCGGACTGACCCGGTTGCTGGGGTTCGACCTGCTGCCGCGGATCAAGCGGATCAACATGGTGAAGCTGTACCGGCCGTCTGCTGGCGAGCCGGACGCCTACCCGTGGTTGGGGCCGGCGCTGACCCGGCCGATCCATGGGACGTCATCGGTGAGCAGTACGACCAAATGATCAAATATGCGATCGCGATCCGCTCGGGTACGGCCTCGACGGAGGCGATTCTTCGCCGGTTCACCAAGGCCAACGCGGTCCACCCGACCTATCAGGCGATGATCGAGCTCGGCCGCGCCCAGAAGACCTTGTTCGTCGCCCGGTATTTGCGCGACCGGGATCTGCAGCGGGAGATCAACGAGGGCCTGAACGGCCCGTATGGCGAAGTCCGGCTCAACATGGACCGCTGCCTCAGCCTGCGGGCCGACGCCTGACGTCTGCGACCAGTGCGCTACCGCTGGCGCGGTACGCACAAGACAGTTGCGGCCGTCTACCTGGCGGTCTGCCAGGACACCGAATAGCCAGCATCCGCCAGCGCCTGCCTGCACCCGGCGCGTCAACAAGCGTCATCGTCCTGCGACAACGCAATCACCGGGACCAGGCCCGAGGCCGGTCGCAGAGGGTTTAACACAAGTGAACGCCTGTGGCGATGGCGCGGCGTGTCGTCTGCAGCAACATGCAGTGGGGTTGCGGGCCGGCAATTCGAACGATAGAAAGTCTGTCGTCTACACCGGTGCCGCGGGGGCTGCGCTGGTGCTTCCGCCCCTCGTCTGCTGGAGTGCCCCATGCGCCGCGCCCATAGGTTGCTGACGTCTGCCCTGGTCCTGTCTCTTCCGGCATCCCTCGGAGTTCCAGCTACCGCACTCGCGCATCCGCAGCAGGTTGCGCAGGCTGCTGTTCAGCAAGCGCCTCGTGCGGTTGCGGGCCCGCTGGCGCCACCACTGCCCGCACGCGTGGCAAAGGCGTCGACCACCGCAGCCGCGACCGGGAAGCCGACGCGGGTGCGGGAGTTGGAGCGGCGGCGTACGGCGACGTCGTCGAGCTTCCGGATGTCGGATGGCACGACGCAGACGGTGCTGTCGGCGGAGCCGGTGCATTACAGGGACGCCAAGGGCAAGTGGCAGGACATCGACACGAAGGTTGTCGCGGGTGCTGGTGAGGACTCGTTCGAGAACGCGAAGAACACGTTCCGGTCGCGGTTCGGCAAGTCGAGCGACCGGCTGCTGTCGTTCGAGGCGGATGGGGCGTCGATCAGTCTGGGTGCGGCGGGTGAGAAGCGGCAGTTGACGCCGCTGGTGAAGGATTCGTCGGTGGCGTTCGCTGATGTGTTCGGTACGGCGGACGTGCGCTACTACGTGTCCCGCACGGGCGTGAAGGAGACCGTCGTACTCACGGCGGCCGGCGATGCGGCGAGTGAGTACACCTTCGAGCTGCACACCAGCGGGCTGACCGCTAAGGCGCAGGCCGATGGGTCGATCGGGTTCTTCAAGAAGAACGACGACACGCGTCCGAGGTATGTGATCCCGGCGCCGAACATGTTCGACTCCTCGCCGGACAACAGGCTGGGTCAGCCGGGCTACTCGGACAAGATCACGCAGACGATCACCCAGCAGGGCGGCAAGACTCTGCTGACTCTGAGGCCGGATCAGGCGTGGCTGACGGCGAGGGAGCGGGTCTTCCCGATCGTGATCGACCCGACGATCGTGGTGGTTCCGGATCCGGCGGCGGCGCAGGACACATCGATTTCGGAGGCGGCCCCGGCCGCGACGTACGGCTCGAACTCGACGGTGCTGGTGGGGGATGACGCGAGCCACAACACGTGGCGCGGTCTGTTGAAGTTCGACACGTCGATGATCCCGACCACGACGACGATCCGGTCGGCTGATCTGAACCTGCATTACGGGGCCGGGTTCGGTCAGGACGTGACGCTGCCGTTCGCGGCGGTGAAGGTCACCTCGGATTGGTCGGAGGCGACGGCGACGTGGGCGTCGATGAACGCGGCGTGGAACGGGACGTATGCCACCAACAAGGTCACGGTCGACGATCAGGACACCTTGTCGGCGTCGTATGAGGGCTCGTGGAAGGACTATCCCAACGCCGGTGCGGTGAATGGCTCGTTCTCGTATGCGCCGGACGGTACGACGCCGGAGGCGTTTACCTGGGATGCGCGGGTGCCGAGTGATGGTGACTATCTGGTTCAGGGTCACTATTTCCAGGCGTCGTATCGCGGCAAGTTGGCGACGACGCTGACTGGTGCGACGGCCGGTGGCCAGGCGCTAGTGCAGAACACGACGTGGGACCAGACCACCGGTGCGGCGGCGGGGTCTTGGTACTCGTTGGGCACGATTCATGCGCGGCCGGGGAGCCCGGCGCGGGTGAAGATCGTCCGCGACCAATCCGGGGTGGCCACGGTCCCGGTCGCGGACGCGGTGTCGTGGACGAAGTATTCGACGGCGACCAAGCAGCCGGGGGATCGTGACGGCTGGCATTCGTACGCGCTGGGCAGCTATGTGCAGTCGTGGGTGGCCAATCCGGCGGCGAATTTCGGGGTGATGCTGAAGGCTGTCGACGAGGTGCCGGCGACGGCGCCGGCCGGTGGGTTGTACTACACCGCGAGCGAGGCGACGCTGGGCGGGGAGACCGCGGCGCGGCCGAACCTGGTCGTCACCTACGACGAGCCTGGTGTCACGCTGAACCCGCCGTCGACGATCAACGCCTCGGGTGCGGAGCTGTCGTGGAGCACGTACAACGACCCGACCCCGGCCGACGATGACGACCTGGTCGAGTACCAGATCTTCCGGGGCTGCCGCGCTCTCCCGGCGAACGGCTGCGCCACACCGGTGGGTGACTACTTCTCGGCCACCGCGCCGGGCGCTTTGGAGTTGGTCGGAACCGTGCCGCCGGACGTGACCTCGTTTACCGACGACACGGCCAAGCCGTCCACGCTCACGGACACCGGCAGCCCCGATCCGGCGACGTACAACTACTGGGTCGTGGCCCGGACGGTCGGGGACGGCGCGTCGAACGGCAGGGCCGCGTCGAACGCGCAGACGGTGACGACTCCCCGTGAGGGCCGGATCGTGCAGTCGTTCGGCGGCGACATCTCCGACACCACGTTGAGTGCGGCTGCGGCGTACCAGACCGTGAACCTGCAGCGCCCGGACGGCACCACCGCGAACACGCGGTACTGGGTGCAGGTCGGCAACAACCACCCGACGTACGGCGCCGAGCGCGGGGTGTTCAAGTTCGACACGGCGGCGATCAAGCAGGGCACGAAGGTCACCGACGCACGGGTGGAACTGTTCTCGAACTACGGCTCGGGCAGCGGCCGGGCCGACTTCGACCTCTACGGGCTGACCAGGGACTTCACGGAGGACCAGGCGACCTGGAAGCAGGCGCAGTCCACGATCAACTGGACGGCTCCGGGTGGTGACTACGACCCGGCGCGGCTGGGGTCGGTGCATCCCGACGGCAACGCGCAGCGGCTGACGTTCGCGCCGAACACCGACGACACGAACCTGCTGACCAAGATTCAGGCGTGGGTCGACAACCCGGGCGACAACCACGGCCTGTTGCTGCGGACGCGTGACGAGGCGCCGGCCGCGGCGGGTCAGCAGCTGGTCAGCATCACCAACGGCGAATCGCCCGACACCCTGTTCCGGCCGCGGTTGTGGATCGAGCACCTGGCCAAGAACCAGGCCGAGACCTACCAGGCCGACCAGATCCCGGAGCGGTTCGTCCCAGGCACCACGATCACGACCCCGGTCACGGTGACGAACACGACCAACCAGACCTGGCCGAGTGGGCTGCAGCTGTCGTACCGCTGGACCGAGCCGGGCAGCACCACCGACATCACCGTGTCCGGTGACCGCAACTTCGTGCCGCTGGGCAAGGCGCTGGCGCCGGGTGAGGCCGTCAGGCTGAATCTGCCGATCCGGACGCCGATCAACGCCGACAACGGCACCAAGCGGCTGGCCTATGACATCTACCTGGACCTGTGGACCGGCAGCGACTGGTTCTCCAAGACCGTTCCGCCGTCGTCGAACACCACGCCCCCGTCCCAGGGCTGTGTGGTTGTCACCACGGGGTACCTGTGTGTGGACCGGTATGTGGAGGATCCGGGGTCGAACCAGCTGGGGCTGGAGAAGTTCTTGTCCTACACCGGTGAGGAGACCGGCGGCGGGTCGCAGTTGCTGACGAACCTGTACAGCGGGAACGCCGTCTGGTCCTACGACGCGCTGTCCAACCCGTCGATCGGGCCGTCGGCGTTCGTGCGGCTGGCCTACAACTCCATGGACGGCACCGACCCGGGGGCCGGGTTCGGGTCCTCCGTCCAGGCGGCCACCTTGACGCGGCTGGGCAGCACGCTGTCGGTGCCGAGCGGTAACAGCGTCAACAACCTGATGACGTTCATCGACGGCGACGGCACGACCCACACCTACAAACTCGCCACCCAGACCCCGTCGCTGCTGACCTACACCCGCCCGCCCGGCGTCGGCCTGGACCTGACCCGCGACCTGACCGCGGACACGGCACACCAGTGGGTGTTCACCCGGCCAGACGGCACCCGGTTCTACTTCAACCAAGACACCGGACGGCAGACCTCGGTCGTGGACCGAAACGGCAACACGATGGCGTTCGTCTACGACACCTCCGGCCGGTTGACGACCGTGAGCGATGCTCGTAACCGGCAGGTCCTGACGCTCGGGTACAACACTGCTGGGCTGGTGTGGATCCGGGACATCTCCGGACGGGCGTTGAAGTTCAATTACAACAGTTCGCATCAGCTGACCAAGCTCGAGGACGGTGGCCCGTTCAACGCCGCCACGCAGACCTTCGACCCAGGCGCTGCGGTGAAGGCGTTCCAGTTCGCCTACTCCGACACCTCGAACAACGGCAACACGAAACTGATTTCGGTCAAGGACCCGCGTAACGCCGAGACGAAGGTGCAGTACTACACGTCGACGGAGAACTCGACGTACGCGTCGTGGCCGAAGAGCTACACCGATCGGCGCGGCAACGACACCACGTTCTCCTACGCCGACCCCGACGGTTCGGCGGCGCAGGACATCGTCGCCACGGTCACCGACGTCAACGGGTCCACGCCATCGGTGACGACGTACCGGATGGACGGTTACGGCCGCACCACCAGCATCCTGGACGCGAACCAGAACGCAATCGGTGGCACCAAGGCGACGCTGCTCGGGTGGGACAGCGACCACAACGTGATCCGGCTGCAGGAGCCCAACGACGCGGTGTCGACCTGGGAGTACGACCCGAACACCGGGTATCCGCTGATCGTGCGGGACGCGATGGCGGTCAAGAACGGCCTGGCGGGTGTGCTGCTGACCTACCAGACGCTGACCACCGGCGCGAAGCCGACCGTGCTGATGTCGAAGAAGAGCACCGCCGGCCGGACCAGCACGTTCACCTACGACGCGAACGGCAACGTCAAGACCGTCAAGAACGGCCTCGGCTACGGGCCGACCTACACCTACAACCCGAACGGCACCCTGGGCACGGCCACCGACGCCCGGGGCAACGCGACCCAGTACGGCGCTGACACGAACTACGACCCGAGCGGCTATCCGCTGTCGATCACCGATCCCGAGCTGGCCAAGACCGAGTTCCTGTATGACGCCCGCGGGAACGTGGTGCAGGTCAAGGACGCGCTGCTGCGGTTGACGACCGCCGAGTACGACGCGTTCGGCCGGCCGACCAAGGTCACCACGCCCTACGACGCGACCCAGACCCCCGCGGTGACCCGCACCACCCAGACCGACTACGACCTGAACGACAACGTCACCAAGGAGACCGCGCCGAACGGTGCGGAGTCGGTGTCGACATTCGATGCCGCCGACAACTTGCTGACCAAGACGTTGCCGGACAACAACACCACCGGACGGCAGGTCGCCTACACCTACGACGTGCTGGGCCGTAAGGTCACCGAGACCGCGCCGAAGGGCGTCGCGACAGGCACGGACCCGAACGACTTCGTCAGCAAGTACAGCTATGACCGGATCGGTCAGGTGCTGAAGGTCGAGACCCCGTTCCTCGATTCGGACGGCTCCACCAAGACGCCCACGACCACCTACGAGTACGACCTGGTCGGCAACCGGACCACCGTGCTCGACCCGCTGCGGAACGCGTCCCCGGCGACCGACTACACGTCGAAGACGGTCTACGACCTGAACCACCGGCCGACCGCTGTCACCGACGCGGCCGGCTACACCAGCAAGACGGTCTACGACGCCGACGGTCTGGTGACGTCGGAGATCAACCAGACCGGGCACGCGAAGAAGACCGACTATGACGCGGCCGGTCAGCCGGTCGCGATCCACGTCCCGCACACCCCGATCGGTGCCCATCAGGAGGACCGGGTCACGACGCTGACCTACGACGAGGCCGGCAACGTGACCCGCCAGACCCGGCCCAGTGGCCGGTACTCCGAGACGGTGTATGACAAGAACAACCGGCCGGTCCAGAACAAGTCCGCGTTCGACACCACGACCACGCTGTACAAGACGCCGTCGAGCACCTTCATCCAGTACTACCCGACCGGTGAGGTCAAGGCCCAGTCCGAGCCGACGTTTGCCGCCACGGCGCCACCGGCCGCGCAGTGGACGAACTTCACCTACTACGGCTCCGGCGACATCAAGACCTCCACCGACCCGTGGCAGATCACCGCGACCTACGGCTACAACCCGTTGGGTCAGCAGACCGACCGCACCCTGACCGTGCCCGGTGACGACGCCAAACGCACCCAGGCCTGGGGCTACTACCCCGACGGGGCCTTGCAGTCGCGTTCCGACACCGCCGCGCAGCAGCCGGTCGACATCATCGACAACGCCGACACCTGGCAAACCACCTCAACCGGGACCTGGGCCACGGTCACCGGCGGCACCAACACCCAGGGCGCGAACTACCGCACCCACGCGGCCGCGGCCGTGGGTACACCGGAAGCGGGTGACACGTTCAACTGGCGGGTGCTGCCCGATGTCGCGGGTTCGTTCGACGTCTACGCCTCCTGCCCGGTGCGCGCTGATGCGACGACGGCGGCGACGTACACGATCAACCACTCCACCGGCGCGGCGACGAAGACGGTCGACCAGAAGGCGTGCACCGCGGCCACGCCATGGGTGAATCTCGGCAACTACTCGTTCCCGAACGGTGTCGCCAAAACCATCACCCTGAAGCCGGCGGTCGCGGGTGTGGTGGTCGCGGACGCGATCAAGCTGGTCTCGACCAGCCCGGCCGAGTCCCGCTCGTTCACCTACAACTACGACGCCAACGGCCAGCAGAGCGAGGTCAAGGACAACAACCCGAACGCCGCGGCCGACACCTTCAAGGTCACCACCGACGGCCTGGCCCGCACCACCCAGGTCCAGGAACTCAAGGCCGGTGCCGAGAAGGCGACAACCGACTACACCTACGACCTCGACTCCAACGTGCTGTCCACCAACGCCCAACGGGGCGCCGACGCGAACACCGTGGGTGTGACGCGCTACACGGCCTACACGTGGGATGTTCGCAACCTGGTCGACACCGTCAAGGCCGGCGCGACACCGACCGGTCCGTTGGACACCTGGTCCTACACCTACGACCCGCGCGGCTGGCGGTCCACGACCACGAAACCGAACGGGAACGTGGCGACGTTCACCTATCACGAGGACGGCCTGGCCCGGATCCAGACCGAGAAGACCAGCGGCGGCCTGCTCGTCTCCTCGCACTCGCTGCGCTACAACCCCGACAGCGATCGCTCCCAAGACGTCGAGAAGGTCCTGCAGGCGGGTACGTCGCTGTATCTGGATCAGGCATCGACCTACACCTACACCCCGGGCCGGCAACTCGCGGCGGTGGTCAAGACCGGGGTCGACAAGGGCGACAACGAGTCCTACGACTACGACGCGGCCGGCAACACGACGAAGCAGACCATCGGCGCGACGGTGTCGACGATGACCTACGACCGCAACCGGCTCACCAAAACGACCGTCACCGGCGGCGCGACGCTGAACCAGCGCTACGACCCGTTCGGGCGTTCCACCACCACCGATGTCGGCACGCAGGTGGTGGAGCAGAACGCCTACGACGGCTACGACCGCCTCGTCCGGCAGCAAAAGTTCGATATCGCCGGCACCCCGACCTTCACCCGCAACCAGACCTACGACCCGTTCGACCGGATGGTCAACCAGTCCGAAAAGGTCGGCACCGCCCAATCCATCACCACCCGCTACACCTTCACCGGCCTGGCAGACCAGGTCGCCGCCGAGGAACAGAAAGACACCAGCGGTACCTGGAAGACCTCCAAGTCCTACTCGTACGGTGCAGGCGGTGAAAACCTGTCCCTGGTCGACACCCCGGTCAACACCACCACGTCGGAGAAGTCGTACTACGGCACCAACCCGCACGGCGACGTCGAAACCCTCACCGACGCCACCACCGGCCAGACCACCTCGACCTACCGGTACACCGCCTACGGCCAGGCCGACAAGACCGGCACCACCGGCGACGACGCCATCACCGGCATCGGGAGCCAAGACGCCGACATCGTCAACCCCTACCGGTTCAACAGCAAGCGCTACGACGGCGCCACCGGCACCTACGACATGGGATTCCGCGAATACAACCCTGGATTGAACCGGTTCCTCACCCGCGACATGTTCGACGGCGCCCTGACCGACCTCGGCCTGGCCACGGATCCGTGGAACGCGAACCGGTACATGTTCGGCGGCGGCAACCCCATCAGCCGCATCGAGCTCGACGGCCACATGAGCGCCCCCGATTCCAGCGGCCCCGGCGGCGTGATCCAGGCAGACCTCGCACTCTGCCCAACCTGCCACATCGAGTCCACCCCCAACGGCGTCACTGTGACGGGCGCCAAGCCCGACGCGATGAACACCGCCATCGACAACTTCATCGCCGGCTCGTTCCAGGGGATCCTCGAGACCGGCGAGCAATTGCCCCTCACCAAGACGGTCAACACCGTTCGAAACGCCGCCGGGATCGGTACCGACAGCCAGATCTATCGCAACCTGGTCGAACAGACCGGAGTAGCCGACACCAGCAGCACAAGCTACGACGTCGGCCGCCTGACCGGCCCACTCCTCATCCCCATTGGCGGACCCGGCACCACCGGGGCACGACTCGCGGACAGAACAGCCGTCGCCCTCGCCGACAAAGCCGCAGCCAAACTAGCCGACGACGCCGCAACCCCCGCAGTCGGCTTCGCCGAAGGTCTCGGCCGCACCGCTCTTACCCCTGGACGGCTGCAGCACGGCACCAAGAACCTCACCAAGACGGGTGTCCTGCCAGCCTGGTCAGGCAAGGCGAGTCCAGGCATCATCGAGCGCATGTTCACGCCGATCTTGGAGCACCCCACAGCCACCTTCGACCATACGCTGGGAGGCACTCATGTCCGCGGATTCTTGGGCGACATCGACGGGCAACAGGTAGCCCTCTTCGTCTACAAGGAAGGCCCCTACCAAGGAGAGCTCGCGTCGTCGTTCGTTCCATCAGCGAACCAGTTGAAGATGTGGGGCATCCCATGAGCCGGCCCCTTGCCCGCGACGCTCTGACCATTTTCGTCGACGGCGAAGAGGTTCCCGGGCTGATCGCGTACGGGCTCAGGGAGCCAGGACTCGCGATGCCGGCGTTCCCCAGCGATGCCTGGATCGCCCAGCCCGAGCCACAGGAGTTCACACTTCACGGCGACCGGTGGGAAGTTGTCGGTTGGGAGATTCCCGTAGTCATTTGGCCCGAAGCCTCCCGTCTTGAAGGGGCCGTGCGCGCAACTCTCGACACGCTTACCCAGGCGGGATGTCGTGTGGCCTGGATTGGCGCGGAGGGTGTGCCGTTCTGCGATCCTCCCGACCTGTTCAATCCGAACTGCATGTCTGGGTCAGTGCTCGCTTGGGCCACCGACGCCGGTCAGGGCGAGTTCCGGATTGATCCTGACGCACCCGTTCAACCGGCTTCCGACGATCGGCTCGAGAGCCTCCGCCATCACGGGAGCGGGCTAGCAGATGTCCAATTTCAAGACCAAGTTCCAGTGGTTGCCATGAGCGACCTCCAGCAAGAAGTGGCGACGATCCGCGCTCTTCGGCACCTGGACCTCGTCGAACCGAGCGCAGTTGTGGCGTGGGCTCGCGCGGCGACGACTCGTGGCGACAGCACGAAAGGGATCGTTGACCTGGCCGAGTTGTCTGACGCGCGAGGTGAAGACGTTGACGCTCACGTGACTGCGCTGGCAGACGAGATCGGTCTGGTGCCGCTCACCGAGCAGGTCGCCGGAGTCGTCGCGGCTGAGCACGTGGCCCGCGAGCTGACTCGCGGCACCGTCGCGCCGATTGACGCGGCCCGGCGCATCTGGGGCATTGCGCGACTGGCACCGTCCGCGGAGCCGCGGCTTCGGGTCTTCATCGGGCTTGCAAGCGAGTGGGAAGACGATCCCGACAATCGGACGTCGTACGAAGAGGAGATCCGGTCCGAAGCGCTGAACCTGGCAGGCTGGTCGGAGTGACACCGCGTTGGGCCGCGTTTCCGGCGCGAGCGCCGCGTGCAAGCGCCCGCTGTTCGACGCCTACGCTCCTCCACGCCCGATCGCTGGAGTCGTTGGTCGCCTTCGTCGCTACCCCGTCCTTGTGGCCGTGGTCGGCTTGCTGGGTTCGGTATCCGCGTCGGCTGCCTCGAAGGATGGATCTCGCGCGGCCTCCAGTCCGACGGGATGCAGTTCTTGCCGAATCAACTGGAGACACGTTCCGTGCTGTCGTGCCGGGCGGCGGGGTCGTCGGCACCCGTGGTCAAGAGTTCATCCGCGTGATCGTGACCGGGGACGGCCGCGTCATCAACGCCTTCCCCGTCAACGTGAGGTGACAGCCATGAATCTGACCTACGACTACCTGCACACTGAAGAACTTCGCGGCACCACTCATGCTGATTACCTGGTTTCCATCGACGCGAACTTCCGGATTCAAGACGGAGAATCGTTGGTGTACGAGGAGCCGTCGTTCCCTGTCGTCGAACTAGCTCGAAGCCTGCTGAGTTGGCTAAACGACCCTGACCGTGACGGCTTTGAGTTCAACTCGATGTCGTTTGAGGAAGTTGGATCCGTCACGGTTCTACGCACACCGTCGGGTTGGAAGTTCGGCTCGGTCTTCGCAGCCGGTTCTTCAAGTGCCCCTGCCGACTGGCCTGAGGTCGAGCAGTGCTGCCGTGACTTCATTTCGCGGATCGCGCGCGACTTGGTTGCGCTCGGGATCGATCCCGGTGAGGTGATTGGGAGTTGAAGCGGCTGCTGGTCCAGCTCACCGTCTTCCTCGTTGCACTGCTGACGATCGGACCGGCCATCGCGGCGGCACAGACGATGTCGGCCCCGGCCACGGTGCAGGCGTACGCCTACGACGGCCACCACACCAGCGCGCACCTGGACATGAGCGATACCGAACGTGCACCACCTGTGTACGACCACCCCACCGCTTGCGGCTCCTTCGACTCTCGGTCGCACGGCAGGACCCGGCATAGTCGTGTTTCAGCAGGTCATCCATGAAGGAGCGGGGCCGGTCAAGAGGTGCTTGTGACCGTTGTTCTGCTTCTTCGCAGGGGATCGGGACGCGCCGAGGTGGCCCAGAACTCCCGAAGCTGGCCCGAGTGACAAGTAGCGGCTGATGGAACCCCGCGCCCCGAGTGTCAGCCGAGGTGTGCAGGTTCGCGGTCTCCCTGGCGCGGGTTCGCTGTTTCATAGGTGGTCGCTCATGAAACACCTCGGCGGCCGCCGCTGGTGCACCCGCGTCCTGCGTTTCACGAGTCGTTGCATATGGCTGGACGGGTGAAACGCACTCTTGAAACGCTCTGGCCTTGTGAGCAGCGATGACCAGGACTACCAGCGCGTGGAAGCGCAGGCGTGCCCGATGTCCACCTGTGCAGTACCGGCCGGTTCGCCCTGCCGTACGACGAACGGGAAGGTCGCGGTCCAGTACCACACTGCCCGCTTTCGGCTCGTGCCGCGGCTGGCCAAGGTGCTGAACGTGCCGACACCGGCCGTACGCTGGCCGGGCTCTGTATGGAGCGAGCTCCCGCGGCCGGTCGAGCTCGGTGGCGAGCCGGTCGGGCATGTTCGGATCGGGTACGCCCGCGCCTCGACCACGCGCCAATCCCTGGACTCCCAACTCGACGCCCTCTCCGGTGCCGGCGTCATTCGTGTCTTCTCCGAAAAGATCTCTACCCGGGCCACCCGCAGGCCGGAGCTGGAGGCCGCGGTCAAGCTGGCCCGCGAGATCCGCAGCTCCGCCGTACGGGTCACCCTCGTTGTTCACGAACACAAGCGGCTCGGCCGCGGCATCGAACTGGCCGCTCTGGCCGAGGAACTGAAGGCCAACGACATCGGCCTGGAGTTCCTCGCCGGCGAGCTCCAGGGCTCGCACGACCCGTCGGGAGTGGTATTCACCGTGCTGGCCGCCCTATCCGGTATGGAACGCGAGTACATCAGAGACCGCACCCTGGAAGGCCACGAGTCGGCCCGCAAGCGCGGCAAGACCATCGGCGGCGCCAGCGTCACCGACCAGGACATGCTGTCCATGGCCCCGCACCTGCGTGAGCAGGGAGTGAGCCTGCGCGATGTCGCCAAGCGCCTCGTCATCACCACAGGCAAGAAGAAGGGGCAGCACCCCTCGCCCGCGACCGTGCTGCGGATGCTGCGCGAGTACGGCGAACAGACAGCAGCGCCCGAGCCCACCGTCCCGGACGGGGTCTACCAGCCGACCGTGCAGGCTCGCAATGACCCGAGCGAGCAAGGCCGACGATGGTCATGAGTGGCGTCAGTTGTTCGACGACTGGATCCGGGCAATGACGATCTTCGGTGAGCCCTGGCCAGAGCCGGAGGAGAAGGTCGCGATGATCGCGGCCGTCAACCAGCCCGGCAAGATCAGCATCAATCTGCGCGGCCCGCTGAGCGAGCACGACCAGCAGGCACTCGCCGAAGGCCTCGCCGCGATGAACACGATCAGGAGCCGACAGGCATGGCTCAACCAGGTGATCGAGCTTCAGCTCATCGTGTGGTGGCCAGAGCTACCGGCCAGGACCACTCCGAGATCATCCAGGGCCTCGCGATCGAACTCGGATCCGTTATTCCACCCGACTCACCGAGCTGACACCCACCTCGTTTGCCGCTGGTGACACGTTCCTTACCGGCACCCCGACTGGGCCCGTTCGGTCTCGGCTTCGGCGTACTCGCGTTCGGTCTGCTCGGCGCGGGTTCGGAGCTCGGT
Organism: Kribbella sp. NPDC026596; assembly: GCF_040638415.1. Taxonomy (NCBI): domain Bacteria; kingdom Bacillati; phylum Actinomycetota; class Actinomycetes; order Propionibacteriales; family Kribbellaceae; genus Kribbella; species Kribbella sp. NPDC026596. Next base: position 13,870 of record NZ_JBEZYF010000097.1, on the reverse strand, counting down.
GCAGCGCTTGCGTGCCGCGGACGCCGCCGACTGCGGCGTACGCCGGGCGGTGGCCTTGCGCGGCGGTTTCGGCGGGGAGGTGAGGACGACGCGGGGTTTCATCGGGGCGAGCTGGGCGGGGTCGCCGGTCTCGTCGACGACGCCGAACCCGACATGCCGCAGGGCGCTGGCGAGTTGCCCGACCCGGAGCAGTTGCGCGGCGCCGGGGTCGATGACCGCGGCGTCGAGTGTCTCGGTCAGCCGCTGCTCGGTCGATGCGCTGACGGCGTGGCCCTGCACGCGGGCTTGCGCCCGTGCGGTTGTTACGAGCTTCTGGACGAGTCCGTGCCGCCGCAGCGTGAGCTCGCGGAGTCTGCGGCCGTCGCGGGACACGTGCGCCTGGCGCAGCTCTTCGCCGAACTCGGTGAGCTCGGCGATACCGCCGGGGTCGGACCGGACGAGAAGGTTAGCCAGCCAGGCCGCGAGCGTCGGCTTGCGCAGCGCTTTCAGCGTGGCGCTGCTGCCGGCGTCGCCTGCGTCTTTGGCTTGTTGGGCGACCTGGTTGCGGGCAGCAGTGAAGTCTTCGGGTGGCAACCCGTAGAGCTCGAGCGCGGCCGCGGCGACATCCACATCAACCACCATGCGATCGCGCACCAGGCGGCGGCAACGCCGATAGCCGCCGGCCCCCTCGGTCCTGCGCCCGGCGTGACCGCGGCGTTGCGGTCCCGCTGCAGCGTGCCGCACGGATCCGTGACGACTCCGCCTCGACGATGCGCGGTGGGTCGAGTCGGGCGCATCCTGGCGTCGTGGCCGAGTGGCACTGCGCGAAGTGCGAAGGGGCAGCGGATATCCCGCAGGAACGGGATGAATTGCATTTGATGCAACATTGCTCGCTGGTCCGGATCGGCTAACTGCGCTGGTCAGGGAGGTGCAACGAGAGTGCGGGTTTGACCGTCGCTGGCTTCTGACCTGGGCAGACGAAATCCACAGCAACATCGATGCATCTAATGCAACAGTCTGGAGATGGTCTGATGGATCGCGACGCGAAGCAGAGCCACGATGCTGAGATGCCCGGTCTGACTGTCCAACATAAAGCCCCTACCGTGGCGTTACAGGCCCGGTTGGCCGGAACCCTCGAGATCGACACTTCAACAAACTGCCTGGTAGTCCGCACCCCCATGGGAACTCGTGCCGGCACCGACAGCCTCGTCGACATCGACGTGGCCTGGCCTCCAGGCTGGACTGTCGCACTCCGTGACGGCTCACCCGCCCTAATTGATGCAACTGGACAGCTGGCTGGTCGGCCAGGCGACGAGATAGCCGTCACTGGAGGCTTCGAAAACACAACCGATATCGGCGTCATCTCGTGCACGGGTAAAGAGCGGGTATTCGAGGCGTACAAGGTCACCCGCACTTGAGTTTTAGCTGCCGAAGCTCGCCAGGCTGCCGCGCGTCATCCTCATGACGATCGGACGCTACATACGAACCCAGACTCATTGATCCACCCCCCGTGTCAACGGCGCACTTCGGCAGGTGCGACCGGCATCCGAGGCGTGACTCGGGCACATGATCAACTTCTCAGTGATTTCTGGTCATCATGGATGCATGGCGGCCAGAGACTTGGTTTTCCAGCCGGGCGACAGAGTCCGCACCTCCGGCCGTTTCGTCTCCGGCCCGGACGGCGACTGGCTCGACCTGCAACGCGTCCACGATCTGACGATCAAACCGTCCGGCTGGAAGTCGGATCTGTCGATCCGCCTGATCGGTGCCGACGCAGCGGCCGTCCCCTCCGAGTTCGGCCCGAATCAGGTCCCGGGCCACATCACGGTGGTCGGGAGGTGGCATGCCCCCGTCCCCGGTGAGCAGGTACGGCTCGGTGACGAGAGCATCGAGGTCGAGACACAGACTCCGGAAGGCCCTCCTCCACGGCCACGTGCGGACAGGACCCACCCACCATGCCCGCCACCTTCCGGGGGCTGGCCACAGAATGTGGTCTGGTACGAGGGCTGGCCACACAGCGCGGTCTCGGATCTGGACCTGGACATCCGCGACCTGGAATCGTCCGGGGCGATGGTCCATCGGGCGATCTTCCGTCCCTCGGAAGACCAGGAAGTCCTCGTCGTAGCCGCCACCGACGTCGAAGCGGTCACCCGCAGGCTGTCCGCGAGCCTCCCGAATCAGCTCTGCGTAGTCCGAAGCCGCTTCACCCGCGCCCAACTGGACGAGGTCCGCGACGTCCTCCATGCCCATTTCCAGGAGTGGCGCTTGGAGGTCTTCGGCACCGGCAACTCCGACCCCCAAGGCCAACCCTTCGCCACCGCCGAACCCGTCCGAGTCACCCCCGAATTGGCTGCCTGGGCCGACACCCTCCCCAAAGGCCTACTCCTCCTCAGCCCGACAATCACCCCCGCCTGAAATCCAGCAGCCCAACCGACAGGCAGCAGGGTAGGAGCTCCCGGCTGGGCTCGGGTGACGATCGGGTGGGTCAGCGGTCGGTGATGTCGGTGAGGACTGGCCCCGCAGCCTTCGCTCAAGGCGTAGCCGGCGAATAGCGCACACTTCGAATATGCGCTCGTTGCCAGTCCACCGGTTCTGCCCGCTGCTCGACCCTGACGACGTCGTCGACCAGGTCGTCGTGGTGGTGTGGCCGCCGTTCGGTCAGCCGGCCGATTGGCGAGCGGCGAGGCGAGACGATGCCCCGGGTACGCCGGACTGACCCGACGCGGTCCGGCTGCCGCCGGATCTGGTCGGGCCGGTCGACGTCGAGCTGACCCGTGCGGTCGAGGAGATCCCCGGCCCGAACGCGCTGCCCGGCGGCAGCCGGTACGAACCGAAGTTTGACGGATTTCTTCACTGAACTTGCCAACCCGGTGGCGGTCCGACGAGGGCTGTCGTGGACGATGCCGGCGGACAGTCGGTTCGACCGTCGCTGCCGCGGCCAGTGAGTGCGTCGGCAACGTCAGCAGGCTGACTTACCGCCGCGGATGTGTACGGAGCCCGTCGAGGATGAGGGCGAGCATGTGGGGGGCTCGGTCTTCGGGGCCGGATGCAGCGCGCCAGAGTGCGCCGGTGAGCTGGAGGAAGTCGCCGGGGTCGGCGTCCCCGCGGATGCTGCCGTCCTTCTTGCCTGCGTCGAGTAGTTCCGTGATTGCGGCGACGACTGGCCCGTAGGTCTGCTCGGTGATCGCCTGGTGCGTGGTGGGGCTGAGCGCATCGCCGAGGCCGTGTTTTCTGCGCATCGCTTCGACGAGGCCGGTCGTCCAGTCGCGGAGCGCCTCGAGAGGTGGCATCTCGGCCAGCAGCCCCGGCACGGTGCCGATGATCCGTTCGACCTCGTCGTGGTAGACGGCGAGAACCAGTGCCTCCCGGGTGGGGAAGTTTCGGTACAGCGTGCCTGCGCCGACGCCCGCGCGCTGAGCGACCTGGTTCATCGAGGTGAGGCCGTCCTCCGCGAAGGCCTCGCGGGCGGCCGCGACGATGCGGACCCGGTTCTCACGGGCGTCTGAACGAACCATGACTCCTGACCTTGCTAAGCGGAGAGCTCTCCGCTACGGTATCTGGAGAACTCTCCACATAGCTTAGAGGAGCACCATGCAGTACATCAAGCTCGGCACCACCGGCCTGGACGTATCGCCAATCGCGATCGGGGCGATGACCTACGGCGAGCCCGACCGTGGGCATCCTGTGTGGTCGAAGGGCGAGGATGAGGCGCGCCCGCTGATCCGGCACGCGCTGGAGGCGGGGATCAACTTCTTCGATACCGCGAACATGTACTCGAACGGGTCGAGCGAGGAGATCCTCGGCCGCGCGCTAAACGACTTCGCCGACCGTGACAATATGGTGATCGCGACCAAGCTTCGGCACCCGATGCGCCTGGCTCCCAATGGTCGCGGTCTGTCGCGCAAGGCGATCATGACCGAGGTTGACCACTCCCTGCGCCGGCTCGGGACGGACTACATCGACCTCTACCAGATCCATCGCAACGACCACTCGACCCCCTGGGAGGAGACTCTCGAGGCGCTCAGTGATCTCGTGAAGGTCGGCAAGGTGCGCTACCTCGGCGCGTCGTCGATGCACGCCTGGGAGTTCGCGAAGGCGCTACATCTGCAGAAGCAGAACGGCTGGGCGCGGTTCGTGTCGATGCAGGACCACTACAACCTGCTCGCTCGTGAGGAGGAGCGGGAGATGATCCCGCTGTGCTTGGACGAGGGCGTCGGCACGATCATCTGGTCGCCGCTGGCCCGCGGTCGCCTGGCCCGCGGGTGGGACGACGCGAAATCGACGGTGCGATCCGAGACCGACGGCGCTTACGCGGACACGCTCTACTCGCCTGAGCAGGAGGCCTCCAACCGGGCGATCATCGACGCGGTCGGACAGGTCGCGCAAGGCCACCACGTCAGTCGCGCGCAGATCGCACTCGCTTGGTTGCGCCGTCAGTCTGTGGTTACAGCACCGTTGGTCGGGGCCGGCTCGATCCAGCAGATCGATGAGGCTGTGACGTCGCTGGACGTCCAACTCACCGACGACGACGTACGCGCGCTGGAGGCTCCCTACACGCCGCGGTACGACTGGCAGGGCATCTCCGACGAAGCCGAGATGGAGGTCATCCGCAAGCGCGTCCCCGGAATGGCACTGTCGTGAACCACGTCGTCCGCTCCGGCGCGGCTGCTCGCGCCCGCACGGTGTTCGTAGGGGCAGTGGCACTCGCCGAGGACAGGTGATCGCCGCGCACCAGTGCTTCATCGAACGCCGCCGACGCCGCCTCATGCTCCAGATCGGGGGACAGCACCCTCCATCGCAGACCCCACTCAAACTCGACCACACAACCCGGCTCAACGATTGGCACGCCAGACCCTCTGCCGGCATCCGCTGTAGCACCAACTGGCACCCAGAAGCGTTCAGTCAACTAGCCGCGTAGCGATCGTCCGGCGCGGTGACGGGGCGCATCTGTGGACGCGCAACCGCCATGACATCACCGACCGCTTCCCCGACATCGCCACCGCCGCCGTGCGACAGTTGCCGGACGGTGTCGTCGTGGACGGGGTTATCTGAGGTGCCAGGGGTCGTGTATAAGACGTCTGCGACGGGCCGGTGAGCGTCCCGGATTCCTGTTGTGGACGCTCTAGGTTCGCGGTGTCTACGACACGGCGGGAGAGCCGATGCGGGTACAGCGGGTGGCTCCTCTCGAGGCTGGTGAAGAGTCGTGGACGGTGCTGGGCGATGACTGGCGGCAGGTGGCGCCGGTCGAACGGTTCTTGTCTCACCTGACCGATCAGCGGCGCTCGCCGAACACGGTCAAGGCCTACGCACACGACCTCAAGGACTACATCGATGTCAAGGTCACCACCAGCGTCGGCACGGTCCCCATCACCCCCGCCTCCGCCGACCTGGACGCCCTGCTCCACCAAGCCGACCAGGCCAAGTACGCCGTCAAACACAGACGAAGCTGAAGCTCATCACCTCAAGGGAGTCCGGGGGACCTCACTTCTTGACTGCATTGCGGAACGCCACGATGGTGCCGACGACGATCACCGCGACCGCGCCGCGAGGCGCGATGTCCGACATCGAGATGCCGCTCACTACCCCCAGCACGACGACGATGATTAGGATCACCGCGACCCAAAGCTCCGGCTTCTTGAGCAGGTACGCCGCCTTGCGCTGCCACGTCACAGAGCTCCGCGGGATCTCGTCGGGCTCGCGGGCCGGCATCGTGACACACAGGTCCGGCGGGACCGCCGCGTCGACCACCGCCACCGCCTGATGGCCGTTCCTCCAGTGCGCCGGTTCGATCTGCACCTGGTAGCCGTCCCGCCGGATGAGTTGCCGTCCGCCGTCTGGATAGGCGACGACGGCCGCGAGTTCGTCGTACGACGCCGAGGTCTCACCGGATGGGGTTTCGATCTGGGCAGCCTTGCGGCCGACAGTCAGCTCCGCCTTGGTAACCGGCCAGCCCGCCGGCTTGAAGCGCTGCCCGGTTGTCACGGAGGTGGTCCGCGGCGGACCGGCGAGCCATGTCAGCTGCGGATCGGTGGTGGCGTCAGGATCGACTGAAAGGAGCAGGCTGCTCCACATCGCTCGCGCCGCCTGCGCGACGTCATGGACCGTAGTGGCGTCGGCCTCGGCGGCCAGCTGGTCACGGTCCTGCACAGGGCGTCCGAACAAGACGTCGCGGGCGGCCAGATATGGCATCCAGTTCTCGGCTGGCTCCGTCTTGATCCGGCGAATCTCCTGGTCCAGGTCGTCGCGCAGGTCGGCCGGTTCGGGACCTCGGTCCCGCAGCCGACGGAGTACCGCCAAGCTCTGCGCGACAACCGTTGGCCGCGCCTCGGGCAGGATGTCGATCCCCGCGGTGAGCATCGCGTTCTCCGCGTCCACCAGCTCGTACGACGACCAGCCGCTGTACCCAACCCCGGCGCCGTGCCGGAATCCGCGTTCCAGCCCGCGCCGCAGGGCCCGCATCAGCGACGGGCCAGCATACGACCGCGACATCACACCCGAGAGTGCGACCGAGCCTGTTGGCCCGGCGAATCCGGCCGGCAAGGGCTGATCGCACGGCATCGCAGGCTTGACTGGCCACCGCGAGCCGTCAGCAAGCGGGAGCCGCAAGCCAGCCGGCGGCGGGCCGGTCAGCGCGAGTACGGCGTTTCCGCGGGCGAACGCCTGCGCGGCGAGCGACTGCAGGTGATCCGGATCGGCGGTGTACAGCCCGTACTCGTCGTAAGCGGCCAGACCAGGACCTTGCGCGCCGTACCGCCACAACAGGTGCAGGGCGATCGGCCCGGCGTGCCGCGTGGCGCTCTCAGCACGAAGGACCCGGCGCTCGTGCTCGAGGTCCGTGAAGTTCGGAGTGCTCAACCAGCGACAAGTCCGCTGCAGAAACTCCGCGACGTCATCGGGCTCGCCTTCGACGTCGAGGGCGGTGTGCAGCATGCTGACGGATCCGTTGACAGGTGCACGGATCGAATCCCGGTCATGCAGGGCAAGGTGCTCGAGCAGGTGCAGCCAGCCGTGCGTAGGCAACGACGCGTCCGCCATCCCGACCCGGAACCACAGACTTGCCCGCATGCGGCGCTCACCAGGCACCCAGTAGACGGGAACCCCGTCCACCTCCGTCGCCCGTAACTCCCCTACCATTTCCCAACCCCCCACGCGCCAGAAGACGTGCCGGACCATCTTGCCGGACCGGCGCCGCTCTGGCTCCCCATTTCCGCTCGTTTGCCACTTTTGACATCCGTGGCGGACCGCTGTCAGCTGCCGAGAGCGGATAGGGCGTCGTTGGTGAGGCGGTTGATGGTCCATTCGTCTTGGGGTTTGGCCCCTAGGGACTTGTAGAAGTCGATGGCGGGGCGGTGTGGAAAGTGCGACGGCGGGGACCTGCCTGTCCACCACCGGTTCTGCCCGCTGCGCGACCCTGACGACGTCCTCGACCAGGTCGTCGTGGTGGTGTGGCCGCCGTTCGGGCAGCCAGCCGATCCGCGAGCGGCGAGGCGACACGATGCCCCGGGTACGCCGGACTGACCCGACGCGGTCCGGCTGCCGCCGGATCTGGTCGGGCCGGTCGACGTCGAGCTGACCCATGCGGTCGAGGAGATCCCCGGCCCGAACGCGCTGCCCGGCGGCAGCCGGTACGAACCGAAGTTTGACGGATTTCTTCACTGAACTCGTCAAGTTGTGTGATGTACGAGCCAGGACGACGGCCGGCTGTGGCGGCGTAATCCTGGCGTCTCTGGAAGCCTCTCTCTCGCCGCCTGGAACGTGCGGGCTGTGGTCCGTCGCTCAGCCGTCGTCACCGAGCCGGTCGAGAGCAGCTCGGAGGAACGCATCTCGTCTCGCGGTGGCCACGGTGCTGAAGAGCGCCGTCGGGGTATTGAGAGCGGCGACGGCGTCCCAGTAGGCCACGTTCGTCGCCGACTTGCCGGAGGCTTGCTCCCATCCGTCCACGACGCCTGCGGTTGCGTTGGGGCCGTAGGTGATGGCGATCTGTTTGCGTAGTTCGCCGATATCGACGCCTGGGTCGCCGACACCAGCTGTCTTCCAGTCGATCAGGGTGCAGCAGGTGTCGTCCGTCCATGCCATGTTGCCCGGCCACACGTCGCCGTGGACGAACACGGTCTCGCCCTCCGGCTGCGCCATGCTCTGAAGCCTTTCGTCCGCTGTTCGCAGGAGCCGCGACGTCACCATGTGACCCTGCCGCCGGTCCCTGGCAAAGTCATCGACCGCGATGGGGCGCGGTCTGAGCGGCAGGTGAGGGCGCGGCTCCAGCGGGATCGCGTGGACTTGCGCGAGTGCCGCACCGGCGGCGTGGAGCCGCGCGACGGGCACTGCCCGCGGCCATGCGGTACTGCCTGCGACGACGGTCTCCAGCGTTACGGGTGCACCGGCTGTACGGCCGTCAAGGTCTTTGGCGATCAGCCGTGGAGCACGCAATCCGTGTGTTTCTGCAACCTCCAGCGCTGCCGCACCGGTGGCGATCAGCTCTGGGCCGATCCGTGGGGTAAGGGAACGCAGCACCAGGTGTTTCCTACGACCGCGCACCTCAACAATCAGCCGCCACGGGCCTTGATTGTCATGCAGTGCTTGCACCGACATGATCCTGGTGTCGCCGCCGATGGAATCGACAGCCCAGCTCAAAGTCCGCTCGGTCGGCCTCGCGCCGCCTGCATTTCTACCCTTCCCGCACTCGGAGAGACTGGCATATGACAGGGGAGGGGACAAGAGAGATATTGGCTCCCTTGCTGAAACGGGCCGGTGCCCACATCCGTGGCCTGACGGGCTCAGCACATACTTGGGGACGGCCAGCAAGACCCTGACTATCAAGGTCCGACCCAGAGTCGTCGTCGAGCTCGCCGCCAACGCAGCGATGCCGGTCGACCACTACCGTCACCCGCTTCGGTTCGTGCGACACCGCACCGACCTCACTCCGACTAACGTAGAACTTCGCTCAGCGACTGCCTCAACCACCGGCGTGCGGTAAGGCTGGCGCGGTCGTTTTCAGCTGCTGCTCGGCTTCAACGCGACGCTGCCGTAGGTGCTTGAGGGAGTCCTCCAGCGCGGCGACCTCGCCGAGCCAGGCCCGTTCCTGGGCCTCGGTGAGCCGTTCGGTCGCATTGGCCGTCATTTCCTCGATGCGTGGCAGCTGGGCCGGGTCGACGCGCAGGAACCGGCATCGGCTGCAGGCGTGCTCGTGCACGCACGGTGTTCCGTAGGGGCGGTGGCAGTCGCCGAGTGCGACCTTGCGGAGCAGGAAGTGCTGCTCGAACTCGTCCCACTCCTCGCCGGACGCGGGTCGCATCTCCCCGAATGGCCGAAGGGTGCGGCGGCGTTCGATGAAGAACTGGTGCGCGGTGATCACCTCGTCGGGGAACATGGCGGTGTAGCCACAGGTCGTGTCGAGGTTCAGGTGGCCGAGCAACGTGGCGGCGATGTGCAGCGGCAGGCCGCTGGAGACCATCTCGGTTGTGAACAGCCGCCGGAAGTCGTGCGGCGTGAACCGGATCGGCTGCCGGCATCGGCCAGGCCGGCGTCGGCGGCGAGCTCGCCCAGCAGCCGCCGCACCACGGCGTAGGAGATGACTTCTTGGCGGGTGCCGATCCGGCGGGCGAACAAGTGCGGGAAGGTTCACCGTGGATCCGTTCGTGTGGGTCATAGCGGACCGACAGCGGCACGTGCGCTCCGCCGGCCTTGGCGCGGCGCTGCACCGCGAGCAGCACCGTCACCAACTCAGGACTCATGGGGAGCAGCCGCTCGGCGTCGGTCTTGCTGGGCACGATGTGCAGCAGCGGCACCAGCGTCCCGGTGGTCTGCGAGGTGTAGTGGCGCAGCGACAGCTGGGTCAGCTCAAGCAGCTCCTCGATCCGGACACCTGTGTGGCGCAGCGTCTCCACGACCGCCCAGGCCCAGAACCCGTCCGACTCGGCCTGGGTCACGTTGACGAGGCCGTACTGCAGCCGGATCTCCGGACCGCCAGGTGCTGACGAGACGACCTCGGCGCGCAACTCGCTGGCGACATCGCGCTGCCGGCCAGGCCCGCGGAGCCGTCCGGCGAAACGTCGTCCCGTCGACGGTGAACTCCTCTCCCGGGGCGGCGGCCAGGGCTGCGGCATGGAGCCGCCCGGCCCAGTCCTTGCGCCGGGCCGCCTCCGCGACCAGCGTCGGCAGCAGCGGCGTCAGGGCCCTGGTGCGATCCTGTGTGCGGGCCTTCTGCTGGCGTTTCGCCTTCGAGGCCAGCTTGGACTCCCGGCGAGCGACCGGGCAGGGAGCGACCCAGGCACCCCAGCGGACCGGTTCGTCGTGTGACCACTCCGCCAGATCCCGGTAGAAGCCGCGGACCGCGAACAGGATCGAGTGGATCTCGCGTCGCGGTTGCCCGTCGGTGGTAACCGCCAGCCGCTCGCGCCAGGTCGCGGCCGTTCAATAAACGGTCGTTATCGCGTAGGTCGACGATCAGGTCTTGCGGACGGCACTGGTGAAGCCGGCGATGAAGAGGGTGGCGAGGGCCCAGGCGGCCAGCTGGAGGGTCCAGCCACTGATCGTGATGATGTCGCCAGCGGTGGTTGTGGTGGTGTTGCAGGCGTCGCGGGCGCCGGTCTTGATCAGCGGCAGGCTGAGGTCGAGGGCCACGCCGATTTGTTCGACGGTGGTGCAGGCTGAGCCGGGTGAGGCGGAGCCGCGCGGGTGGGCGAGGCCACCGTGCGAGCCGAGGCCGAGAGTAAGGGCGATCGCGACTGCGACTACGCCGAGGAGGAATAGGAGCGCGCGCCAGGGTTGGTAGCCGTAGCCGAGAACGACGCCGGTGAGCTTTGCCCAGGCCCGTTCTGTGCGGTCGGTGATGGCCGTAGTGCCTAGTTGGTCTCGGCGTTGGGCGATCAGGATCTTGCGAGTCTCTCTGTCCCAGCCGGCGGCCTGGGTGGCGGCGGCCAGCTGCCGGTAAGGCTGGGGCGTGTACTTCGTGGTCTGATGCTTGAGGACGTCAAGCCACTCGTCCACCGTCACTTTTGCGGGTAGCCCCGCGTACTCGAGACCGTCGACCATTAGCGTGTCCGGGTTGAGCCCGGGGTCCTTGATCGCGGACGGGTCCACGGCCAGCTGGCCGCCGATATGGGCGTTGGGCAGCCGCACCGCACCGAGCTCGCCGGCCCCGATTGCGGCGAAACCACGTCTCAGGAACAAGTGCTGGCCGACCTGCAGAGCGTCGGCGATCAGGGCGGGTCCAGACGTGTTGCTCAGCACCGCGCCAGCGGCATCGAGTTGGCCGCCGATGTGGGCGCCTGGCAGCCGCACCGCACCGAGTTCGCCGGACCCGACTGCGACGAACGCGCCCCGCAGCAGCAGGTTCTCGTCGACGTGCAGGCTGTCGGCGTGCAAGGCGGCGCCAGATGTGTTGGTCAACCACGCGTCGGTGGCGTCCAGTTGGCCGCCGATGTGGGCGCCTGGCAGCCGCACCGCACCGAGCTCGCCGGACCCGATTGCGGTGAATCCGCGTAGGTACAGGCCCCGGGTGACTCGCAGACCGTCGGCAGCCAGGGCGGGGCCAGAAGCCTCATTCGTAAGTTTGGCGCGGGACAAGTCCAGTTGTCCGCCGATGTCGGCGCCGACCAGCCGCACCGCAGCGTCGCCGCTGGCGCCGCTCGCGACAAATCCACGTAGGTACAGGCCCTGGTCGACTCGCAGACCGTCCGCGTACAAGGCGGGGCCACGCTCCTCATTAGTCAGGGTCGCGCCGGATGCGTTCAGTTGACTGCCGATGTGGCCACCTGACAGTCGCACCACCCCGTCCGCGTCGCTTCCAGCGAACTTGCCCCGCAGGACCATCATTTGGTCGACGCGCACATCATCGGCGTACAGGGCCGGCCCCGATGCGTTCCGCAGCACCGTGCCCTTGTCCAAGATCAGCTGTCCGCCAATGTGTGCGCCGAGCAAGCTGATTCCCTCATCTACAACACACAAACTCAATCTGAGCCCCGCCAACGAGGCAAAGTCGCCGTCTATCCCGTCAGGTAGGTAGCAGGCCGAGAGGTTGAGTGGGATGTCACTGGTCAGGTGCTTAAGATCCAACAGTCCCTCAATCCGGCCGCCGAGCAGCCGGACACCTCGCGGATCCGGACGATCGACCAGCCAGCCGCGCAGCAGGTCCCGGATGACCCACGCGCGCACCGTCCGCGATTCAGCCCATTGCCTCATTGCGGCCTCGGCGACCGATCCATGACCGCGGGTCAGATCCAGTTCCTCGCCAGCACGGACGTACTGAACGAGTTCCTCCTCTACCGGCTCTAAGGCCAAGCCCTCGGCCTCACGTGCCGCCATAGCCCCTCCCTGGAACGAACGGCCCCCCGTCCAGCATCGCGTACGACTCGTGCTCGCTGATATCCCACGGAAGAGACAGGGGTGTCTTTTACGGGCTCTTCACAATCGAGGGTGTAGTTGTGGTCTGAAGCCGCCGGTTTCGAGTAGGGATCTGGCGATGTAGTTGGTGAGGTTGCGGAACCCCAGCGCGGACCCGCGGAGGTGTTCGAGGCGGCCGTTGATGGCTTCGGTGGGTCCGTTGGATGTGCCGGGGCGGTCGAAGTAGGCGAGTACGTCGGCGGCGCGCTTGGTCAGGGTCCGCCCGAGTGTGGTGATCTCGGTGAGCGCGGCGGGAACGGCGTGGCTGACCGAGGTGATCAGTTGCTGCATCAGTTCCCGGCCCTTGGTCCGGTCGGGTTCGCGGTAGGCGGCGATCATGCGCTGGTAGATGCCCCAGGTGGCCGCGACCTCGACGTGGTCATCGGTCGCGAACAGATCGGCCAGTCGCCGGGCCTGCTTGCCGGTGAGCAGGCCGGCACCGGTGTGCAGGGTCCGCCGAGCGGAGTAGAGCGGGTCGTGTTTGCGTCCCCGGTGGCCGTGGATGGTTTGCTGGACTCGCCGGCGGCACTCATCGAGCGCGTCGCCGGCCAGGCGCACGACGTGGAAGGGGTCCATCACCGTCACGGCGTCGGGCAGTTCCTCGGTGGTGGCGGTCTTGAACCCGGTGAACCCGTCCATCGCGACGACCTCGACCCCGTCTCGCCAAGCCTGTGGGCGTTCGGTCAGCCAGGTCTTGAAGACCTGCTTGGAGCGGCCCTCAACCATGTCGAGCAGCCGGGCTGGGCCGCTGCCGTCGCGGATCCCGGTCAGGTCGATGATCACGGTCACGTACTTGTCCCCGCGCCGGGTGTGCCTCCACACGTGCTCGTCGACGCCGATCACGGCGACGCCGTCGAAGCGGTCCGGGTCATCGATCAGGACCCGCTTGCCCTCGGCAAGGACCGCGTCGTTGGCGGTGTTCCACGACACCCCGAGCCCTTCGGCGACACGGGCGACGGTCAGGTGCTGACACACGATCCCCTCCAGCGCCCATCGCAGCCCGCGGCGCGACAGCTTCGCCCGCGGCTCGGCAGCGCGGCCGGCGTCTTGGCGCCACACGTGCCCGCACCCGCTGCACCGGTAGCGGCGGACCGTCACCACCAACGTCGTCGGCCGCCACCCGAGCGGCTCGTGCGCCAGCCGGCGGACCACGGTGTCGCGAGGCGCTCCCTCGCAGCCGCAACGGCGGCACCACTGGTCCGGCTCGGCGACCCGGCACGCCAGCACCGCCCGATCCGGTTCGAGCCGCTGCCCGACAACTTCAAGACCGAGCTCGTCCAGCCGAGCGAAAGTGGTCAGGTCAGGGCAGGCAAAGGTAGCGTCAGACACGTCGAGGTCTTCCAGATGAGCGGTGTAGGAACCTTCATCTTCGGGAGACCTCGACCCCTACCCAGCGATCGACGCGCCGACCCGCGCTACACCCTGACGCGAAGATTCATCCACGGGGAGGCTGTCGTGGTGAGCGCTACGAGGCTTCGTTGAGGGTGACGCGATAGCCCATGGCTTCGAG
>NZ_JBEZYF010000096.1:0-30263 GCF_040638415.1 Kribbella sp. NPDC026596 | reverse complement strand
CTCGAAGCCATGGGCTATCGCGTCACCCTCAACGAAGCCTCGTAGCGCTCACCACGACAGCCTCCCCGTGGATGAATCTTCGCGTCAGGGTGTAGTCGCTGGTTGGATGGTGGCTGGCGCGATCGTGTGTCAGCACTGGAGCATCGCTCGCGTCGCCCAAGGGCTTGGCGTCGCGTGGAACACCGCCAACGACGCGGTCCTGGCCGAGGGCCGACGGGTGCTGATCAACGATCCCGGCCGGTTGAACGGTGTGAAGGTCTCAGATCGGTCAGCGGCGGACCCGGTAGCGCAGGTGAAGCACCCGGTTGCCCTGGATCACCACGTCAGGGTCCTCCAACAGGTGCTGCGCGTGGACCGACCCGAAGTAGCGCTTGCCGGACCCGAACACGACGGGTACGACGTCCATGCGCACCTCGTCGACCAGACCCGCAGCAAGCATCTGGCCACCGACGTCGCCGGCGGCGACCTCGACTATGCGGTCACCGGCAAGCTCCTGCGCCTTGGCCATAGCTGCCTCGATGCCGTCGACGAAGTGAAACGGCGCCGCGGGGTCCCAGCCCTCGGGCGCCGGTCGGTGTGTCACGACGACCACGTGGTCGATCCCGGCCGGGGGCTTTCCGTCCCAGCCGTCCGTCATGTCGAAGACGTGGCGGCCGGCGACTGTCACCCCGATCTGGTCCCAGTACGTGCGGGTGTAGTCGTAGGACACCTGCGACACCTTTAGTACGCCGCTCTCGTCCAACGGGACGTCACCGCTGGTCAACCAGTCGAACAGCGGTCCGGGCTGGTCATTGTCGTCCGCGATGAAGCCGTCCGCCGACACCGAGCTGTACATGACCACCTTGCCCACGGGGCTCTCCTCTGCTTTGGGGGTGGCCCTAAATTAGCGTGTCGCGAGCTGTTGCTCTTGTAAGAAATCAATCGGCCGGCAGCGGCCAGCCGTCCAGCGTGTGGCCGGGATGTTCGCGCAGGAATCGCCGCCGGACTTCGATGTACCGGGTCGGCGTGAGGCCGGTGAACGCCCGGAACTCGTGGCTGAAGTGGGCCTGGTCGAAGTAGCCTGCGCGAGCGGCGAGGTCGCCCCATTCGACCGGTTCGGCGGGATTGATCGTGAGCATGGTGGCGGCGAAGCGTTGAGTGCGGGCCAGCCGCTTCGGCGTGACACCGATGAGCTCCTTGAACCGCTGTGCCAGATGAGTGCTGCTGACACCGACTGCCACGCTCAGGTCTCCGATCGACACCGCTCCGCTGGTCGCCGCGATGACGCTGCTCGTATGGCGGACCAGCCCCAGGCCGGCGGTCTCGCACAGCCGTCCCATCAGCTCCTTCTCGAGCAGCGTCAGCATCTCGTGTGGTTCGTCAGCCGTGGCCAGCCGGTCTCGCAGCTCAGCAGTGGCGGGCCGGCCCCAAACCTGCTCTACCGTCACCGGCCGGTCACGCAGCTCGGCCGCGGGCATCGGCAGGAACGGCGCCAGCCCCCACGGCTTGACGTGCACGCCGACGGACCGGGTCCGGAGTGGGTAGCCGAACTCCAGCGCGCGGGTGGGCATGGTGACCACGCAGCCGTCGGCGTACTCGGCCGTCTCGATGTCGGTGCCGCCGCGGATGCGGAACGGCGCCCCGAGGTTGACGATGAGCAACGCCCCCGGCATCGGCGGCAGCGTCAGCCGGGCGTACGGCGACGCACCCTCCAGGTAGTAAAGGTCGTAGATCAGCCCGTCCAGCGGCGGTCGCGGCACTCTGGACACGTATTCCATGCCCACAGCATCCCCGACGCCCCGCCGGCATCGCCAGCCGCGCCGCCGCCAGCATCGAGCCGGCGCCGATCCCGGACGAGCGCCCGGCCGCGGACATTTGCGTCGCGAGTTCGACGACAATCGGCGCATCAGCGTCACCGAAGACGCACTTTGCATTGTGAAGAGCCCACGAACTGCAGGTTGCTGCGGCCGGTTCTGCAGGTTGATGCAACTTGGCTGCTAGCTATGGCTCGGGCGCGGATAGTGATCGAGCATGGTGAGGTTGCTACTGGGGGTGGCAACGTTTGATCGGCCCTCGTCGGCTCAGGGGGGCTCCTAGCCGATGGGGGCCGGTTGCTGTCCGGGGGTTACGGAGCCGCAGCCGGGACAGTCGGCGCGAAGTCGTCGCTCCACTCGTAGGGGCACCGGTGGCTCGCCAGTGGGGGAGGGGTGGGAGAGACGGTCACCTTCGCGCGGGCTGCGCGGAAGTGGAATCCGCGTCGGTGGAAAGCGCTCAGTTCGTCACAGCGACGCGACCATGAGTCGGCGACGTCCCGAGCCGCCTCGCGCAGGTGCTGCCGGGTCAGTTCGAGCTGACGCAACTCCTGTGCGGCGGATGCGAGGGACGTTCGCCGGGCCTCGATCGTGGCACGAGTCGTACGGGCGAGCCGCCGGTTGTCGCTGCCGGCCACGGTGCGGTCGTCGACGTCGGCCGAGACCGCTTGCTCCAAGGTGGCGCCCAGCTCGGCGATGGCGGCTGCGTGATGGTTCGCCAACCCGAAGAGCTCGGCGGCCCGATGGTCGAGCTCCTCCAGACGGGCAGAGAGCGCGTCGTCGATCTGCGCTGCGACCTGGTCGGCCTGGCGGTGCCAAGCCGCGACGGCGGGCTGCACACCGTCGTCGCCGAAGGGTTGATTGACGTCCCGAGCACCGCGGAGCTGCGCCATCAGGTTCGCGATCACGCATCGCAGCCCGCGCCGGCGGGCGAACGGCGGCGCCAGCGGCAGCTGAAGCGAGCGGGTCGAACTGGGGATCAACATCTGTCTCCTACCTCCTCAACCGATCCAGTGGTGGATGCCGCACGAATCGCAGAGCCGGCCCAGTCCGCACTGCGGGCAGGATGCGGCCCGCCAGTCGCCGGCGCAGGAGCTGCAGAGGGTGAGTGTGCCTTCGCAGGACGGGCACGGCACGTCGTCCGGCGGTGTGGATGACACTCGCCGCCGCAGCCAGAACCATCTCCAGATCTGCCGCATCAGCTTTCACCCGCCGGTTCCGTGGCCGGGAACGCGAGCAGGTCGGCCCGGACCGACGCGATCTGCTTGCGCGCCTCCTGGACGGCGAACGCGAGCTGATCGGCCAGCGACTTGACCGCTTCCGCGTACCTCCGGTCGAGTCGCGTCGTCATCCCCGGATCCTTCGCTCCAAGCGCCAGTCCACGGAAGTAGGCGTCCAGGCGTTCGAACCGGCGCCCGTACTCCGCCATGATCGATGCCTCGGTCTGATCGCAGAGCCGGTGCAACGCCGCCTCGCCGTTCCGGAGTGCGTCGACCGCGGACGACTCGGCCTCGACAGCCGCCCGTACGTCGGTTCGGCGACGCTCGGCGATCTCGTGCAGCCGGCGAACCCCGCCAACCAGCCTGACCTCGGCCGACCGCGTCGCGGCCGCCTCGGCCGCGCCGGGCTCGGGCCGCGTCTTGGCAATCGTGATGAGCCCGAACGCCGCGGGCAGCCCGATCGCAAACGCCAGAATCGCGAGTTTGGTCGTGGCGCCCATGGGCGGGAGGTCGTGATCCGCGAGCCCTTGACTCACCCTGTCGGCCGCGTACCGGTAACGCATCATTCCGCTGCCGACGACCACGGCGGTGACGCAGAGGCCGAGGGCGGACGTCCGCAGCCGGCTGGTCGACTGGGCGATGTAGAAGCAACCACCGAGAATTGCGGCGGACGTCGCACCGGCGAGCACCCAGGTCGCCCAGTCGTCGTCGCGCAGGTACAGCATGGCCAGGTGGTTCGTGATGATCTCGAGGACCCCGAACACCGCGATCGCGAACCAGGCACGTGCGAATCCGGCCCATGACGACCGCGACGGAGGCGCCTCGGCCTGGCTGTCGGCCAGCAGGTCCGGCCGATCGGAGGGCAGCCGTGCCACGGCTGACTCGAGGTTCGCGTTGGCGCGGTCAACGTCGGCCTTGGCCAGCTGGAGCTGCATCGATGCGCCGGCTTGGGTGGCCCGGAGGTCCTTGCAGATGTCGTACTGGATGAGCACAGCGCCGACCAAACCGTGCAGGTAGGCCTGCAGATTGACGACGACGCCGAGGCCGAGTGTCAGCTCCCGGCGAAGGGGCTGCGTCGGGTCGATCGAGTCCTGGTCGTGGCAGCTTGCGTCCTGCAGGCCCAGGTGATGGTCCCCGTCGACGTTGCCCGAATGCGGACCGGGCTCGCCCATCGCGCTGCCGCCGGCGATGTCCAGCGTCCGCACCGGCGTACTCACGGGATCGGCTCCGAGCTGACGATGACCCGGCGGTTGGCGGCGTCCTCGTTCTCGCGGAAGCCCGGGCACCGCCAGCCGCGGCCACCAGGAAGGAACTGGCTGGTCGCTCCGTGCGCCTGGAGATCGGCGGCGATCTTCTTCCCGCGGCTGATGGACCGGCTCATCATCTCGTCCTCGGTGGCTGTCGGGTCCTTGGCCGTGCAGCCGACCACCCAGACGCGCGGGTAGCGATCCTCGCCGAGCTTCGGCGCCAGCTCGGCGATCGCCCGCTCCGCCGCGGGCCGATCGGCGTACTCGTCCGACCTCGGCTGGAAGCGCACCAGGTCTTCGGTGAGGACCTTGACGATCGGGTTGGGTGTCGGCGTAGCCGTTGACGCCGGGACGCTCGGGGTCAGGCGGCGCTGCTGCCAGCGAACGATGTCGACGACCGGCGCGTCGTCGGCTGGTGGCACCCCACCGCCGAGGGGCGCGTCGTCGAACTCGATCCTTCCGTCGGCGTCGGCGACGAGCGTCGTGTAGTACGTCTTGAGCTGCTGCTGGACGCCCGCGCTGCAGCCGGGCTGGGGTTCGACGACCGAGCAGAGGCCGTGCCACTGGACGACGATTCCGCTGAAGGAATCGAGCAACATCCCCTTGCTCTGCCGGGCAAGGTCCACGGCATCGGTGCCGAGGTCGATCAGTCCCAGCTGCATGAGGACTGTGCCGGTGGTCGAGAGACCGTTGTCGAAGGCAATCACCTCGGGATTCTCCTTTCCGCGGACCGCATCGCCGGCGAGTTTGAGCGCGGCGGTCGGATCGGCCTGGGCGACGACCGGGCGGGCCTCCAGCAACGCTGTCTCCAGCGCCTTCTTGTTCTTGGCGTAGGCATCGTCGCGCTGGGTTCTCGAGCCGCCCGCGTAGGCGAGCTCGATGGTCTTCACCACCCGCGGACGGCCGTCGTTCGCGATCACCGTCACCGTTCCGGGTCCGCTCAGGATCCCGTCGACGGCCGAGGACAGTGGCGTGATCGCCTTGCCCTGGCTGTCCAGCAGACCCTCCGCGCCGGCGTGCCGGCCAACGACGACCGCCACAGTTCGCGCCGGCGGGTCATCGTCGCAGCCGGTGAGGCAGGTGAGTGCGAACAAGGCCGCCAGGGCGGCGGCCGGCATTCTCATCGGCCCGCGTGGACCGGACCGCGATGCGCTCATGACTGCAACTGCCGGTGGATCTGGGTGGTCACCTTTCGCTCCAGCCCGTACTGGAACCGCTTCATCCGGGCGGCGTTCGGCGCGACGCCGAGCATCCGATAGATCAGATTGGTCAGGGCCTTGGACATCACCCAGATCGGGGACCCGCTGTCCGAGAGCAGCTTGCCGCCGATGTGCAGGACAGTGGTCTCGGCCTCCACGGTGCTGCCGCGCTCGCCGGCAGCATCGATCCTGATCGCACCGCTGTCGCCGAGCTTGGTGTCGAAGACGAACTCCATCGGGCCCGTGCGGCGGACGGTGACGCCCAGGAAGGTGTTGCGCAGCGCCGCCGTCGCACCCTGGCAGTAGATGCCACTGACGACCGCGACCACCTGCTGGGGCGGCAGCGGTACCTCGAACCCGATACCCGCGAACGCCGCTGCCTTGGTGCGGTGGTTCCACCACACCCCACCGACCAAGAAGGCGATGACGGCGAGAACGACGATTATTCCCATCTGTGTTTCCTCCGGTCCTCCGACCTGGCCGCCGACGGCCAGCTCCGTGTACGCGGCCATGGTCGCGAGCGTGGTTGGACCGAGGATGGATGGATCCTCGATGGCCGCGAACGGTGCGAAATCCGGTGCGATTCGTGTTTCACTCGTTCGCATGACAAAAGCAGCGGAAGGTGGCGCGGGGCAATGGGTGAAACTCTCCACGAAAATCATTTATCAATCACACTGGCTCGAACTCCGGTGCGACGAGACGGTGCTGCCCGAGGGGTCACGCGGCCGGTACGACCATGTCGTCGTCCCCGGGTCGGTCACGGTGCTCGCGGTCGACGACGACGGCCGCGTCGCGATCACCCGGCAGTGGATCTACCCGCACGCGGAGACGCAGTGGCGGCTGCCGGCCGGGCGGATCGAGCCGGCGGATCCGACGCCCGAGGCGGCTGCACGCCGGGAACTCCAGGAGGAGACCGGCATCACCGCTGAACGCCTGCAGGGACTGGGGATCATCAACTGCGCCGATTCCTTCACCAACCATCGCGAGCATGCCTTCCTGGCCACGGGTCTGATCCAGGGCTCGCCCGACCTGCAGCCGGGTGAGGCCGATCTGGAGCTGACCTGGCTCCCGTTCGGCCGCGTTCTCGCCATGGTCGCCGACGGCGAGATACCCCACGCCGGCAGCGCGTTCGCCGTCCTCGCGACCAAGGTCGGCGGGATTCTCGACCTATCGGGTTGACCGTTTCCCACTTTCTGGGAAACGGTCAACGGCTGGTCCGGCGCCAGTACCGGTGAACACACTTCAAGTATTCGCGAAAACCATTTCGCGAAACGCCTGGAATACTTGGAGGAATGTCATGACCGGAATTCGCTCGATGGTACGCGGCACGCTGGCGGCGGTTGTCCTGGCCGTAATTCTCGGGATCGGTGCGGCGACGGGGAGTCCGGTACCGCTCGCCGACGGAGGCGGCACGGGACAGACTCCGCCGCCGCCCCCTCCGCCGCCGCAGACTGACAGCCACGGCTGGGTCGGCTGAACGTCGCAGCTGTACAACCGCGGGTCCCGGAACGGTGAAGCCGGCCGGGACCCGCTGGGGTGCGCGCCGGTTGCCATCCGCCCGGAGCCGGTGGTCTACTCGATCACCGAGTCATGACGCACCCAGGGGAGGTGTCCGTGGCGGAATCGTTCGGTGCGCGACTGCGTGCCGCCCGGGACGTCGCCGGCGTCTCTCTGGGGGAACTGGCGCGCCGGGTCAACTACCACAAGAGCTATCTGAGCAAGATCGAGAACGACCACAAGCCGCCCACGCCGGCGCTGGCGAAGTTGTGCGACGCCGCGCTGAACACCGGGGGCATCCTCGCCGCGCAGATCGTCGAGGGTGCGGCGGTCCCGGCCGACGATGTTGTCGCGGAGGGAGAGAACTGGCTGCTGGGTCTGACGCCGGCCGGCGGCCTGCGATTCGGTCAGAGCGACCGGCTCCCAGCAGATCTCGCCGCCTTCACAGTGGTCGCGGGGTCGGGGCAGGATGCCGACGATCAGGTGCTGACTGCCCTGCACGCGACCTTCGACCAGTACCGGGTCCTTGGTATGACGGTCAGTCCCGCGCTCGTCCTCGGACCGGTGATCGCTCAGTTGCACTCGCTTCGCAGCCTCTCCCTGGCTGCCACGGAGCCCGGGCGTTCGGCCATCCTGAGGCTGGCTTCGCGGATGGCGGAGTATGCCGGGTGGATGAGTCAGGAGGCCGGCGACGATCGGGCGGCCGCCTGGTGGACGGGACAGGCCGTCCGACTGGCTGAGCAGAGTCTCGACCGGCAGATCGCCGGTTACGCCCTGGTCCGGAAGGCGGAGCTGGCGCTCTACCGGCAGGATGCGATCGCGACGATCGAGCTGGCGGCCCGGGCTCAGCTCGATCCCGCTGCCGCACCTCGGGTGCTCGGTCTCGCCGCGCGTTGTGAAGCCCAGGGCCACGCGCTCGCGGGCGATCTCGACGCGTGCCTGCGTGCCCTGGATCGCGCCGCCGAGCTGCTCGCGCGGGCGGCCGCCGAGCCGGTGTCGTCCGAGCCGGTCCTCGGCTCGTCGGGTGGTTCCGACGAGGTCCGGCTCGCACTCGGCTGGTCACTGTTCGACCTGGGCCGGCCGGAGCAGGCAGCGGCTGTGCTCGACCAGCATCTGGTGTCGATCCCGGCCTTCTCCCGGCGGGCCCGCGCTCGTTTCGGTGTCCGTCAGGCCTTGGCGTACGGACAGGCAGGCGAGGTGGACCAAGCCTGCGTCGTCGTCCGCGCGGCGCTCGACGACGCGGTTCGGGTGGACTCGGCGACGATCCGAGCCGATCTCCGGTACCTGGTTCGGGTCCTGAGTCGCTGGCCGACCCATGACGCGGTCCGCCGGACCCAGCCGCTGCTGTTGGACGCCCTCAACTCGCCGACGTGGGACTAGCGCCACCACCGCATACGCAGGTGAGCTGCGTCCGCTCCCGGCGCACGTCGTCGAGTTGCGGCATCCGGGCCTCGGCGTAGCCGGCCTCGGCGCGGTCCCAGCAGGGCTTCGCCTCCTCGTGGCAGCCCTGCTCGTGCAACGTCCGGGCCAGTCCGTGCTGAACCAGCGCTAGCTTCCCGACATCCCCGGTCTCGCCGGCGAGCGCCTCAGCCGCTCGCCAGGACTGCGATGCGGCGACGAAATTGCGTCGGGCCAGGCAGGTCTCGGCATGGTGCACAAGCACCACGGTTGTCAGGTTCGGGTCACCCAGTGGTTCCGCGATCTTCAGCGCCCGGTCGTGGAGGTCCAGCGCCACCTCGAGCTGCCCCTGCAGTCGGCGGACGTTGCCGATGTTGTCGAGGGCGTACGCGGCGGCTGCGTGATCAGCGATCTCGACGGCCAGCGCATAGGCTCGTTCATGATTGTCCAGCGCAGCGTCGAGGTCGCCCAGGTACTGCTGCGCGGAACCGAGATTGTCCAAGGTGTGCGCCAGACCCTGACGGTTTCCGATCGTCTCCAGGAGAACGGCAGCGGCCTCCTGCTGCTGCGCGGCCAGTTCGTACCTGCCCTGTTGCTGGTTCTGGTGGCCGAGCATGCTGAGCGCGTTCGCCTGACCGCGCTTGTCCCCGATACTCGCGTACTTGCCCAGCGCGGCGTCGAGATGCGCGATCGCCTCGTCCGGATCGCCGAGGTCGGCGCTGACCGCAGCGATGGCGCACAGCGTGTCGGCCTCGCCGCGGACGTCGCCCAGCGCGACCCATTTGGGCAAGGCCTGCGCGGCGACCTCCAAGGCCTGGTTCAGGTTCCCGGTCTGCCAGTACGCCGCGGACAGTCGCAGGAGGACCTGGGCGAATCCCGGTGAGTCGGGCTCGCGGGCGGTCACATCCCGTGCGATGGCGAGGGTGTCGACCCAGTCCCGAAGCCGGGCGGTCGTGTAGAGGAAACGCCACAGCAGTACGGCGAGTTGCCACGTGTGCTCGGGTCTGTCGTGAGTGGCGGCGTATCCGATGGTCGTCACCAGGTTGGCTCGCTCCACAGCCAGCCAGCTGAGTGCGGCCTGTGGGTCGGCGAACGTTCGACCGAGCGCACTGGAGCGTGCCACCACAGGCAGTTGGTCGGTGGCGAACGGGAACGCGGTGGCGATCGCGGCGCGCGTGGTGACGAGGAAGAAGTCGAGGAGGCGGTCGACGGCTGCCTCGGTGAGATCCCCGGACTCGTCGCGTTCGGGTGACACGGAGCGCGCGAACTCCTTGAGCGGGTCCAGCATGGAGTAGCGCTCCGGGGCTTGTTCCTCCAGCATTCCAACCGCGTGCAGGCCGTCGAGCAGGACCCGGGCACGCGCCAGCGTGCAGTTTGCCAGGGCGGCCGCGGCGCGCAGGTCCAGGTCGGCGCCCGGGACCATCCCGCAGAGCCGGAACATCGTGCGCTGGTCGTCGTCGAGATGACGGTAGGAGACGAGGATCGCGGACACGTTGGCCGAGTCCGCGTCCGCGCGCCAGGGCACCCGTTCCTCCAGCAACGTGGCGAGGTGGGCGATCGGCCAGGTCTGATGCCGGCTGAACTGCGCCGCCGCCAGCCGGATGTGCAGGGGGAGTCCACCGCACCCGGTGACGATCCGGTCGATGTCCGACGCCGCGCCGTCGATGCGGCGGGAGTCGACCAGCGTACGGAACTGCTCGGCGCCGTCGAGCGCGGTGAACGGCGACAGCCGGATCTGCTCGCCGCCGTCGATCAGGTCGCTGTCCCTGCGGCTCGTCGCGATCGCGAAGCACCCTGGAGCGTCCGGCAGCAGCTCGCGCACCTGATCGTCCGACGCCGCGTTGTCCAGAACGACGAGCGTGCGGCTTCCGGCGAGCCGCTCCTGGTAGAGCACCGCCCGGTCAGCGGTCTCCTCCGGGACGCGCTCGTCCGGTACGCCGAGATCCCGCAGCAGGACCGCGAGCGCGTCGGCCGGCGTGACCGGCTCGACGTCCAGGGTGAAGCCGTTCAGCGGGACGAAGAGCAGGCCATCGGGGAACGACTCGTTCATCCGGTTGGCTGCTTCTACCGCGAACGTCGTCTTCCCGACGCCCGGCGGACCGCTCACCCAGACCAGCCGGGTGCCGCTGGGCCCGGCCAGTTCGGCGATTCTGCGCAGTGGTTCGGCCCGGTCGGTGAACGCAGCCGGCCGCCGGGGCAGCGTGTTCTTGCGGTCCTGGTAGTGGGCCAGGTGGACCAGTTGGCGGAGCTCGATCGGCGCTGCGATGCCGAACTGCTTCAACTCGTCGACGGTATCGTGGTAGATCTTCAGTGCGCCGATCCGGTCGTGTTCGGCGAGCAGCGCTCGCATGAGCAGTGCTGTCAGACGGGTGTGCGCCGGATGCTTGCGCAACAGCGGCCGGATCTGGTCGCGGACCCACCGATGGTTGCCCTCGGCAAGTTCCAGTTCGGCGAGGTCGCCGACGGCGTCGATCAGCGACTCGTCCGGCGGAAGTACGTCCGGCCCTCCGACCCGGTCGATGTCCAGATCTTCGAGGAAGTCACCGCGCCACAAATCCACTGCCTGGTGCAGCAGGTCGGCTGCCCTGGGCCGGTCGCCGGACCGCAGTGCGGTTGCGGCGCGGTCCTTGAGCTCGGCGAACCGGACGGTGTCGAGCGTGTCGGAGCCCAGGTCGAGGACATAGCCGGTCTGGCTGCTGTCGATGCTGGCGGTGCCGGCGCGCAACATACCGCGAATCTTGCTGATGTAGCCGGCCACCAGATTGGTCGCCGGTCGCTGGCGCTGCTCACCCCAGACGATGTCGATCAACCGGTCCCTGGATACGGGTCGGCCCGCATGGAGTAACAGAACGACTAAAACAAACCTTTGTTGGGGGTCGCCGAGTGCGACCTTCTTCCCGTTGTGCCAGGCCTCGAACGGCCCGAGCAGCCGAAACTCCATCCCGTCCCCACACTCCCCCTCGACACGGCCGCGATGTCGCCGGCCGTTCGCCCCTTGCCTGCCCTATCGGTAGTGGAGCGGTCAACGTTTCGGCGAATCCCTTACCAATCCAGTCCGCATCCATCGCCGCGGTGCACGGTCGGTACAGGACGACCGCTAGGACGAGGAGATCCGATGGCACCAGAGACTGTCCTGCCCTGCTACGTCGCCTGTGACGAATCGCTGTCGATGGCCGGTCATACGAGCACGGTGGCGCGCGTCATCGCCACCTTCGTCGACGGTCTGCGCGGCGCGATGGACGACGACTCGGCCCGGGTACGGCTGGGACTGATCGGCTTCTCCGATTCCGCTCAGGTGCTCGTTCCGCTGGGCCCGCTCGGCGCCTTCGAGTTTCCTTCCGCGCCACGACGAAGTACGTCGATCACCAGTTTTCGCAAGGCTTTCCGGTTCCTGCTGGCCACTGTCGAGGCCGACATCAATCGCTTGCTGAGTTGTTCGGCAGCCGTCCGCCGGCCGCTCGTGCTGTTCGTGTCCGACGGCCAGCCGACCGACCCGGCGACGTGGCCGGCGGCACACGCCGAGCTCATCGACCCGGCCAGGCCGACCCACCCACATCTGCTCACGGCCGGGATCGGCGACGCCGACACCGTGACACTGGCGCGGATCGCGACATCGTCCGTGCCACCGGGTCCCGCCGCCGCGGTGTTCGACGGTTTCACCTGTTCCAGCTGCTGTTCCTTGTTGGTCCGCCGGGTGTGAGCGACGTCCTCCAGCTCTGATCCATCCTCGGTCCAACGGTCCCCGCCACGCTGGCGTCAGCCGGATCCCGTCCGGCTTCTCTCGCATTACCGGAGGTGTGGTGATGAGCCACCGTTTCACGGCGCATCTCGGCGACGAGCCCGTCGGCGATGACCAGCCATATGCACGCCCGCTGCTCCAACTCGGCGACGAACAACCAGTTCCCCGCCAGGGCTGCTGGGCCGGGGACTGCACGGAACCCGAGGAAAGCCCAGTCGATCTGTACTGCGCGAAGCACGAGCGCGTGATTCCTGGGAGCCGGATCAACGTCGGCCCGCGCACGCGCACATTCATCCTCAATCTGCTGCGCTTCGCGATCTGTGGAGCCGTCCTACTCGCGGCCGGGATCGGAACCTCGATCCCGCTCTTCGCGCTGTTCGTCGTGGCCGGCATTGCGGTCGGCGCCGGGTCCCTGCACCGCTTCCCGATGACGGTGAAGGTTGTTATCGGCGCTTGGCTGCTGGCGTGCCTGGTGGCTGCCTTGCTGCCGCTGCTGAGCCCTGGCGTCGAGTCGATCCTTCGCGCGGTTCTGGCCGGCCTGGTCCTCGTCCTTGCGGTCATTCATGCGGGCGCGTTCGCCTGGGCCACGCAGGGATCGTACGGCGGTGCTGCGGCGATCACCGTAGGCGCGTTCGCCACCGTACCGGCGATGGCGATGGGATGGGTGTTGACGCATCCGTCGGTCGGGTTCACCACGGTGCCGTCGTGGGTCCGCCACTGGTTGCTGATCGCGATGGTGACCGGCGTCGTCGGCGCGATGCTGGTCGCGGCGATCGCTGGGGCGGTGCTAGGTCAGTCCAAGGTGAACACCGAGGTGCGTGCGCCCTTGTCGGCGCGTCCGGCACCGTGGGTGGTCCACTGGAAGACCTCCGCTCCGCGCCGGTCCAAGCGGAACCCGTGGGAACAGGCTCTGCTCAAGTTCGAGGCCCGGGCCAAGTACGTCGTTGTCGCGATGGTAAGGGGGATCGCGAACCTACTGTTGCGTGCGGCCCACATCGTGCAGGTCTTCGTGGTGCGGCTGATCAACTGGGTGCATCGCCAAATGGTGATCGCTGTTCGCCGTCTCAAGGCCGCCGTTGTCGGCACCTTCGGAGTGATCGGCAGAGCTGTCGTCTTGGGCCTGACGGTGGCCGGCCGGACGAGTCAGGTGATTGTGCTGCCCGCGCTGGCAGTGGCCGCCGGCGCCGCTGGCGTGGTCTTCGGCTCGGATTACGCCCTGCGCTACCTGCGGGGCGAGGGGCTGGACGTCCTCGGCCCGCTGGCGATCGCGGTGGCCGGGGGATTCGTGGCCCTGACGCTGCTGTGGATGGCCCTGTCCGGGTTGCCGTTCAGCGAAAGCCGGGACTCCTGGCTGAGGTCGGCCCTGCTCGCCGCGCCGCAGCTGATCGTGATGTTCACCCTGGGCGGCTGGGTCGTCGGCCTGCCCGGACTGTTCGGGCCTGGTCCGATCACGGTCGGCCCGGTGACCATCACCTCAACGGCTCTGCTCGTCGCAGTGTTCGCCTGGGCTCGGTGGTCCGGGGACGACGGCGAGGAGCAGGACGAAACGCCCCCGGCAGCAACGGTCCGGCCGGGAAGTAGCTGACAGGAAGGGGGTGATCGAGATGGAGAAGAACCCAGAGATCAAGGGCAAGCCTGATCCGCTGGAGAAGCGTCCGCGCGAGACGTCGGACAAGACGACGCGTGCGCTGGGGAAGGCCGCGATTGACGGCGCCAACCGCGGCAAGCGGTGACTGTGACGGCGGGGACGGTGTCGTCGTGGTCCCGCCGTCCGTCCGGCTCATGCTGCACTCGGGTCGCTGTCGGAGGGGTCGGCGAACCGGGGCAGCAGTCCCTGCAGTTGGGCAACGAGCTGGTTCAGGTCGGACCGGCTGTCGCGGGGACGAAGCCGGACGAACTGGTTGCTCGCCAACTGGCGGATGCTCGGCGGCAACGCGGCCTTCGCCAAGGCGGGCACGTCGCCGACGAGCACCGGGACGACGTGCGCGCCGACCCGGTAGGCCTCGGCGATCTCGGTCCGGACCCAGTCACCGCGCTGGTCGATCAGCCGCCGGCCGTGCTGGTCGGTGGCGGTCAGCCAGTTTCTGCCGATGACAACGAGCAGGACGTCGCACCGTCGTACAGCGGTGCGCAACGCCTTCTCGAACGGCGTACCGGCGGCCATGGACCTGCAGTCGAGGAACACGTTCTCGGCACCGAAGCGGTACGAGAGCGCTGTGTCCAGCAGGGCCGCGGCCACCGGTTCGTCCGAGGTGCGGTAGTTGATGAAGATCGAAGCAGGGTTGGTGTCGTCCATGCCCCAACCTTGGGACAGGACGATTTGTGTTTGCGAACTTGACCACCGGCGAGGCATTGCGGAGCCTCCGCCCGCGACGGGGGCATCCGGGCGCAGCGGCTCCGGTGCACATCCTCGCGAACCGGGAGCTGACGGCGAGTATGCGCCAGCTACGGCAGGCCGCCGGATACGACTTGGCTGAGACCGTCGAGATCCTGAACGAGACGATCGAGGAGCTGTACGCCGAGGTGCGGCAGGCTCCGGAGCCGGACGCGAAGCGGCGGCTGTCAGCCGGCCCACAACGGCTGACCGTGGCCATCGTCCGGCGGATCGAAAGGGGCGAGTACAGCGCTTTCGACCATCGACCCTCGGTGAAGTGGGTCGATGTCGACCAGTTGCTGCCGAGAAAGCGGATGAACGCGAGCCGGGTGCCGGCCTGGCTGGTCCGCGCGTACGACGTCGCGTTCGGAGCCGACGGCTTTCTGACCGACATGTTCACTTGGAGCACGACGCTGCAGGGCGACCAGCTGCGCGACCGGCCACGCCGCGTTCGTGACCTGCCGACCCACGTTCCCGCGGGGGGCGAGTACCAGTTCCTGATCCGTGACCTCGGCGAACCGGACGCCGAGTTTCTCCCGCTGCTGCAGGCACAAGCCGCGCAGCTCGCGGCGCTGGCGGAGCGGCAGCGGACCCACCCTTCGGCCGAGGCGCCGTCGGCCTCTGACGCCTCGGGCGCCCGGGGTGAGGGCGAGGAGAGGTTTCCCGAGGGGTCGATCACCGCGCCCGGCGTCATGTTCGCCAGCCGGTTCGTGCTGCACAACCTAGGAGAGGTGCCGTGGCGCGACCGGCTGCTGTACCGGATCGGCAGCTCCTCGATCGGACTCGGCAGCACTCCGCTGGTGCCGCTTCCCGACACCGACCCCGGCGGCAGCGCCGCCGTCGAGTGGGTACTGCGATCACCGATGACGCCGGGCACTTACCGCGCGTGCCTGAAGATGGCGTTGCCGGACGGCGCCTATTGCTTTCCGACCACGCTCGTGGGTCTGCTCGTGACGATCGTCGTCCCGCCCGCGGATCTCGCCGATCCGTACGAGCCGTGGCCGGATCATGCCTGATCAGCGGGCGGAGGCCTTGCGGAGCCTTCGCGGCGAATTGTCCGTGCGGGCGTTCCACGTCCTGCTGGCGAAGAACGGCCTTGCTCCGGGCCGGTTGAGCAGGCACCGGCTCGGCGATCTCGAGGAGGGAGCCCACGTTCCGCTGGCGGTGTGGGAGGAGATCGCGGACGCGTTGGCGGCCGCGGGCAAGTCAGCTGACGAGGTGGAGCCGCTGCGGTCGGCCGAGGGACTGATCGCCCCACCGCCGCCGAGCACCCCAGATCTGCGCCTGCGGCAATGGAGCAGAATCGTCGCGCGGGTGGCCGGGAATCGATGGTGGAGCGCGCCACTCGCGCTCGCGCAGCGGGTGACGTCGGCAACGAAGGCAGTTTCCTACCTGCAGTTGCTCGATCGTCACGGCGGGTCTCGTGAGCAGCTGGAGCAGGTGCGGCTCCGCTTGGAGCTCGGCCGGACGATCGGGCCGTTCGAGCCGGTCGTGGGCGATGAGGTCCGGATCGATCCGGCCGCGTCGACCCTGCAGGTTCAGCTCGATCATGGTGACCTGTTCGTGCTCAGCGCTCGGCTGCACAACACCGGAACAGTGCCGTGGCGCAATCGGTTGCTCTTCCGCCTCGGTACTCCGGTCTCCTCGAGCCTGCCGCTGACACCGGGGGTGCTGCCGGTGCCGGACACGGATCCCGGTGGGTTCTGCGATCTGATCGTCCCCGGCCGCGCGCACTGGTTCCTCAACCTGGCTGCGGTGAGCTACGTGATGGTGTTCCCGGACCTCTCGTACTGCGTGACGG
This sequence comes from Kribbella sp. NPDC026596, assembly GCF_040638415.1. NCBI lineage: Bacteria > Bacillati > Actinomycetota > Actinomycetes > Propionibacteriales > Kribbellaceae > Kribbella > Kribbella sp. NPDC026596. Next base: position 13,998 of record NZ_JBEZYF010000096.1, on the reverse strand, counting down.
GCCGGATCGTCTTTCAGGTCGACACCCGGTCGACTGAGTACGAGCAGTCGTACCAGCTCCCACCCGGATTCCCGGGGGGCGACGGCGGCCCGGGTTAGCCGGTGGGAGGCAGGGTGCGGATCAGCTCTAAGTAGGGCTTGTAGGCGGTGGTGAAGGGTTCTGTGGTGGTGATGTGGGTGGCTAGGTAGTCGCAGGTGGCTTGGGCGGTGGCTACTACCTGGGGTGGGTAGTTGTACTTGACCTGGTGCTGGTGGAACTCGTCTTCGTCCATGACGTGGACGGAGCCGTCTCGCATCAACCGGATGTCGAGGTCGAGGTCGACGGTGGTGACGGTGTCGACGCCGAACTCGGCGGGCATGGTGATGTCGCAGTAGATGGCGGTCTGGTGCGGGGTGTCGTTGAAGAGGGCGCTCCACCACTGGCCGTGCGGGAAGAGGCGGACGCGGTGGTGGTCGATGGTGGTCCAGCTGCCGTCGGCGCGCTGGCCGCGGGTGCCGGGGACCGAGCCGACCCACATCCCGTACTCGTCTTCACCGAGCCGGACGGCTTCCACGAGGCGGTGTGGCTGTCCGTCGTATTTGCAGAACAGCGTCTTCACCATGCCGATACCTTCCGCACCCCACCTTCCCCGGTCTGGCTCCATGCGATCACTCTAGGTGAAAGCCGAACCAACCGGCCGGAGCCGACGTCCTGGAATGTGAGATTGCTCCGGTGGTGGTTGCCAAGTTCGGAAACCGGGCGCCGGGTGAATAGACTCAAGTGTTCGAGGACGACCTGCGGGAGGAGCTCGATGCGTGTGCTGGAGACGGTCGGAGGGCCGGCGGACCTCAAGACGCTGACCGGTCAGCAGCTCACTGATCTCGCGGCGGAGATCCGCGATGTGCTGGTCGAGACGGTGTCTCGGACCGGTGGCCACCTGGGGCCGAACCTCGGCATGGTCGAGATCACCCTGGCCATGCACCGCGTGTTCGACTCTCCACGCGACCGGCTGATCTACGACGTCGGGCACCAGGCGTACGTGCACAAGCTGGTCACCGGCCGGGTCTCGGAGTTCGACACGCTGCGTCAGCAAGGCGGCCTGTCGGGCTACCCGAACCAGGCCGAGTCCGAGCACGACATCGTCGAGAACAGCCACGCCTCGACCGCCCTGTCGTACGCCGACGGCCTGGCCAAGGCCTACAAGCTCCGCGGCGAGGACCGGCACGTGGTCGCGCTGATCGGCGACGGTGGCCTGACCGGTGGCATGGCCTGGGAGGCGCTGAACAACATCGCCGCCGCCAAGGACCTCAAGCTGGTCATCATCGTCAACGACAACGGCCGCTCCTACAGCGACACCGTCGGCGGCCTGGCCACGCACCTGACGAGCCTGCGCACCAACCCGCGGTACGAGAAGATCCTCGACCTGATCAAGAAGAACCTCGGGCGTACGCCGTACGTCGGCGCACCGATGTATGAGGTGCTGCACGGGGTGAAGAAGGGCCTGAAGGACATGCTCGCCCCGCAGGGCATGTTCGAGGACCTCGGCCTCAAGTACGTCGGCCCCGTCGCGGGTCACGACCGTGAGGCGATGGAGGACGCGCTGCGCAGCGCGAAGGCCTTCGGCGGCCCGGTGATCGTGCACGCGGTGACCCAGAAGGGCTTCGGGTACGCCGCCGCCGAGCAGGACGAGGAGGACAACTTCCACCAGATCCGCCCGGCCAACAAGCCCAGGGGCTGGACCGACGTGTTCAGCGACGAGATCGTGCGGATCGGTCACCGCCGCCCGGACGTGGTTGCGGTGACGGCGGCGATGCTGCACCCGACCGGCCTGGCGCCGTTCGCCGAGGAGTTCCCGGACCGGATCTTCGATGTCGGCATCGCCGAGCAGCACGCGGTGACGAGCGCGGCCGGGCTGGCGATGGGCGGTCTGCACCCGGTCGTCGGTCTCTACGCGACGTTCCTGAATCGGGCCTTCGACCAGGTCCTCATGGATGTCGCGCTGCACAACTGCGGCGTCACCTTCATGCTGGACCGGGCGGGTGTCACTGGTGATGACGGCCCGTCCCACAACGGCATGTGGGACATGTCGATCCTGCAGGTCGTGCCCGGCCTCCGCCTTGCGGCGCCCCGGGACGGCAAGCGGCTCGAGGAGCTCCTCAACGAAGCCGTCGACGTGAACGACGCGCCTACCGTCCTGCGCTACGCCAAGGGTGAGGTGTACGCCGACATCGACGCGATCGACCAGGTCGGCGGCGTCGACGTACTCAAGAAGTCCGGCAGCGACGTGTTGCTGGTCGGCATCGGGGCGATGACCGCGACCGCGATGGATGTCGCGCATCGGCTGGAGGCACAGGGCTTCGGCGTGACCGTGGTGGACCCGCGGTGGGTCAAGCCCGTCGATCCGGCGCTGGTCGAGCTGGCCGCGAACGTCAACCTGGTGGTCACGATCGAGGACAACGGCCGCGCCGGTGGTTGCGGGTCGATGATCGCCCAGGCGCTGCGTGACGCGAAGGTGGCGACGCCGGTCCGCGACTTCGGGATCCCGCAAGAGTTCCTCCAGCACGCCAAGCGTCCCGCAGTACTGCAGGAGATCGGGCTGACCGGGCAGGAGCTCGCCCGCGACATCACCGAACTCATCGCCAAGCACCACGGCGACGCCCTCAACGAGCCGGCCGGCGGCCGACCGGGCAGCGCCTGAGCCGGACCAGGCCCGAGCCGGAGCGGGACCGTGACTGAGGCAGGGCGGCACACCGGACCGCCGCGGAGCCGGCATGCCGCCCGCCGCCGGACGCGGGTCTGGCCGGTCCTGCTGTCGCTGGTTCTCGTGGCGGTCGCTGTCGCCGGCGGTCTTGCCCTGCACAACTCCAGCGATCGGGCGGACGGTTCGGGTGCCGCCGTGGTCACCACGCCGGATATCGACCTGGCCGCCCGGGCCGCGGCCGTGGACAAGGTGCTGAAGAAGCGCGCCCAGGCTGTCCTCACCGACAACGAGAAGGACTTCCTGGCCGACGTCGACCCGGGCAACAAGAGCCTGATGGCCCGGCAGCGGACGCTCTTCACGAACCTCCGCCAGTTCGGCTTCGCCCGGCTCGCCTACCAGCAGCTGGCCCAGCAGTACGACGACGCCATCACCAAGAAGTACGGCCCGTCGACCTACCTGATCGCGATCGCGATGACGTACCAGATCAAGGGGATCGACATGGTCCCGGTCCGCGCGATGCTCGGCTACACGTTCACCGAACGGCCGATCGGCGAATGGATGCTGGTATCCGACACCGACCTGGACAAGCGGCTGCCGCGCGGCTCGCACCAGGAGGCGTGGGACACCGGCGACGTGCTGGTGAAGCGCGCGCCGCGGGTTCTCGTGGTCGTCGAGAAGGGTCAGGTGCAGCTCGCGACCAAGCTGGTCGGGATGGCGAGCAGCGCGGTCAAGGCGGTCAGCAAGAGTTGGCCGGGCGGCTGGAACGGCTCCGGCATGGTGATCGCGCTCGACGACAAGATCGTCCGCGGTGCCGACTACACGCAGCCGAAGAATGCCGAGGACGCGCTGGCGATGGCGACCTGGGTCTACCGGACGCTGCCGGGCGAGGTCACCGGCGAGGGGGAGCGCGCCGACTCGTACGTCGTCATCAACCCGCGCAACCGGGGCAAGGTCGACGCGCGGACGCTGGCGCACGAGTTCACCCATGTCGCGACCGCGCCGTACGGGCCGTACGCCCCGCGCTGGCTGGTCGAGGGCGCGGCGACGTACGTCGAGTTCCTGCCGATGGACGGTGCGGAGCCGCTGGCGCTCGACAAGTACAAGCGGGACGTCCGGACGAAGTACCTGGCGAAGGCCAAGAGCCTGCCCGTCGACGCGGTCTTCTTCCAGCAGTCCGACAGCTCGTATCCGCTGTCCTGGCTGGCCGTCGACTACCTCTTCGGCCGGTACGGCGGGACCGAGGTCGGCACGCTCTACCAGGAGCTGGCAGCGCTCGGCAAGACGCAGGCCGATCGAGACCGAATCATGCTCGAACACGTCGGCCTGACCGAGGCAGGATTGTTCCAAGCCCTGAAAGCCGCCGCGGCGGCCTAGAACGGCCCGGGTCGAGTAGGGTAGCCGGGCCGTGACTGACGGGTACTCGGAGGGGAACGACCCGAAGTGAGTGCGACCACCCCTAGCGCCGGACCGCCGGGCGCTCAGGTTCCGCCTGGTCCCCGCCGCTGGCTGGGATTGCTGGTGGCGGTGGCACTGGTGTGCGGTGGCGTGGTCTACACCGTTGGAGAGCGGCACGAGGACGCCCGGGCCAGGTCCGTGGCGCCCCAGACGCCAGGGGGGAGCCAGAGCACCAAGCCGTCGAAGACCGCCGCCGCGGTCGCTGCCCTGCGGGTCGCGATCGACACCATCCTGCTGCGTCGTGCGCAGGCCGTGCAGACCGGGAACGAGCCGCTGTTCCTGGCCGACATCGATCCGGCCAACAAGAAGCTGGTGGCCGCGCAGAAGGTGCTGTTCGCGAACCTGGTCGAGATCGGCTTCACCGAGCTCGGCTACAGTCAGGCCGAGGAGCGGTTCAATCCCGCGGTGCTGCAGGCGCACGGCCGGACGACGTACCTGGTCCGGGTGCTGATGCGCTACCAGATCCCGAAGGTCGACATCACGCCGGTGACGACCGAGCTCGGGTACACGTTCGTCAGCCAGGCCGGCCGGTGGGTGCTCACCGACGACGACGATCTGGACAACGACCTCGGCCCGGGTGCGCACCAGGAGGCCTGGGACCTGGGCCGGATCGAGGTGCTCCGCGGGCCGCGGGTGCTGGTCGTGGTGGAGAAGGGCGACACCAAGCGCGGCCGGGCGATCGTAACGGAGGCGTCCGAGGGACTGGCCGAGGTGTCGGCGTACTGGCCGCGGAAGTGGCGTGGCTCGGTCTTCGTGATCGCGCTCGACGAGACCAACGTCCGCGACGCCCGGTTCGCCGACGAAGACATCGAGTCGGCCGCGAGTGCGGGCTCGACGTTCTCCTCGCTGCCCGGTCAGGACACCGCCGACGGCACGGTCGCCGGCGCCTACATCGTGATCAACCCGAACGAGCGTGACCGGGTCGACGAGATCCTGCTGTCGCACGAGACCACCCACGTGGCCACCGCCGACCTCGGCGGTTACGAACCACTGTGGCTGGCCGAGGGCGCGGCCGAGTACGTGTCCTGGCGGGGGATCGAGGCGATCAGCGGACCGGGTGAGGTCGGCAAGTGGGAGCAGGACGTCATCGACGAGGCGCTGCCGGCCATGAGCTCGCTGCCCGACGACGCGGGCTTCTACCAGAACTCCACAGACGTGTACGGCGTCAGCTGGCTGGCCGTGCGCTACCTGGTGCAGCGACTCGGGCTCGACCATGTCGAGGACCTGTACGAGGACATGGCGATGCACGGCACCGACCAGGCCTCCCGGGATCGCATCCTGCTCAGCCGCAGCGGCCTCACCGAGGCGACGTTGTGGACCTCACTGCAGACCTACCAGCCGCAACGCTGAGTGGCGGTTTGACCTCGCGCGGTCAGAAAGGCAGTCTCGAATGGGTTCCGTCCATTCGAGGAGGCGCAAATGAGTCTTGTGCGGAAGAAGACGATCGAGCAGTCGATCGCGGACACCGACGAACCGGAGTACCAGCTCAAGAAACGCCTCACCGCGGTCGATCTGACCGTCTTCGGCATCGGTGTCATCATCGGCGCCGGCATCTTCACGCTGACCGGCCGCGCGGCCAAGGCGTACGCCGGGCCGGGGATCGCGCTCTCGTTCGTGCTGGCCGCGGTCTGCTGTGCGCTCGCCGCACTGTGCTACGCCGAGTTCTCGTCCACGGTCCCGGTGTCGGGGTCGGCGTACACGTTCTCGTACTTCTCTCTCGGTGAGATCTTCGCCTGGATCATCGGCTGGGACCTGCTGCTCGAGTTGATGCTCGGGGCAAGCGTCGTCGCCCAGGGCTGGTCGACGTACGCCGCTCTGTTCCTCGATGAGATCGGTTTGGGCTGGCCGGAATCGATCGGGCCGGACAGCAACGTGAACGTGCTCGCGATGCTGCTGGTCGCGGCGCTGGCGACCCTCGCGACGATCGGGATCAAGGAGTCGCTGCGGGTCAACCTGGTGCTGGTCGCGATCAAGCTCTTCGTGGTCCTGTTCGTGATCATCGCCGGCCTGTTCTACATCAAGGGCTCGAACCTCTCGCCGTTCATCCCGCCGAGCGTGCCGGCCCCGAACGGCGACGTCACCATCACCACCCCGCTGTTCCAGGCGCTGTTCGGGTTCACTCCGTCGACGTTCGGCGTGATGGGCCTGGTGTCGGGCGCGTCGCTGGTGTTCTTCGCGTTCATCGGGTTCGACGTCGTCGCGACCACCGCCGAAGAGGCGAAGAACCCGCAGCGCGACCTGCCGCGCGGCATCATCGGCTCGCTGGCGATCTGCACCGTGCTCTACGTACTGGTCTGCATCGTGATCACCGGCATGGTGAAGTACACCGACATCAACGGTGAGGCGGCGCTGGCCGAGGCGTTCCGCTCGGTCGGGCGCGGCGGCTTCGCGACACTCATCTCCGCGGGTGCCGTGGCCGGTCTGACCACGGTGGTGCTGACCCTGATGATCGGCGCCGCCCGCGTGGTGTTCGCGATGAGCCGCGACCACCTGATGCCGCGTCAGCTGGGCAAGACCCACCCGAAGTGGGGTACGCCGTACCGCCTGACCATCGCGATCGGCATCATCGTCGCGATCGTGGCCGGTCTCACCCCGATCGGGAAGCTCGAGGAGATGGTGAACATCGGCACCCTGGCCGCGTTCACCCTGGTCTCGATCGCCGTACCGCTGCTGCGCAAGAGCCGGCCGGACATCGAGCGTTCGTTCCGGGTGCCGGGCAACCCGGTGATCCCGATCCTGGCCGCGCTCATCTGCCTCTACCTGATGCTGAACCTGTCACTGGAGACCTGGCTGCGGTTCGCCATCTGGATGGTGCTCGGCTTCCTCGTCTACGCCCTCTACGGCTACCGCAAGAGCCGGGTGGGCATCGAGGAACGCACCGGCGAGGTCACCAAGGCCTGACCTGCCCGCTCGGATGGTCGGCGGACGGTAGGATCAGCCGACCGTCCGAGGGGGATATCGATGAAGCACCCGAGACGCTTGCTCGCGGGCTGTGCCGCTCTGGCGCTCGCCGCGACCGCGGGTGTCATCGTCGTCCGCGATCAGCAGGGCGCGTCGCCCGGCAGCAATGCCGCGGCCGCGGTCGAGGCCACCGCGACGCCCGGCCGCCTCACGGATGCGCAGAAGAAGGTCCGCAAGGACGAGGTCGACGTCGTCCTGGCGGCTCGGGCGAGAGCGGTGCTGAAGGGTAGCCAGGGCGGTTTCCTCGCCGCGGTCGATCCGAAGCAGCCGCGGCTGGTGGCGCGGCAGAAGCTGTTGTTCACGAACCTGCGGAAGTTCGGGTTCACCCAGCTGACGTACTTCGCCGCGGAGGAGCGCGAGTCGCCGGAGCTGACCACGAAGTACGGCGCGGCTGCGTTCACGACCCGGGTGATGATGCGGTACCAGCTGGCCGGCCTGGACGCGAAGCCGGTGCAGACCGACCTCGGGTACACGTTCGTACGGCGCTCGGGGGCCTGGATCCTGGTCGAGGACAGCGCGATCGACGGTGAGCTGAGCGACGACGGGCACCGGCAGCCGTGGGACTACCAGGAGGTCGCGGTGGTCCGGCGCGGCAAGGTCGTCGTCGTGGTCGACAAGCGCGAGCTCGCGCTCGGCCAGAAGGTCGCGAAGGTGTCGCAGGGGGCGGTCGACGCGGTCCGGCGGCACTGGCCGCGACCGTGGAACGGCGCGGTGATGGTGGTCGCGATGGCCGAACCGCGGGTGATGTCGCTGCTGTGGACGTCCGGCTCGGGCTCCGGCTGGACCATCGCGGCCAAGGCGGTCACCCTGTACGACGGCGAGCCGATCGGGCCGAAGACGACGACGCCGGTGAGCAGCCGGATCGTGGTGAACCCGGCGGTCCGCAAGCGGCTCGACGAGGATCTGCTGGTGCACGAGATGACGCACGTCGCGACCGTGCCGATCGGTCACAACACCCCGATCTGGCTGGTCGAGGGGCTCGCGGAGTATGTGCGCTGTGCGTCGATCGAGGATGATCCGCACTGGACCGTCGACCCGTACCGCAAGACGGTGCGCACCAAGTATCTGCCGGGGATGAAGGTGCTGCCCGGTCCCGCGGAGTTCGACGCCGACGGGGATCGCTCGTACGGGCAGAGCTGGTGGATCACGGCGTACCTGGAGTCGAAGCTGGGGGAGAAGGGTGTGGCATCGCTCTACACCGACCTGGCGCAGCACAGCACGACTCAGGCGGCGTACGAGGCGATCGTCAAGAAACACACGGGGAAGACGCCGGCCCAGCTGGTCGCCGCCGTCAAGAAATTCAAAGGCTGAAAAGCACCCGCCCCCTCGCTTCGCTCGGGGGCGGGGATGGGACACAAAGTCGGGACCGGGCTGGGCTGGCGTGTGCTGGGCTGGCGTGCCGGGGACCGGGCGGTGCTGGGGGCCGGAGCGGGCTTCCGGCTCCGCACCGACCCCCAGCGGTCTGTCAGGCCAGGCTGGCGACGCCCTTCGGCAGGAAGCGAGCTCCGTTGACCTTTTCGGCGATGCCGGTGCGGTCCAGGTAGGGGGTGATGCCGCCTAGGTGGAAGGGCCAGCCGGCGCCGAGGAGGAGGCAGAGGTCGATGTCTGCGGCCTCGGCGACCACGCCCTCGTCGAGCATGATCTTGATTTCTTCGGCCAGTGCGGTGAGGACCCGGTCGCGCAGTTCGTCGGGGGTGGACGGCTTGTCGCCGACCGTCACCAGGGCCTCGACCTCAGGATCGACGACCGGCTTGCCCTCCGGCCACAGGTAGAACGAGCTCTTGCCGGCGGCAACGACCTTGGCGAGGTTCTCCGAGACCGTGAAGCGGTCCGGGTACGCCCGGTTCATCGTCTCGGCCACGTGCAGCGCGACCGGCAGACCGACCAGCTGCAGCAGCACGAACGGCGGCATCGGCAGCCCCAGCGCCGACAACGCCTTGTCCGCCGCCGGAATCGGCGTGCCTTCGTCCACCGCCGCGCTGACCTCACCCAGGAACCGGGTCAGCAGCCGGTTCACCACGAACGCCGGCGCGTCCTTCACCAGGACGCACGACTTCTTCAGCGTCTTGCCGACCGCGAACGCGGTCGCCAGCGACGCGTCGTCGGTCTGGCCGGCCCGGATGATCTCGAGCAGCGGCAGCACCGCGACCGGGTTGAAGAAGTGGAACCCGACCACCCGCTCGGGGTGCTCCAGGTCCGCGGCCATGTCGGTGACCGACAGGGACGAGGTGTTCGTGGCCAGGATCGCGTCCGGCCGGACGATCTTCTCCAGGTCCGCGAAGATCGTCTTCTTCAGCTGCAGTTCCTCGAACACGGCCTCGATCACGAAGTCGGCGTCCGCGAACACGGCCCGGTCCACCGAGCCGGAGACGAGCGCCTTCAGCTGGTTCGCCTTGTCCGGCCGGATCCGGCCCTTGCCGAGCAGCTTGTCGATCTCACCGTGCACATACCCGACCCCACGGTCCACGCGCTCCTGGTCGAGGTCCGTGAGTACGATGGGGACCTCGAGGCGCCGTACGAACAGCAGCGCCAGCTGGCCCGCCATCAGACCGGCGCCGACGACGCCGACCTTGGTGACCGGGCGGGCGAGCGACTTGTCCGGCGCACCGGCGGGGCGCTTGGCCCGCTTGTTCACCAGGTCGAACGCGTAGAGGCCGCTGCGCAGCTCCTCGCTCATGATCAGGTCGGCCAGCGCCTCGTCCTCGGCCGCGAACCCACGGTCGCGATCGTTGTCCTTGGCCGCTGCGATCAACTCCAGCGCCCGGTACGGCGCCGGCGCCGCACCGCTCACCTTGACGTCGGCGAAACCTTTGCCCCGGGCAACAGCCGCGTCCCACGCGGCTCCGCGGTCGATCTCCGCCCGCTCGACGACCACCGCGCCGGTCAGCACCTTGCTCGCCCAGACCAGCGACTGCTCGAGGAAGTCCGCCGAGTCCAGCAGTACGTCGCCGATGCCGAACCGCACCGCCTCCGGCCCGGTCAGCATCCTGTTCTGGTTCAGGGCGTTCTCGACCACGACCTTGACGGCCTTGTCGGCGCCGATCAGGTTCGGCAGCAGGAAGTTGCCACCCCAGCCCGGGATCAGGCCGAGGAAGACCTCCGGCGTCGACAGCATGCCGGCCGCGACCGAGATGGTCCGGTAGGTCGCGTGCAGCGCGACCTCGAGGCCGCCGCCGAGCGCGACTCCGTTGACGAACGCGAACGACGGCTTGCCGCCGTCGACCAGCTTGCGCAGCACCCCGTGGCCGATCCGGCCCAGGTTCAGCGCCTGCTCCCGGTCGACCAGCTTCGGTACGCCGGTCAGGTCGGCGCCCGCGGCCAGGATGAACGGCTTGCCGGTCACACCGATCGCGACGATCTCGTCGCGCGCCAACGCGGCGTCGATCGCGGTGTTGAGCGAGGCCAGACCCTTCGGGCCGAAGGTGTTCGGCTTAGTGTGGTCGTGCCCGTTGTCGAGCGTGATCAGCGCCATCAGGCCGGCCTTGCCCGGCAGCACGACATCCCGCGAGTGCGCGAGTGTGACGACCTCGTCGTCCGACAGCGCGACAGCTGAATCAATCAGTTCCTGCAGGCTCATGCGGCCGCGTTCCCTTCCCAGTTCGGGTTCTCCCAGATGACGGTTCCACCCATGCCGAGGCCGACGCACATGGTGGTGAGGCCGTAGCGGACCTCGGGGCGCTGCTCGAACTGCTTGGCCAGCTGGTTCATCAGCCGGACGCCGGACGACGCCAGCGGGTGGCCGTAGGCGATCGCACCGCCGTACGGGTTGACCCTCGGGTCGTCGTCGGCGATGCCGTAGTGCTCCAGGAACGCGATCGCCTGGACAGCGAAGGCCTCGTTCACCTCGAAGGCCTGGATGTCGTCGATGGTCAACCCGGCGAGCTTGAGGGCCTTCTCGGTCGCCGGGATCGGCCCGACGCCCATCACCTCGGGCTCGACGCCGGCGAAGCCGTACGAGACCAGCTTCATCTTCGGGGTCAGCCCGAGCTCCGCGGCGGCCTCGGTGGATGCGAGGACGCAGGCGGTGGCGCCGTCGTTGATGCCGGCGGAGTTGCCCGCGGTGACGCGGCCGTGCGGACGGAACGGCGTCTTCAGCTTGGCGAGGTCCTCGGCCGTCGTGCCCGGGCGCATCGGCTCGTCAGTGGACGCGTAGCCCCAGCCCTGCTCGGCCGACCGGGTCGCGATCGGGACCAGGTCGGGCTGGATCAGGTCGTTGGCATAGGCCTTGGCGGCCCGCTCCTGGGACGCGACGGCGAACGCGTCCGCGCGCTCCTTGGTGATGGTCGGGAAGCGGTCGTGCAGATTCTCCGCGGTCGACCCCATCACCAGGGCGGAGGTGTCGACCAGCTTCTCGGAGATGATCCGCGGATTCGGGTCGACGCCCTCGCCCATCGGGTGGCGGCCCATGTGCTCGACGCCGCCGGCCACGACCACGTCGTACGCGCCGAAGGCGATCCCGGCGGCGGTGGTGGTGACGGCGGTCATCGCGCCGGCGCACATCCGGTCGATGGCGTAGCCGGGGGTGGTGTTCGGCAGGCCGGCCAGCAGGGCCGCGGTCCGGCCGATGGTCAGGCCCTGGTCGCCGATCTGGGTGGTGGCCGCGATCGCGACCTCGTCCACCCGCTCCGGCGGGAGCTCCGGGTTCCGCCGCAGCAGCTCCCGGATGCACTTGATGACGAGGTCGTCGGCGCGGGTTTCGGCGTACTGGCCCTTGGCCTTGCCGAACGGGGTGCGAACGCCGTCGACGAACACGACATCGCGGATCTCACGGGGCACGAGGGCCCTCCTCTGGGGTCGGGAAAGCTACCCCGATGCTACCCGCCGGTAACAGAACTCCCCAACCACCCCACGCTGTGCGGCTGCTCACAAACCACAGCCATCTGGTCACTCAGGCGTAACCCGTGGCGAATGGCGTCGAATCGGCGCATGCTGGTGCCAGGTAGCTATGGGGAGCCGTTCTATGAACAACTTTGATCTCGCCGTACCCGTCCTCAGCCGGGGGAAGCACCGCAATCCGCGTAAGGGCGCCTGTTTCATGGAGTTCGCCTCGTATCTGGCGGGCGAGCCATGGTCGGACCACCCTGCCTGCACGCATCCGCTGCTCGCGGGCGTGGCGCGGGACGTCAACGACTGTACGACGGACGCCGGCCGGTCCCGGCTGGCGCCGCTGATCCCGTCCGTGATCGGCCTGACGCCCGACGATCCGCACGTCGTGCCGCGGGTGACCGCGCGCTGCATCCAGCACGCGTTGCCGGTGGTCTCGCAGGAGCGCCAGTACATCCTGGCCGTCGCGTTGCTGGTGGGGGAGAAGCACCTGGCCGCCCTGGACGGACGTCCGCTGGACGACCTCGAGCCGGACTCGCTCGCGGTGCTGGAGTCGGTCCCGTCCGCGACCAAGTGGGCGCGGTCCTTCACCGCCCGGACCCGCCGGGGCACGCCGGACTTCGCCCGCCGGACCGCACCCCGGGCCGTGTCGTGCGCGGTCGAAGGCATCTCTCAGGCCTGCGTACCGGACCCGGACGACCGGTTGTACAACCTGCTCATCGCCGCGATCGCGGAATGCAAGGCCTGGGTGCCCAAGCCCGCGCCTGCTCCGATGCCGATCACGGAAGACCGCGTGGAAGTTCGCTAGCCGAGAAGTAGGCTTCACCGTGTGACGTTGGAGATCGATACCGGTACAGGGTTGATGCCAGTCCACGAGTGGGGCTCCATGGACAGCGACACGCCGGGGGTGCTGCTCCTTCAGGAGATCTTCGGGGTCTCCGACTACATCAAGCAGCGTGCGGCGGATCTTGCTGCGCTCGGGTACTACGTGGTGGCGCCCGAGATCTACTGGCGGCTGGACGACACCGCGCTCGACGAGTCGGACCCTGAGTTGCTGCAGCGCGCCATGGGCATCGTGCAGCGGCTCGACTGGGACCTGGCCGTTTCGGACGCGGTCGCCGCGCTGGAGTACTTGCGCGGTCGCGACCGCGCCACTGGCGTGGTCGGCTTCTGCTTCGGTGGTGGCCTCGGCTTCAACGTCGCCGCGGCCTCGTCGCCGGACGTCCTGGTGAGCTACTACGGCTCCGCGCTGCCGCGGCTCCTGGAGCTCGCGCCGAAGGTGGATGCGCGAAGCCTGCATCACTTCGGCGACGCGGACACCTATCTCGAGGTGGACGCGGTCGTCCCGGCGCTGGGCGAGGCCGAGATCCACCGGTACCCCGGCGCCGGTCACGCGTTCGACAACCCCTTGCCTGCCTTCCACCACGCGGACGCCTCCGAGCTCGCGTGGCGCCGTACCGTCGACTTCCTCGCCCGCAACCTCCCAACCTCCCAAGGAACAGCATGAGCCTGTACGACATCCCGCTGACGACCCTCTCCGGTGCACCGACCTCCCTCGGTGACTACAAGGGCAAGGCCGTCCTCGTCGTCAACGTCGCGTCGAAGTGTGGCCTGACCCCGCAGTACGAGGGCCTGGAGAAGCTCCAGGAGACGTACGCGTCCCGCGGCTTCACCGTGCTCGGTGCCCCGTGCAACCAGTTCGGCGGCCAGGAGCCGGGGACGGCGGAGGAGATCGAGACCTTCTGCTCCACGACGTACGGCGTGACCTTCCCGATGCTGGACAAGCTCGAGGTGAACGGCGACGGCCGGCACCCGCTGTACGCCGAGCTGACCGCGACGCCGGACGCCGCCGGCGAGGCCGGTGACATCCAGTGGAACTTCGAGAAGTTCCTGATCAGCCCCGAAGGTACGGTCGCGGCCCGCTTCCGCCCGCGCACCGAGCCGCAGTCCGACGAGATCGTCACCGCGATCGAAGCCCAGCTCCCGGCCTAGTTCCGCCTGCTCGTCAGATCGCCCACCGCGGCTCCGCGGTGGGCGATTTCATTCAACCGGATTCTATTGCAACAACACTTTCGAAA
>NZ_JBEZYF010000095.1:0-30313 GCF_040638415.1 Kribbella sp. NPDC026596 | reverse complement strand
AAAAACCCAAACCCGATATTATGGACCTAGTGACTGGTGTTAAGACGTGTGATCTTCCTATCTTCACCGCGCGCCGGTCCGCGAGCTCACGCTCTGTGGACCGGCGCGCGGTTTGTGTTGTCAGCAGGGTTTTCGAAGGGAGGAGTGCACGATGTTCGAGGCGGTTCAGACGCTCAAGGCCGAGTACGCCGAGCTGGAGCGGCAGATGGCGGATCCGGAGCTGCACTCCGACCAGGCCAACGCCCGCCGGGTCGGCAAGCGGTACGCCGGGCTCGCACCCGTCGTCCGCACGTACGACGAATGGCTGCGGACCGGGGACGACATCGAGGCGGCGCGTGAGCTGGCCGCCGAGGACCCGAGCTTCGCGGAAGAGGCGACCAAGCTGACCGCCCGCCGCGAGGAGCTGGCCGAGAAGCTGCAGGTGCTGCTGGTCCCGCGGGACCCGAGTGACGACAAGGACGCGATCCTCGAGATCAAGGCCGGTGAGGGCGGCGACGAATCGGCCCTGTTCGCCGGCGACCTGCTGAAGATGTACCTGAAGTACGCCGAGTCGCAGAACTGGAAGACCGAGGTCCTCGACTCCGCCGAGTCCGACCTGGGCGGGTACAAGTCGATCACGGTCGCGGTGAAGGCGAAAGGTACGCCGGAGCCGGGGGAGGCGCCGTACGCGAAGCTCAAGTTCGAGGGCGGTGTGCACCGGGTCCAGCGGGTGCCGGTAACCGAGTCGCAGGGGCGGATCCACACGTCCGCGGCCGGCGTGCTGGTGCTGCCGGAGGCCGAGGACGTCGATGTCGAGATCGACCAGAACGATCTGCGGATCGACGTGTTCCGGTCGTCCGGGCCGGGTGGGCAGAGCGTGAACACGACCGACTCCGCCGTGCGCATCACCCACTTGCCGACCGGCATCGTGGTCTCGATGCAGAACGAGAAGTCCCAGCTGCAGAACCGCGAGCAGGCCATGCGTGTCCTGCGGTCCCGGCTGCTTGCCGCCGCGCAGGAGGCCGCCGACCAGGAGGCGTCCGACGCGCGCCGGTCGCAGATCCGGACTGTGGACCGGTCTGAGCGGATTCGCACGTACAACTTCCCGGAGAACCGCTTCTCCGACCACCGCGTCGGCTACAAGGCGCACAACCTCGACCAGGTCCTCGGCGGCGAGCTGGCGCCGGTGATCCAGGCCCTGACCGACGCCGACCTGGCCGCCCGCCTCGAGGCCGTCGAGTCCCAGTGAGCGGAGTGAAAGCTCTGGTAGCCGCGGCGACGGGTCGGTTGCGGGAGGCGGGGGTTGCGTCGCCTGACTTTGACGCCGCTGAACTGCTCGCGTTTGTCACGGGATCGAGTCGGCTGCACCTGGCTGAGCCCACGGACGAGCAGAGGCAGCGGTACGACGTACTGATCGAGCGCCGGGCTGGTCGCGAACCGCTCCAACACCTCACCGGTACGGCGGCCTTCCGCTACCGGGAGCTCTCGGTCGGGCCGGGGGTGTTCGTGCCGCGGCCGGAGACCGAGGTGATGGTCGGCTGGATCCTCGACCGCCTCAAGGACGTGAAGGAACCGCTCGTCGTAGACCTCTGCACCGGTTCAGGCGCGATCGCCGGCGCGATCGCGACCGAGCGCCCGGACAGCGTCGTACATGCCGTCGAGCTGTCGCCGGAGGCCTGCGTCTGGGCCAGGCGGAATCTGGCCGGCACCGGCGCGGTCCTGCATGAGCGCGACATCGACGGATGTCTGCCGGAGTTCGACGGTCAGGTGGACGCGGTGATCTCCAACCCGCCGTACATCCCTTTGACCGCTTGGGAATCCGTCACCGCCGAGGTCCGCGACCACGACCCCGCGCTCGCGCTGTGGTCCGGTGACGACGGCCTCGACGAGATCAAGGTGGTCGCCGCCACCGCGGCCCGCCTGCTCAAGCCCGGCGGCTGGTTCGCCTGCGAACACGCCGACGTCCAGGGCGAATCCGCCCCCGCCGTCTTCACCACCACCGGCCTCTTCACCGAAGTCCGCGACCAACTGGACCTGGCCGGCCGCCACCGCTTCGCCACCGGCCGCCGGATCTGACTACTCGTAGACCACGAATTCTGGGCGGGGTTTCAGGGCCATCACCTGGGTCGGTGTCATGAGGGGACCGTGGCGGGTGTCTTCGACGTAGAAGAGTTTGAAGCCGGCATGGACGCTCGGGGGAAGGCCCGTGGTGAGTTTGGTCCAGGTTTTCAGTTTGTCGACGCGGGCGCCGATGCCGTCGACGGACTTGATGGTGACGACGCCGGGATGTTTCTTCAGGGCCTGCTCGTTGGTGACGATCCGCGTCGACAGCTGGTGAAAGACGAACACCTTCTCTGGCAGGTCGCCGGCCTTCACCAGCCCCGACAGGTACGACGCGATGCTGTCGAGCTCGGCGCCCGTGGTGTGGCCGAAGACCCGCCCCGGCACCTGACTCGGCCCGACCGCCCACTCCGGGTCGAACGCGAGTCCTACGTCCGGCTCCTTCAGCCAGCGCTCGAGCCGTTTCACCTCGGGCAGGATCTTGGCCCGGCCCGGCTGGATGTCGAGCAGTAACAGCATCTTGTGCTTGCGGGCTACGGCCAGATACTCGTCGATCGTCACGTCCGGCAGCCGGCCGCGGTACATCCCGTCCTTGCCCCGGGATCCCTTCGCCACAACGGCAATCAGCTCCATCACCGGGAGCGGCGTCCGCCCGGCCGCGTAGGCCTTCGACAGCGTCTCCAGCTTCGCCGCCTTCGCGTCGAGGTCCTTGTCCAACGGCCCGAGCGCGGGCGATCCGGGCATGCCGACGTACCCGACCAGCTGGTACTTCGGGAAGATCACCCGCCCGCCCCGCGGCAGCTCACCGTCGGCCGGCGGGGTGGGGACTGTTGGACTCGGCCGGACGGCCGTCGGTGCCGGCTTGGAGGTCGTCGAGGTCGTGGCAGCGGGGACGTCGCTGCAGGCCGCCACACTCACCAGGACGACCGCCAGCGCCCCACAGACTCTCCGCACCGGACCAAGGTACCCAGGCCTAGCTCACGTACGCGTCGATCTCTGCCAGCAGTTCGTCCTTGACCGAGTCCTCCGCGAACGACACCCGGACGGCGGTCTTGGCGAGCTCGGCCACGCCGGTCTCGTCGAGGTCGAGGAGGCGGGCGGCGACGGCGTACTCGTTCGTCAGATCGGTGCCGAACATCGGCGGGTCGTCGGAGTTGATCGTGACGACGAGGCCGGCGTCGACCATCGCGCGCAGCGGGTGCACGTCGTACGACGCGACCGCGCGGGTGGCGATGTTCGAGGTCGGGCTGACCTCGAGCGGGATCCCGTGCTCACCCAGATAGTCGACCAGGGCCGGGTCCTGCATGGTCGACGTACCGTGGCCGATCCGCTCGGCCTTCAGCACGCGGACGGCGTCCCAGATCGTCTCCGGCCCGGTGGTCTCGCCCGCGTGCGGCACGCTGTGCAGGCCGGCCGCGACGGCAGCCTCGAAGTGCGGCTGGAACTGCGGCCGCGGTACGCCGACCTCCGGCCCGCCGAGCCCGAACCCGACCAGGCCCTCCGGCCGGATCTTGGTCGCGATCCGCAGCGTCTCCTCGGCGGCCGGCAGCCCGGCCTCACCGGCGATGTCGAAGATCCACCGCAGCGTGATGCCGAATTCCTTCTCGGCGGCCACCCGGGCGTCCTCGATGGCCTCGCAGTACGCCTCGGCCGCGATCCCGCGCTGCACGGAGGTGTACGGCGTACAGGTCAGCTCGGCGTACCGGAGGTTCTGCGCGGCCATCTCGCGGGCGACCTCGTAGGTCAGCAGCCGGACGTCCTCGGGCGTCTTGATCAGGTCGACGACGGTCAGGTAGACCTCGATGAACTTCGCGAAGTCGGTGAACTTGAAGTACTCCGCGAGCAGCGCCGGGTCGGTCGGCACCGGCGACTCGGGGTGCCGGGCGGCGAGCTCGGCGACGATCCGCGGCGAGGCCGATCCGACGTGGTGAACATGCAACTCGGCCTTCGGCATTGCGGCGAGGAACTCACGCGACACGGTCATGGGGCCTCCCGGCCTGGACTGAGGAGCGCAGGGAGCGAAGCGACTGGAGCGACGAGGGAAGGCCGGGAGCCGAGGCCCCATGACCCGCCGGGCCGGAGGCTCGGCAATTCAAAACAGTCATGACCGGGATCCTAAGGAGTACCGGGGCCGGGTGGCTGGAAAGCTCACAATCATTTGTCAGGAACGGGTGGAGCGCAGCCCGGTTGGAGTCGGGGCCCGCGTGAGTGGCACGATTCACTCCGTGAGTGAGCGCTTCGACTTCAGCGGCGACGAACTGGCACCGGCCTACCGCGCGGCCGTGGATGCCATCGAGGCCGGCGACCTGGTCGTCCTTCCGACCGACACCGTGTACGGGATCGCCGCGGACGCCTTCAAGGCCGACGCGGTCCAGCGGCTGCTGGACGCCAAGGGCCGCGGGCGGGACATGCCGCCGCCGGTGCTGATCTCGGTGGTCGAGTCGCTGGACGCGCTCGCCACCGACGTCCCGGACGCGGGCCGCAAGCTCTGCCAGGAGTTCTGGCCGGGGCCGTTGACGGTGATCTGCCACGCGCAGACGTCGCTGATGTGGGACCTGGGGGAGACCCAGGGGACCGTCGCGCTCCGGGTGCCCGATCACGAGAACACCCGCGAGCTGCTGTCGCGGACCGGGCCGCTCGCGGTCAGCTCGGCGAACAAGTCCGGCCAGCCGGCCGCGCTGGACGTGTACGACGCCGAGGAGCAACTGCAGGACTCGGTCGCGGTCTACCTCGACGGCGGCGCGGTGACCGGCGGGGAGCCGTCGACCATCGTCGACCTCACGGGAGAGACGCCCAAGGTCGTCCGTCTGGGAGCCCTCTCCTTGGAGCAACTGCGCGCTGTCGTGCCTGAGGTCGCGTCAGACGCTGATGAGGAAACCGCAGCGGAAACCACAGAAAAGCCAACCGAAGATGTGGTCGAGGCGTCCAACGCAACGGATGACGAGAAGCCGACCGATCCTGATGTGAGGCCTGCGGACTAGTGCGCGAGTACCTGCTGGTCCTGTTCGTGGCGATGGCCACGACCTTCCTGCTGACCGGCGTGGCCCGACAGATCGCGCTGCGGTACGGCGCGGTCGCGAAGGTGCGGTCCCGGGACGTGCACAAGGTCCCGATCCCGTACTTCGGCGGCATCTCGATCCTCGGCGGCCTGATCGCCGCGTTCGCGGTCGCCTCCGCCCTGCCGTTCCTCGGTGACAGCCTGCAGGTCGCCCACGACGCCCGGGCGATCCTGATCGGCGGGGTGGTGATCTGCGCCGTCGGCGTGGTCGACGACCTGTACGAGCTGGACGCGATCACCAAGCTGGCCGGCCAGGTCCTCGCGGTCGGCGTGATGGTTGTCCAGGGCATCCAGTTGTATTGGCTCCCGCTGCCCGGTGGCGTGATCTCGCCGTCACCCGCACAGCTGGCCGTGCTGACCGCGGGCATCCTGCTGGTGTCCTGCAACGCGGTGAACTTCGTCGACGGCCTGGACGGCCTGGCGGCCGGCGTCACCGCGATCGGCGCGACCGCTTTCTTCACCTACTCGTACCTGCTGAACGTCGAGCAGAACCTCGACCGTGCGACCACCTCGACCCTGATCACGGTGGCCCTGGCCGGTGCCTGCCTCGGCTTCCTGCCGCACAACTTCTTTCCCGCCAGGGTTTTCATGGGCGACTCCGGCGCCCTGCTGATCGGCCTGATGCTGGCCGCGTCGACGATCAGCCTCACCGGCCAGATGGACCCGAACGCGGTCCCGTACGAGGTGGGCGGCTCCAGCCTGCTGCCGGCGCTCCTCCCGCTGATCCTCCCGATCGCCGTCCTCGCGATCCCTGCGCTGGACCTGACCATGGCCTACGTCCGCCGGACCAAGGCCGGCCGGTCGCCGTTCGCCGCGGACAAGTTGCACCTGCACCACCGGCTGATGCAGCGCGGTCACTCGCACCGCCGGGCGGTGCTGCTGATGTACCTCTGGACGGCTCTGATCGCGTACGGCGTGGTCGTCCTCGGCCTGGTCCTGTTCTGGTGGACGGCTCTGATCGTGCTGGCCGTGACGGTCACCGCGATCCTGCTCACGACCGGTTTGCCACGCCGTTCCCGGAAACCGCTCGCCAAGGTCTGACCGCGAACTTGGAGGGACCAGACCACTCACGCACGTGGCCTACCGATAGTGTGTGCGTGTACAGCGGCAGGGACCCCGTTTTGCTGACCGTGCAGACTTTGTGCTAGTTTTCACAAGCACCAGCAAAGAACAGCGACACCCCTGACCCCGCCCACCCGACGACCAGGCCGCGAGACCTGGTCGCCAGCAGGACGGAACCACCAGATGGCTCCTTCGGCTCACAGCCCGAAAGTCGCCGGCCAAGCCACGAGGCACCCGGCGCTAGCGATGTTGCGTGGCGCTTTGGTCGCCGCCCTCGTCGTCGGTATCAATGCGGCCGTGGTGTCCACCGTCGCGGCCGGTCTGCCGGGCTTGTGGGGCGCGTTGCTGGGTCTGCTGACGGTGATCGTCTTCTCCGGCGCCGGCCTGATCGCTCTGCACCTGTCCCGCAAGACCTCTCCGACCATGCAGCTGGCCGTCGCGATGGCGTCGTACACCGGACGGATCGCGTTCTTCGGCGGTCTGCTCGCGATCGCGCTGAGCTCCGACAGCCTGGCCCGGCATGTGAATCTGACCGTGCTCGGCGTGGTCGCCCTGGTGGTCGTGATGGCCTGGATGGCCGGCGAGATCTGGGCCTGGTCGCGGCTGCGCATCCCGATCTACGACCTCGACAATGAGGTGACGGCATGAGCACCCTGGGTAATGATTCCCCTGCTGTGGCAGAGGTTACCGGTGCCGATGTGACCGGTCCTGTCCACTCCTGGTACGTTTCGGGTGCCAATGAGCGAGCACGAGGATCCGAAGCCATCACCCCCCAATTCGGGCGACGGCTGGCGGGTCCTGTCCTACTTGATCGGCGGTGTCGTGGTGTACGGCGGCATCGGGTTCGGGTTGGATCGCCTGCTCGGCACCCAGTTCTTACTCCCGGTGGGCATCGTCCTCGGTGCCGGGCTCACCATCTTGTTGCTGCACTTCCGGTACGGACCGCGATCATAAGATTTGGCCTGAATCCTTCAGGGTTCGGCGCGATCCGCACCGGGTCTGACGTTGTTGACCGCCATGCCCTGAGCCGCCCTGCCCTTCACTACAAGGCGTCCGACTTGAGCACGACGCGAGAGGAGACCCGGTGACCGCCGGCGTTCCGACCGAGTTCATCGCACCCGGTCCACAGAGCTTCGACACCCCGCCGATCATCGATGGCGTGGACTGGTTCACCAAGCCCGTGCTGGTGTCCGCACTGTCCGTCGTTGTCATCCTGTGGTTCTTCTGGGGTGCTTCCCGCAAGGCCGACGTCGTTCCGAGCAAGCTGCAGTTCGCCGGCGAGCTCGGGTACAACTTCGTCCGCAACTCGATCGCCCGCGACGCGATCGGCAGCCAGGAATACATGAAGTACGTGCCGTACCTGACCGGCCTGTTCTTCTTCATCCTGCTGAACAACATCGCGGCCACCGTCCCGCTGGTCCAGTTCCCGACCTTCAGCCACATCGGCTGGGCGTACAGCGCCGCGATCATGACCTGGGTCATCTACAACGCGGTCGGCATCAGGAAGCACGGGCCCTGGGGCTACTTCAAGCACCAGACCATGCCGGCCGGTGTGCCGTGGTGGCTGATGCCGCTGATGATCCCGATCGAGTTCATCTCGAACATCATCGTCCGGCCGATCTCGCTGAGCCTGCGGTTGTTCGCGAACATGTTCGCCGGCCACATCCTGCTGCTGGTGTTCGTTCTCGGTGGCGAGTACCTGGTCTTCGAGACCGGCAACATCGCTCTCGCCGGCGTCGGCATCGTCACCTGGGTGATGGGCCTCGCGATCGGCGGACTGGAGCTGTTCGTCCAGTGCATCCAGGCCTACATCTTCGTCGTGCTGACCGCGCAGTACATCGGCAGCGCCATCGCCGAAGACCACTGATCCGCACCACCCACCTAGACCCGTAGTAACGGAAACCCGGATAGCCCCTATCCGTACCGAAAGGAAACACCTGAGATGGCTCTCGAGATTGCCGGCAACATCGCAGTCCTCGGCTACGGCCTGGCCGCGATCGGCCCGGGCGTCGGCGTCGGTCTGATCTTCGCCGCTGTGATCAACGGCACCGCGCGGCAGCCGGAGGCCCAGAGCAAGCTGCAGTCGATCGCCTGGATCGGCTTCGGTGTCACCGAGGTGCTGGCGATCATCGGTATCGCACTCGCCTTCGTCTTCCGTACCTGAGCTACTTCCTCCGACTGACAGGATTCAGACATGTTGACGATGGTGCTACCGCTGGCCGCCGAGGGTGAGGATGTCAACCCGCTGCTGCCGCACACCGCCGAGATCATCTTCGCCTTCGTCTTCCTGGTCCTGCTGGCCGTCGCCTTCGCCAAGTACGTCGTCCCCCGGTTCGAGAAGGCGTACGCCGATCGGACCGCGGCGATCGAAGGCGGGATGAACGAGGCCAAGCAGGCCCAGGCCGAGGCGAAGGCGGCTCTGGAGAAATACAACGCGCAGCTGGCCGAGGCCCGGCAGGAGGCTGCGAAGATCCGCGAGGACGCCCGCGAGCAGGGTGCCCAGATCATCGCGGAGATGCGCGAGCAGGCGAACGCCGAGGCCGAGCGGATCGTCACCCACGCGCGGACCCAGATCGACGCGGAGCGGACCCAGGCGGTCGCTTCGCTGCGCAGCGAGGTCGGCACGATGGCGACCACGCTGGCCGGCCGGATCGTCGGCGAGTCGCTCGAGGACGAGGCGCGTCAGCGTCGCACCGTCGAGCGCTTCCTGGCCGACCTCGAGGCGTCGGAGTCCGCTCGTCAGGCCGTCGGAACGGACGGCTGATGCGCGGCGCGTCGAACGAGTCACTCGCCCGGGCCGCGGAGGCCCTGGCGGGTGTCACCGTGACCGAGGGGCTGGGCGCCGAGCTGTTCTCGGTCGCCAAGCTGCTGGACGGCAGCGGCGCGCTCCGGCGCGCACTGACCGATCCGGCCCGGCCCCGCGACGCCCGTGTCTCCCTGGTCCAGCAGCTGTTCGGCGGCAAGATCTCCACCCAGGCGCAGGAGATCCTGACCACGGCGGTGGCCGGTCGCTGGGTCGGCGGCCGTGACCTCGGGAACGCCCTCGACCAGCTCAGCGTGCAGGCCGAGGTGGCGTATGCCGACGGCCGGCACAAGCTGGACGACCTCGAGGACGAGCTGTTCCGGCTGGACCGGATCGTCGCGGCGGAGCGGGGACTGAGCGACAAGCTCAGCGACCGCAACATCCCGCTCGCGGCCCGGCAGGAACTGCTCGCCGGACTGCTGCAGGGCAAGGCCGACGCCGTCACGGTGCGGCTGGCCGAGCGTGCGGTGGACGGCCGGGGCCGCAGCTTCGCGGCCTCGATGCGGACGTACCAGGTCGCCGCGGCGGCCCGGCGCAACGCCAGCATCGCGACCGTGCGGGTCGCCACCGACCTGACCGAGGGCGAGCGCGAACGGCTCGCCGCGACGCTGGGACAGCAGTACGGCCGGGACATCCAGCTGAACGTCATCGTCGACCCGAACGTGGTCGGCGGCGTCCGGGTGGACATCGGCGACGAAGTGATCGACGGAACCATCGCGGCCAGGCTCGACGAAGCGCAACGGCGCATCGCGGGCTGAACGCCCCTTAACGACATAAGCGGCGCTAAGGGTCGGGAAAGCCTTTAGAGCCACAACAGGCCAGCAAGGGTCAAGGAAGCAGGAAACACAATGGCTGAGCTCACGATCAGGCCGGAGGAGATCCGGGACGCCCTGGATCGGTTCGTCACCGACTACCAGCCGGAGCAGGCGAGCCGGGAGGAGGTCGGCACCGTCATCGACGCGGGTGACGGCATCGCGCACGTCGAGGGCCTGCCCTCGGCGATGACCAACGAGCTGCTCGAGTTCGAGGACGGCACCCGGGGCATCGCGCTGAACCTGGACACCCGCGACATCGGTGTCGTCGTCCTCGGTGAGTTCGACGGGATCGACGAGGGCCAGCAGGTCCGCCGGACCGGCACGGTGCTGTCGGTGGCGGTCGGCGAGGGCTACCTCGGTCGCGTCGTCGACCCGCTGGGCAAGCCGATCGACGGCCTCGGCGAGATCAAGGACCTCGAGGGCACCCGCGCGCTGGAGCTGCAGGCGGCCGGCGTGATGGACCGCCAGGAGGTCCGCGAGCCGCTGCAGACCGGGATCAAGGCGATCGACGGGATGATCCCGATCGGCCGCGGCCAGCGTGAGCTGATCATCGGTGACCGCAAGACCGGCAAGACGGCGATCGCGGTCGACACGATCATCAACCAGAAGGCGAACTGGGACTCCGGCGACCCGAAGAAGCAGGTCCGCTGCATCTACGTCGCAGTCGGCCAGAAGGGCTCCACGATCGCCGCCGTCCGCGGTGCGCTCGAAGAGGCCGGCGCGATGAAGTACACCACCATCGTCGCCTCCCCGGCGTCCGACCCGGCCGGCTTCAAGTACGTCGCCCCGTACACCGGCTCGGCCATCGGCCAGCACTGGATGTACCAGGGCAAGCACGTGCTGATCGTCTTCGACGACCTGACCAAGCAGGCCGAGGCGTACCGCGCGATGTCGCTGCTGCTGCGCCGCCCGCCGGGCCGCGAGGCCTACCCGGGCGACGTCTTCTACCTGCACAGCCGGCTGCTCGAGCGCTGCGCGAAGCTGTCCAACGAGCTCGGCGGCGGCTCGATGACCGGTCTGCCGATCATCGAGACCAAGGCCAACGACGTGTCGGCGTTCATCCCGACCAACGTCATCTCGATCACCGACGGCCAGATCTTCCTGCAGTCCGACCTGTTCAACGCCAACATCCGGCCGGCCATCGACGTCGGTATCTCGGTCTCCCGGGTCGGCGGCGCCGCGCAGGTCAAGGGCATGAAGAACGTGTCCGGCTCGCTGAAGATCGACCTGGCCCAGTTCCGCGCGATGGAGGCGTTCGCGATGTTCGCCTCCGACCTCGACGCCACCTCCCGCCGGCAGCTCGACCGGGGTCAGCGGCTGGTCCAGCTGCTCCGTCAGCCGCAGTACTCGCCGTACCCGGTGGAGGAGCAGATCGTCTCCATCTGGTCCGGTACCAAGGGCAAGTTCGACGACGTCCCGGTGGACGACGTGCTGCGCTTCGAGCGGGACTTCCTGGACTACCTGCGGCGCGAGAGCAAGGTGCTCGACGGCATCCGTGAGTCCGGGCTGTTCGGCGACGACGAGGCGCAGGCCGTGACCGAGGCGCTGGACGCGTTCAAGCCGACCTTCCAGACCTCCGAGGGCACGCTGCTCGGCACCGAGGCCGAGGCCGAGGCGATGGACGAGGGCGACGTCGAGCAGGAGCAGATCGTCCGGCAGAAGCGGGGCTGATCGACCGTGCCAGCCAATCTGCGGGAGCTTCGAGATCGCAAGGCCTCGGTCTCGACGATCAAGAAGCTCACCCGGGCGATGGAGCTCATCGCGGCGTCCCGGATCGTCAAGGCGCAGCAACGCGCCCAGGCGGCCGGTCCGTACGCGCGGGAGCTCACCCGTGCCGTGTCGGCGGTGGCGACGTTCTCGAACGTCGACCACCCGCTGACCACCGAGAAGCCGAACCCGAAGCGGGCCGCGGTCTTGCTGATCACCTCCGACCGCGGTCAGGCCGGGGCCTACTCGTCCAACGTGATCCGTGAAGGGGAGCGGCTGAACCAGCTGCTGCGCGAGGACGAGAAGGAGGTCGTCCCGTACCTCAGCGGCCGCAAGGGCGTCGCGTACTACACGTTCCGGCAGCGCGAGGTCGCGCAGTCGTGGACCGGTGACTCCGACAACCCAAGCTTCGCCCGGGCCCGGGAGATCGCCGACGCGCTGATCGAGCGTTTCCTGACCCCGACCGAGGAGGGCGGCGTGGACGAGATCCACATCGTCTTCACCCGGTTCGTGTCGATGCTGACCCAGCGCGCGGACGTGATCCGCCTGCTGCCGCTGGAGGTCGTCGAGGGCCAGGAAGCGCCGGCGGCCGACGACGTACTGCCGCTGTACGAGTTCGAGCCGTCCGCCGAAGAGGTGCTCGACGGGCTGCTGCCGAAGTACGTCGCCAGCCGGATCCACTACTGCATGCTGCAGGCGGCGGCCTCGGAGCTGGCCAACCGGCAGCGGGCGATGAAGTCCGCGACGGACAACGCGCAGGACCTGATCGAGAAGCTGACGCGGGACCTGAACCAGGCCCGCCAGGCCCAAATTACCCAGGAAATCAGCGAGATCGTCGGTGGCGCCAGCGCGCTGGCCGACGCGAGCGCCGGGAGCGAGTGAGAGAGATGACTGCCACGGTTACCGAGAAGAACGACCACAGCGGAGCGGCCGGCGCAGTTGGCCGCGTCGCCCGGGTGATCGGCCCGGTCGTCGACGTCGAGTTCCCAGCGGACACGATGCCCGACATGTACAACGCGCTCGAGGTGGACATCACCCTGGGCGACACCACCCAGACGATCACCCTCGAGGTCGCGCTGCACGTCGGCGACAACATCGTCCGGGCGATCTCGATGAAGCCGACCGACGGCCTGATCCGCGGCACCGAGGTGCGCGACACCGGCGCGGCGATCTCCGTCCCCGTCGGCGACGTCACCAAGGGCCGGGTCTGGTCCGTCACCGGCAAGTGCCTGAACCAGGACGAGTCCGAGTTCGAGATCGCCGAGCGCTGGCCGATCCACCGCAAGGCGCCGGCCTTCGACCAGCTCGAGTCCAAGACCGAGATGCTCGAGACCGGTATCAAGGTGCTCGACCTGCTCACGCCGTACGTCCAGGGCGGCAAGATCGGCCTGTTCGGCGGTGCGGGTGTCGGCAAGACCGTGCTGATCCAGGAGATGATCTACCGGATCGCCCACAACTTCGGTGGTACGTCGGTGTTCGCCGGCGTGGGCGAGCGGACCCGTGAGGGCAACGACCTGATCAACGAGATGGAAGAGGCCGGCGTCTTCAAGGACACCGCGCTGGTCTTCGGTCAGATGGACGAGCCGCCGGGCACCCGGCTGCGGGTCGCGCTGTCGGCGCTGACGATGGCGGAGTACTTCCGCGACGTCAAGGAGCAGGACGTGCTGCTCTTCATCGACAACATCTTCCGGTTCACCCAGGCCGGTTCCGAGGTCTCCACCCTGCTCGGCCGGATGCCGAGCGCGGTCGGTTACCAGCCGAACCTGGCCGACGAGATGGGTGTGCTGCAGGAGCGGATCACCTCGACCCGGGGTCACTCGATCACCTCGATGCAGGCGATCTACGTGCCCGCGGACGACTACACCGACCCGGCGCCGGCGACCACCTTCGCCCACCTGGACGCGACCACCGAGCTCTCCCGTGACATCGCGTCGCGTGGTCTGTACCCGGCCGTCGACCCGCTGACCTCCACGTCGCGGATCCTCGACCCGCAGTACATCGGCCAGGAGCACTACGACGTGGCCGTCCGGGTGAAGCAGATCCTGCAGAAGAACAAGGAACTGCAGGACATCATCGCCATCCTGGGTGTCGACGAGCTCTCCGAAGAGGACAAGATCACCGTCGCCCGCGCGCGCCGGATCGAGCAGTTCCTCTCCCAGAACACCTACATGGCGGAGAAGTTCACCAACATCCCGGGCTCCACCGTGCCGCTGAAGGACACCATCGAGTCCTTCAAGAAGATCACCGAAGGCGAGTGCGACCACATCGCCGAGCAGGCGTTCTTCAACGTCGGTTCGCTCGACGACGTCGAGCGCAAGTGGGCCGAGCTGCAGAAGGAAAACTGACATGGCCGACGATTCTGCCAAGCACCTCGAGGTCGCGCTGGTCGCGGCCGAGCGGACCGTGTGGCAGGGCCAGGCCAAGATCGTCATCGCCCGGACCACGGACGGTGACGTCGGGATCCTGCCCGGCCACGCGCCGCTGCTGGGCCTGCTGCAGGGTGGCACCGTGCAGGTGCGGACCGTCGACGACGAGTTCTTCGTCGCGGCCGCGCCGGACGGCTTCATCTCGGTGGCGAACGACCGGGTCTCGATCCTGGCCGAGAACGCCGAGATGGGTCACGACATCGACCTCGAGGAGGCCCGTCGCGAGCTCGAGCAGGCGCTCGCGACCGGCACCGCGAGCGATGCCGACGCCGACGAGGTGCGACTCGCCGAGGCCCGGGTGAGGGCCGCCGAGAAGGCGACCTGAACCGACCTGCCATAATCGAACATCGTCACTGAAAGTACGGTTCTCCGGCGGTGCCCGGAGCAGTACCAAATATTGGGCACCGGAAATGGGGTCGGCAAGGTATGAGGGTAGTCCTCGATGTCGTCGGGGTCTGTCTGCTTGCCGCCGTACTGCTGATCATCATCTTCGCGTTCCGCCGTCGCTGGTTGTCCAGGGACGGCGGAACGTTTGATTGCAGCCTCCAGTTGGCCGTGAAGGACCACGGCCGCGGCTGGGCTCTCGGCCTGGCCCGCTACGTCGGGGACGACCTGCAGTGGTTCCGGGTCTTCAGCCTCGCCTGGTGGCCCAAACTCGTCGTCAACCGCCGCCAGCTCGAAAGCGTGAGTACCCGCCGCCCGATGGGCAACGAGCCCCTGGTCACCTACGCCGGACACGTCATCGTCGACGCCGAGCTCCGCGACCGCACCGTCCACTTCGCCATGACCGAAGAAGCCCTCACCGGCGTCCTGGCCTGGATGGAATCCGCACCCCCCAGCACCCAGACGTATCTCTAGACCTTCTCGGTCTTGACATGCGGTCGTAACGTTCGTAGGTTCCTGCGCATACGTAAGAGCAGCTCCTAACTGGCTCATAGGCGAGTGCTCATACGTATGAACGTGCAGCAGCAGCTCTAGTCCTGGGGTGAGAGATATGCGCAGTCGGTGGCGGGTTCTGGCAGTGGTCGGTGCGGTGCTGCTGGCGGGGTGTTCGGGCCCCGCGGCGACGAAGGCCGGCGGTGGCGCGAGCGACACCACGATCGTGTACGGCAAGACCGATGGTGGTACGACGTTCGTCCGCAACTACAACGTGATGGGTCCGGCCACCGACAAGGCGCCGAACATGGAGCTGGTGTACGAGCCGTTGATGCGGGTCGACTACGGCTCCGGGGGAGTAGTGAAGCCGTGGTTGGCGGAGAGCTGGGCGTTCGCCGACGCGGGCAAGCAGCTGACCATCAAGCTCCGCACGGACGTGACCTGGTCCGACGGGCAGAAGTTCACCGCGGATGACGTGGTCTATTCGCTCGGGCTGCCGATCGAGAAGCCGGACTTCAGCATCGCCGGGATCACCTACAAGTCCGTGGCCAAGGTGGACGACAGCACCGTGACGGTGGGGTTCGCGGAGCCGTCGTACGCGACGGTGAACCAGTTCGCGAACATCCTGCTGCCGATGGTGCCCAAGCACATCTGGGCGACCCAGAACCTCAACACCTGGACGAATCCCGAGCCCGTCGGCACCGGCCCGTTCACGGTGGCCGAGTTCAAGCCGCAGCAGATCACGCTCAAGGCCCGCACCGACTACTGGGGCGGCAAGCTGCCGATGAGCACGTACAAGATCATCCCGACCAGCGCGGACGCACTGAAGGCCCAGCTGCTCAAGGGCGATGTCGACTGGTCGTCCGCGAGCTGGCCGAACGGCGAGAAGGAGTACGTCGCCAAGGACCCGGACAAGCACCTCTACCAGCTGTACTCCAACGGCGGTGCGATGTCCGTCCTCTTCAACACCGCCAAGGCACCCTTCGACGACGTCCACGTACGGCGTGCGCTCGCCCTCACCATCGACCGGACAGCGGTCGTGACGACGCTACAACGACCGGGCACCGAGGCCGGGCCGACCGGTCTCTCCGACCAACTGTTCGCCGACTGGCTCGACCCGGCGTACAAGGGCCAGGTGCAGAAGGTCGACGCGGCCGCGGCCAAGGCCGAACTGGCGGCCGGCGGCTGGACCGTCGAGCAGGGCGCGCTGGTCAAGGACGGCAAGCGCTACCAGCCGTCGATCCTGTTCAACGCCGACTGGGGCTGGGGCAACTACGCCGACATCCTGATCAACACCTGGAAGCAGTCCCTCGGCCTGCAGGTGAAGGGCGCCGGCCAGCCGAGCGCCGGGTACTACGACAAGCAGAACCTCGGCCAGTTCGACCTGGCCGCCGCGTCCACCGGTGGCTCCGGTGTGTACGGCGTCTACCGGTTCCTGAGCAGCTCGTTCAAGGTGCCCGTCGGTAAGTCGGCGACGCTGAACCAGGGCCGCTGGAGTGACCCGGAGACCGACACGATCATCGCCGCGATGCAACGCACCGACGACGTCGAGCAGCTCAAGACCCTCGGCCGGCAACTGCAGAAGATCGTCGTGGACAAGGTGCCGTTCAGCCCGATCTACAACAACTTCTACTTCGTCGACATCAACGCGAGCCGCTGGACCGGCTGGCCGACGCCGGACGACTTCGACCACATCCCGTTCGTCGGTATGGGGCCGGACACGATCCTGACCATGCTCGGCCTGCAGCGCCGGGGGAGCTGACGATGCGATGGGCTTTCCTGGCCCGGCGGCTGGGTTTCTACCTGGCCGCCGCGGCCGCCGCGATCGGCCTGAACTTCCTGCTCCCGCGCCTGATGCCCGGTGACCCCTCGTCCGCGATCGTCGAGGAGCTCGAACGGGTCAGCGGCCAGCAGGTTCCCGCCGAGACGCTGATGTCGATCCGCGCGATCTTCGGCAACCCGTCCGACAACCTGGCCCACCAGTTCGCCGACTACCTCCGCCAGCTTTCCCACGGTGACCTCGGCGTGTCCGTGGTCAACTTCCCGGTCCCGGTCGCCGACCTGGTCTGGCAAGCCCTGCCCTGGACACTGCTCCTCGTCGGTACGACGACTATCACGGCGTTCGCGATCGGCACCCTGCTCGGTGTCGTCGCGGGCTGGAAGGCCGGCAGCCGGCTCGACGCGATCCTCACACCGTTCACCACGTTCCTGAGCTCGGTCCCGTACTTCTGGGTCGCGCTGCTCGCCCTCTGGATCTTCGGTTTCGTCCTCGGTTGGACCCCGCTGTCGGGCGGTTACGACGCCGACCTCCCGCAGGGCTTCAGCTTCGCGTACGCCGTCAGCGTGCTCCATCACGGTGTGTTGCCCGCAGCAACCATCGTGTTCTCCGCGTTCGGCGGCTGGCTGCTCGGGATGCGCAACATGACCGTCACCACGGTCCGCGAGGACTACGTCCTGCTCGCCCAGGCGAAGGGGCTCTCGCCGGGGCGGGTGATGTTCCGGTACGCCGCCCGCAACGCGATGCTGCCCAGCTTCACGGGCTTCGCGATGGCGCTCGGCGGTGTCGTCGGCGGCGCGCTGCTGACCGAGATCGTCTTCAGCTACCCGGGGATCGGCTACCTCCTCTACGAGGCGTTGCAGAAGCGGGACTACCCCATGATGCAAGGCGTCTTCCTGCTGATCACGCTGGCCGTCCTGCTGGCCAATCTGGTCGCCGACCTGGCCTATGTCCTGCTCGATCCGCGCATCCGGGCGAAGGGGTGATGATGCTCTCCAGCTGGAAGGTTCGCTTCGGTCTGTCGGTCCTGGTCTTCTTCGTGCTGCTCGCGCTCTTCGGGCCGCTGCTGCCGCTGGATCCGCGGGCGAACGACATCTCCGCCATCTCGCAGCCACCGAGTGCCGATCACCTGTTCGGCACCACCCAGTTCGGTCAGGACGTCCTCGCGCAGACCATCGCCGGCGCCCGTGGGTCGATGCTGGTCGGCCTCCTCGCGGCGGCCATCGGCACGCTGATCGCGATCAGCGTCGGGGTCCCGGCCGGGTACTTCGGCGGCGCGGTCGACAACGGCCTGAACTTCCTGACCAACCTGTTCCTGGTGATGCCGATCCTCCCGCTGATCCTGATCGTCGCCGGGTACGTCCAAGGCACCGGGCCGTGGGTGATCGCGCTGATCATCGGCCTGTTCGGGTGGTCGGGCGGCGCGCGGACGCTGCGGGCCCAGTCGCTCAGCCTGAGCAGCCGGGACTTCGTGCTGGCGATGAAGATGGTCGGCGAGCCGCATCGGCGGCTGATCTTCTGCGAGATCCTGCCGCATCTGACCGGCTGGATCTCGGCGATGTTCCTGCACGGCATGATCGGCGGCGTGATGGCCGAGGCCGGACTGGCCTTCCTCGGGATCTCCGACTCCGGCTCGATCAGCTGGGGCACGATGATCCAGTCCGCTCAGCAGCAGAGCGCCGTACTGCGGGGACTGTGGTGGTGGTTCGTACCACCGGGGTTGTGCATCGCGCTGATCGGTACGGCGGCCACCCTGGTGAACTTCGGTGTCGACGAACTGTCCAACCCCAAACTCCGGATGGCCCGTCGGTCCGTGGTCGTGCGGACCCGGAAGGTGGTGGAGGCATGACGATCACGCAGGTGTCCAGGCGGACGGCGGTCCTGTCCGTCGCGGGGCTGACCGTCGACTACGTGACCGGTGACCAGCCGGTCCGGGCATGCGACGACGTCTCGTTCGAGCTCCGGCGGGGCGAGATCCTCGGCGTCGCAGGGGAGTCGGGGTCGGGCAAGTCGACGCTGATCACCGCGCTGACCCGACTCCAGCGCCCGCCGGCGGTGACCACCGCCGGTCGGATCGAGTTCTACCGAGATGGCACCAGCACCAACCTGGTCGCACTCGGCGCTGCCGAGTTGCGGAGGCTGCGGTGGACCTCGCTGGCGATTGTTCTGCAGAGTGCGATGGATGCGCTCAACCCGGTGATGCGGGTCGGTGCGCAGTTCGTCGACGTACTGCGGGAACACGACAGGCACCTGAGTCGCCAGGACGCCTGGGCGCGGGCCTCCGAGCTGCTCGGCATGGTGGGGATCTCGGCCGATCGCGTCCGCGGCTATCCGCACGAGCTGTCCGGCGGGATGCGGCAGCGTGCGAGTATCGCGCTCGCCCTGGCCTGTGGTCCCGAGCTCGTGGTGATGGACGAGCCGACGACGGCCGTCGACGTGGTGATGCAGCGGCAGATCCTGGCTCAGGTACTACGGCTGCGGCGTGAGCTCGGATTCGCTGTCGTCTTCGTCACCCACGACCTGTCCCTGCTGCTCGAGCTGGCCGATCGGATCGCGATCATGTACGCGGGCCGGATCGTCGAGATCGGTACGGCGGAGTCGCTCTACACCAAGCCCCGGCATCCCTACACCCGCGGCCTCCGGGACTCCTTCCCGCCGCTGCGGTCGCCGATCACCCGCCTGACCGGCATCCCCGGCACCCCGCCGGACCTGCGCAACCCACCACCGGGTTGCCCGTTCCATCCCCGCTGCGCCGACCGCTTCGACGGTTGCGACGAGCAACAACCCGCACTACTGACGATCGAGGACCACGCCGTGGCCTGCCGGCTGTACCCATCGGGAGATGATCGAGCATGAGCCAACCCGTGCTCGAGGCCCGCGGGGTCTCGAAATACTTCCCGGCCGGCAAGGCCGTCGTCCGGGCGGTCGAGGATGCGACGCTGGCGTTGCAGCCGGGCCGGATCGTTGCGCTGGTCGGGGAGAGCGGTAGCGGCAAGACCACGCTTGCTCGGCTCCTCGCCCGGTTCTACGCGCCGACGAAGGGCGAGATTCGCCTGCGGGGCAAGGCGGTCCGGGGCAAGCCTCGTTCCTACTACAGCGACGTCCAGCTGATCTTCCAGGACCCGTTCGGTTCGCTGAACCCGCTGCACCGCGTCCGGTACAACCTGGAGCGGGCCGTCAAACTGCATCACGCCGTACGCACGAAGGCCGAAGTGGAGCGTCGGGTCGTCGAGCTGCTGGAGCGGGTCAGCCTGTCGCCGGCCGAGCAATTCATCGACAAGTTCCCCCATGAGTTGTCCGGTGGGCAGCGGCAGCGGGTGGTGATCGCGCGGGCGCTGGCGGTCGAGCCGAAGGTGCTGCTGGGCGACGAGCCGATCTCGATGCTGGACGTGTCGATCCGGCTGGAGATGCTCAACCTGCTCGACCGTTTGCGGACCGAGGACGGCCTGGCGCTGCTCTACATCACCCACGACATCGCCAGCGCTCGCTACCTGTGCGACGACATCGTGGTGATGTACGCCGGCCAGATGGTCGAAGGCGGTCCGAAGGAGGACGTGATCGCCAAGCCGTTGCATCCGTACACGCAACTGCTGATCGACTCGTCGCCCGATCCCGAGCGCGAGCGATCCGACCGGGACTCGTTGTTCGACGCCGAAGATCTCGGTGAGCCGCCGAGTCTGATCGATCCGCCGGCCGGGTGCCGGTTCCACCCGCGGTGCCCGTTCGCGATGGACGTCTGCCGTACCGAAGCTCCGCCCCGGACCGAACTACCCACTGGGCAGTGGACGCACTGCTGGTTGCAGGAGAAACGATGAAAGCACCACGACAGTCCGACGTCGCCCGGCTCGCCGGAGTCTCCCAGTCCGCGGTGTCCCGCGTGGTCAGCGGGGATGTCGACCGGATTCCGGAGGAGACCCGGGAGCGGATCCGGGCGGCGGTGAAGCAGCTCGGCTACGTCCCGAACGCGGCCGCGCGGAACCTGCGGAACAAGCGCAACCGGCTGCTCGGCGTCCACACCTTCGAGGCCGTCTTCCCGCACGCGCGGGAAGACTTCTACTTCGAGTTCCTGCTCGGGATCGAGGAGCGCGCCGAGGAGATCGGGTACGACCTGGTCCTGTTCACCTCGACCGGTACGAGCGACGGCCGCCGCCGGATCTACCGGGACGGCACCAACCGGCTCAACCTGGCCGACGGCAGCGTGCTGCTCGGTGCCGCGACCGATCGCGAGGAGCTGGCCCGGCTGTGGCACGACGGGTACCTGTTCGTCCACATCGGTCGCCGTGAGGTCGCCGGCGCGGAGATCCCGTGCATCATCCCGGACTACGTGTCGGCCGCCGACCGGCTGGTGACGTCGTTGGCCGAGCGCGGTCACCGCCACCTGGCCTACCTGCGCTCGGGGATCGAGCAGGAGGCATATGCCGATCGCCGTACGGGCTATCGCGACGCGATCGAAGGGCTCGGGTTGCAGGACCGCTCGCCCGGTCTCCGCGGCGAGCCGGGGCTGACCGACGAGTGGCTGGACGAACTGGCGTCCGGACCGGAGACCGCGGTGGTCGCCGAGAACATCGGGCTGGCCGAGGATCTGCGGACCGGGCTGGCCGCGCGCGGGCTGAGCATTCCGGCGGACGTGTCCGTCGCGGTCCTGGAGGGATCCGGCGACGAACCCGGGCACCGCTGGGACTGCCTGGTGATCCCGCGCAAGGAGATCGGCCGGATCGCGATCGACGCGCTGGTCGCCCGGGTCGAGGACCCGGACGAACCACCGGTCAGCCAACTGGTGCCCTGCGATCTGGTGGCCGGCGAAACCGTCGCCGCGCCACCACAAACACCGCGAACGAAGGAGTGAACGGGTGGAACTCGAGACGGATGTGCTGGTCGTCGGCGGCGGTCTGGGCGGGGTCGCGGCGGCACTGACCGCGGCGAAGCTGGGCCGGCGCGTCGTTCTGACCGAGCCGACCAACTGGTTGGGCGGTCAGTTGACCAGCCAGGCGGTGCCGCCCGACGAGCACCCGTGGATCGAGGAGTACGCCGCCCCCGGGTACGCCGAGCTCCGTCGGCGGATCCGGGACTACTACCGGCGCAACTACCCGCTCCGGCCGGAGGTGGCTGCTGATCCGCTGCTCGACCCCGGCCGCGGGGTGGTCAGCCGGTTCTGTCACGAGCCGCGCGTCGCGGCTGCGGTGCTGGAGGAGATGCTGGCGCCGTGGCAGGCTTCCGGCCGGCTCTCCGTGTATCTCGAGCACGAGCCGATCGCGGCGCATGCCGAGGGCGACGAGATCGACGCGGTGACGGTCAGGGATCTGCGGAGCGGCACCGAGCTGACCGTGTCGGCCAGCTACGTCGTGGACGCGACCGAGCTCGGCGACCTGCTGGAGCTGGCCGGCGTCGAGCATGTGGTCGGCGCCGAGAGCCGCGCCACGACCGGTGAGCTGCACGCGCCTGAGATCGCGGATCCGCTGGACCAGCAGGCCTTCTCGTGGTGCTTCGCGCTGGAGCACCGGCCGGGCGAGGACCACACCATCGACCGCCCGGCGGGGTACGCGCATTGGCGTGATCACGTCGCCCCGTTCTGGCCGGGACCACAGTTGTCCTGGGAGGACGTCGTACCGGTCACGCTGGAGCGGCGGGAGTGGCGGTTGTTCGAGGCCAACCCGGAGCAGCGGGCGCCGTTCTCGCTCTGGCGCTACCGGCAGGTGCTTGCCCGCAGCAACTTCATCGACGGCGTGATCCCGGATGTCACCGTGGTCAACTGGCCGCAGCTCGACTACTGGGAGCGCCCGTTGATCGGGGTGGACGACCCCGCCGCGGCGCTGGCGGCGAGCCGGGACCTGTCGCTGTCCTTCCTGTACTGGATGCAGACCGAAGCCGGCTACCCGGGTCTGCGGCTGCGACCGGACGTCACGGGGACGGCGGACGGTCTGGCCAAGGCGCCGTACATCCGGGAGTCGCGGCGGATCCAGGCCGAGTTCACCGTGCTCGAGCAGCACGTCGGGGTGGAGGCGCGGCCGGACGGGGCGGGAAGCGAGGTGTTCGCCGACAGCGTCGGCCTCGGGCGCTACCGGATCGATCTGCATCCGAGTACGGCCGGGCGGAGCTATGTCGACATCGAGGCCTACCCCTTCCAGATCCCGCTCGGCGCGCTGATCCCGGTCCGGGTCGACAACCTGCTGCCGGCGAACAAGAACATCGGCACCACCCACATCACCAACGGCTGCTACCGCCTGCACCCGGTCGAGTGGAGCATCGGCGAGGCCGTCGGTGCGCTCATCAGCTTCTGCCTGAGCCAAGGACTCTCGCCGCGCAAGGTCCGCAACGATCCCACCCACCTGGCCGACTACCGACACCTGCTGGCGGACAGCTTGAACATCCCGCTGGCCTGGCCGGAACACATCCGCACCCATCGCGACTGAAAGGAACCGCCGTGCTCAGGAAATCCGCCCTAGCCCTGTGCTCAGCCCTCTTGTTGTCCGCGGTAACCCTGGTGAATGCCTCGGCCCAGACGACCGCCCTCCCCGCCCTCCACACCGACGGCAACCACATCAAGAACAGCGCCGGTACGAACGTCACCCTCAAGGGTGTCTCCGTCATCGCCCCCGAGCAGAACGCCGTCTGCACCGACTGCAACAACAAGCCGATCAACGACCTGATCGACATGACCGTGTCGAACGGCTGGAACTCCAAGATCCTCCGCCTCCTGGTCACCGAGGCGATCGGCAAGGATCTGAACGCGTACGACGCCACCTACATCAAGCCGTACGTCGACCACGCCGTGGCCAAGGGTCTCTACGTGATCATCGACCTGCACCTGGTCCGCAACTACGGTGACGCGGCCGGCGCCGTACCGCGGTCGGACGTGAAGGGGTTCTGGGACTTCATCGCCCCGCGCTACGCGAACAACCCGAACGTGCTCTTCGAGGTGTTCAACGAGCCGATCGCGCCGGACAACTGGGCCACCTGGAAGTCGTACGTCCAGCCGGTCGTGGATTCGATCCGGTCCGTCGCGTCCAACGTGATCCTGATGGGCAGCCCGTCCTGGAGCACCCGGCTGAACGGTGCCCTGACGGCCCCGATCACCGGCGGCAACATCGCGTACGTCTACCACCTCTATCCGAACCAGGGTCCGGCGACCGCGACCAATCTCGACCCGAAGTTCGGCAATGCCGCGGCAACGCTGCCGGTCGTCCTGACCGAGTTCGGCTGGGATCCGTCGTCGTCGGCCAACAACGTCACGGCGGGCACGACCTCCGGCTGGGGACTGCCCTTGCGGCAGTACCTGGACGCGCGCCCGCAGATCGGCTGGCTGGGCTGGATCTTCGACAACTTCTGGGCTCCGGTGATGTTCGACAAGAACTGGAACCTGCTCAGCGGTGAGTACCAGGGCGCCTTCGTCCGCGACTGGCTGGCCGGTGCTCCCGCGGTCTCGCCGTGCTCCGATCACCTGGCCCGAGGCGCCACCGTCACCGCCTCCTCGACGTACGACGCCTCGTCCGGCGCGGCGAAGGCGGTTGACGGGTCATGCATCGACAGCGGACGCTGGATGTCCGCCGAGGGCGACCCGGCACCGGTCCTCACGCTGAATCTGGGCTCGTACAAGGAGGTGAACCAGGTCGACGTCTACAGCGGGCGGCTTTCCGAATGTTGCCACCGGCACCGTCCTGACCGCGTTCGGGGTCGAGGCCCACACCGCGGCCGGCTGGGTCCAGCTGGGCAGTGTCACCGGCAACACCCGATCTCTGGTCTCCGTACCCGGTCCGTCCGCAACCGTCGACCAACTCCGCCTGACAATCACCGATCCGTCCAGCACCACCCCTGACATCGCCCGCGTCTACGAGGTCGCCGCCCACTGATCCTGGAGGACCCGTGAACCGCTCCCGATCAGCCGGTCGTCTGCTGGTGGTACTCGCCTGTCTCCTCGCTGTCGTGGCTCCGTTGACGCCAGCCGCGGCGTCCAGCCGGTTGGCGCTGGAGATCCTCTCGGGCCGTCCGGACTTCGTGACCGGAGGCGACGCGCTGGTGCGCGTCGCCGTACCGGCTCAGGTCCCGCCCGGTGAGGTGGAGGTCGAGTTGAACGGCAAGGACGTGACCTCGTCCTTCACCGTCGACGAGCAGTCGCTGGTCGGTCTGGTCGGGAGCATGCGGTTAGGTCCGAACACCTTGCGGGCCGCCGCGCCCGACGGGTCCACCGCAAGCCTCGATGTCCGCAACTATCCACGCCAGGGGCCGGTCTTCTCCGGCCCACACCAGCAACCCTTTGTCTGCGAGACCGCGCAGTTCACCATCCCGGTGATCGGCGGCACGCTGGGCGCCCCACTCGACGCCGACTGCACGGTCAGGTCGCGCGTCGACTACTTCTACCGAACGACCTCGGGTCAGTGGGCGGCCTGGCCGGCCGGTACCAGGTCCTACCCGAGCGACCTGGCGCACACGAAGACCTCGCTCGGCCGGCGCGTCCCGTTCATCGTGCGGATGGAGACCGGCAGCGCCGACCGGGCCGTAGTCCAGACCAGCATGCTGCACGATCCATTGAACGATCCGGCTCCTACAGCTGTGCGGCGTACGCAGGGTTGGAACGGGCGGGCGATCTTTACGCTCGGCGGTGGATGCGCGGGCGGGTGGTACCGCTCGGGCAGCACGACCGGCGGCGTGACGGACGCCTTCCTGCTCGGTCGCGGCTACGCGCTGATGTCCTCGTCGCTGAACGTCTTCGGCCAGAACTGCAACGACCTGACCGCGGCCGAGTCGGCGATGATGACGAAGGAACTCTTCGTCGAGCACTACGGCCGTCCCGACTACACGGTTGGTTTCGGCTGCTCCGGTGGTTCGTACCAGGCGCACCAGATCACTGACAACTACCCGGGGATCTTCGACGGCATCATCGTCGGCTGCTCGTTCCCCGACGTCGGCTTCGGGACCGTGACGTTCATCAGCGACGCCTGGCTGCTGGACTCGTACTTCACCGCGCGGACGACCGTGCCCTGGACCCAGGAAGAAAAGCGGCAGGTGGCCGGCTTCGCGACGTACGCGACGCTGCCGAGTATGGCGATCAGCGGCGGCCGGATCGACCCGCGCCGCAACTGCGACATCATCCCGCCGGCGCAACGCTACGACCCGGTCGGGAACCCGCACGGCGTCCGCTGCGATGTCTACGACCACACGATCACGGCGTACGGCGCTGATCCGGAGACTGGGTTCGCCCGGCGGCCGCTGGACAACGTCGGCGTGCAGTACGGGCTTGGCGTGCTGAAGTCCGGGGTGATCACGGTGGACCAGTTCCTCGATCTGAACGAGCGGATCGGCGGCTTCGACATGGACGCGAACCTCGTGCCGGCCCGGACGGTCGCCGATCCACAGGCCGTGCAAGCGGCGTACAGGACTGGACGGCTGACCAGCGGCGGGGGAGGGCTGAAGGACGTGCCGATCATCGACTACCGCGCGTACTTCGACTCCCGGTCGTACGGCGACATCCACGTCCGGTATCACACGTTCTCGATGCGCGCCCGGCTGGAGAAAGCCAACGGTACGACGGCCAACCAGGTCAGCCTGCTGGAGGACGCCAAGTACGGGCTGTTCAGCACCGACAGCCCGCTGGTGCAACACGCGGTCGACTCGATGGATCGTTGGCTGACCCGATTGGCCGCGGACGGGTCGTCCCGCCCGCGCATCGCCAAGATCGTTGCCGCGCGGCCGTCGGGGCTGAAGGAAGGGTGCCGGGGGCCTTCGGGGTTCATCGCGCAGCCACTCGACCGCAACCCGGCGTCGCGGTGTGAGCAACTGTTCCCATCGGCGTCGTTCCCGCGCGAGGTCGCCGGCGCCGGGGTGGCCGCGGACGTCATCAAGTGCCAACTGCACGACCCGGTCCGGTCCGACTATCCATCCCTCACCGACGCCCAGTGGGCCCACCTGCGCGCGATCTTCCCTGGCGGCGTGTGCGACTACTCCAAGCCGGGCATCGGTCAGCAACCACTGGCCGGCACCTGGCTCACCTTCCCCCGCTGATTACCGGTGTGCGCCGTCCGATATTCGGATGACGCTCCGCTCAAGCTGCGACATCCCCCAAGACACGACAAGATCGAACAAGGGGGAACGGAAAGCGCTCTCCATAGGGCGCCGATCATGACGCAGGGAGTGAGGCGTGTCCCGAGCAGAAGAAGTTCTCAGCCCCGAAACCACCCGATCCACCCGGGTCGACCCAGCCGGTGCCTCCGGCTCCGGGCCACCGGGTCCGGCTGTACCGAAGAGATCCGCCCGTCCATCCAGCCAGGGCCTGTCCTGGTGGGCGCGAGCACGGCGGGACAAGATCCTGCTGCTGATGGCCCTGCCCGGCCTGGCGTTGATGCTCGCCTTCCACTACCTGCCGTTGCTCGGCAATCTGATCGCGTTCCAGGAGTACCTGCCGTTCGTACCGCTCGGACGGAGCGCGTGGGTCGGTCTGGACAACTTCGCGGTGATCTTCAACGGCGACCAGGAGTTCCTCAACGCGCTGAAGAACACTCTGCTGATCACGCTGGTCCAGGTGATCTTCGTCTTCCCGGCACCGATCGCGCTGGCGCTGCTGCTGAACAGCCTGCTGTCGGAGCGGATCAAGCGCGTCGTCCAGTCGGTGCTGTACCTACCGCACTTCCTGTCCTGGGTGATCGTGATCGCGATCTTCCAGCAGATCCTCGGTGGCAGTGGCCTGATCAACAATGTTCTGCGATCGCACGGCATCGACACGATCGACTTCCTCGG
This sequence comes from Kribbella sp. NPDC026596, assembly GCF_040638415.1. NCBI lineage: Bacteria > Bacillati > Actinomycetota > Actinomycetes > Propionibacteriales > Kribbellaceae > Kribbella > Kribbella sp. NPDC026596. The sequence continues at coordinate 3,021 of NZ_JBEZYF010000095.1, read as the reverse complement.
CAACCCCGACAGCTTCATCACGCTGCTCACCAGCCAGGTGATCTGGAAGGACACCGGCTGGGGAACGATTCTGTTCCTGGCGGCGCTGACGCAGATCGATACCGGGCTGTACGAGGCCGCTCGGGTCGATGGAGCGTCGCGGATGCGGCAACTGTGGCACGTCACCGTGCCGGGCATCCGCGGGTTGATCATCCTGTTGCTCATCCTGCGGCTCGGTGACTCGCTCACCGTCGGCTTCGAGCAGATCATCCTGCAGCAGAGCCTGGTGGGTAGACCGGCCAGCGAAGTGCTCGACACCTACGTCTACAACAACGGCGTACTGGCGGGCCAATGGGGTGTATCGGCCGCGGTGGGCCTGGTCAAAGGATTGTTCGGCGTCGCCCTGGTGATCGGCGCCAACAAGGTTGCGCACATCTTCGGCGAGGCGGGGGTGTACCGGAAATCATGAGTACCCAGACAAACGTCATCCGGCCGCCCGGTACCGACCGCAGGCCGAAGCAGATCGACGACGGTCCCGCGATTCCGACGCGGGCCCTCAAGGGCATCGTGCTGCTGCTGTGCTGCGCGGTCGTGATCATCCCCTTCATCGGCGTGATCTCGACCAGCATCGCCAGCCAGGCGCATGTCACCAACTCCGGCGGCTTCGTCCTGTGGCCGGACGGCATCAACCTGGACTCCTACCGGTCGATCTTCAACGGGGGTGTGGTGCTGCGGGCGCTGCTGGTCAGCGTCGTCATCACCTCCGCCGGCACGCTGGTCAGCCTGGCCGGGTCCACCATGCTGGCCTACGCGCTGAGCCGCCCGGGTTCCTTCGGGCAGCGGCCGATCCTGATGATCGTCCTGTTCAGCATCCTGTTCAGCCCGGGGCTGATCCCGAACTACCTGGTGGTGAAGGAGTTCGGGCTGCTCGACTCACTGCTGGCCCTGGTGCTGCCGACCGCGATCAACGGTTTCAACGTGATCGTCCTCCGCTCGTTCTTCATGGCGATCCCGGACTCGGTACTCGACTCGGCCCGGATCGACGGGGCCGGCGACTTCAGGATCTTCTGGTCGGTCGTTCTCCCGCTGTCCCGGGCGGTACTCGCGGTTGTCGGCCTGTTCTACGCGGTCGGGTACTGGAACGCGTTCTTCAACGCGATGCTCTACATCAGCGACACGGCGAAATGGCCGCTGCAACTGGTGCTGCGTACGTACGTCATCAACAACACCGAGCTCAGCAGTGGTGATCTCGGTGGTGCGGCGGCCGACCAGCTTCCGCCGCAGGAGTCGATCCAGATGGCGATCCTGGTGGTCTCGCTGGTGCCGATCCTGATCGTGTACCCGTTCCTCCAGCGGCACTTCGCCAAGGGAATGCTGACCGGGGCGGTGAAGGGATGACACCGATCAGCAGAAGAACACTCCTCGGTGGGTCGCTGGCTGCCGCGGCCGGCGTCGGTGGTCTGACCGGCTGCAGTACGGTCACCAGGTCGACCGATATCGCAGCTCTGAACAAGCCGGTGGCGCTGCCGACCTACAAGCGGTTCGACGGACCGAAGCCGGACCTGCCGCGGTCCCATCCGTTGATGCCGGACTGCTTCTACAGGTTCCCGGCCGAGCCGGCCCGGGTCACCAACGGCGCACCCGGCGATGGCAGCGATGTGTCCGGGTCCGCTCCGACGTCGAACCCGATCCCACCGACGGCCGACCGCAACCCGTACTGGCAAGAGCTGAACCGCCGGCTCGGGTCACCGTTGGAGCTGACGATCACCTCGGCTACCGACTACCCCAACAAGTTCGCGACAGCCGTGGCCGGCGACACCCTCGGTGATCTGTTCAACGTCGACAGCGGGTTCGCCTACCTGCCGCAGTTCCTCGAGGCACGGGGGCAGGACCTGACCGAGTACCTGTCCGGCGACGCGATCCTCGACTACCCGTTCCTGGCCAACCTGGCCCCGGACGCCTGGCGTGGGTGCGTGTACTCCGGCGGGATCCGGGCGGTCCCGATCCAGCGCGGGGTGATGTCGTCCAACCTGCTGCTGGCGCGGCAGGATCTCCTCGATCAGCTCGGGGTCGAGCTCGGGTCGCCCGACGTGGACGACTTGCTCGCGGTCGCGAAGGCGGTGACCGACGAGAAGAAGAACCGGTGGGCGTTCGCGGTTCCGCCGACGGCGGCGCTGGGCGCGATGCTGCGGCTGCCGAACGACTGGGAGGTTCGCGACGGTCGGCTGCTGCACAGCCGGGAGCTTCCGGAGCACAAGGAGATGCTCAAGGTCACCCGGCAGATGTCGGCTGGTGGGCTGATCCACCCCGACGGGATCGCGAAGAACAACCAGAAGGTCTGGTTCAGCCAGGGCTCCGCGGTGATGACGCAGGACACGTACTCCTCGATCCAGAGCTTCTACCGGCGCAGTGTGGTGAAGTCCTTCGCCATCTCGATCCCCGTCGTCCGGGATCAGGCCGGGAAGACAGGCCGGTTCCTGCTGGGCAAGCCGATCAACTCGATCGCGGCGATCAAGCCCAGCTCGCCGGAGCGGACCCGGATGTTGCTGGGGGTGCTGAACTGGATGGCCGCGCCGTTCGGCACCGAGGAATACCTGTTCCGTAAGTTCGGGCTTCCCGGTCGGCATTACACGCTGACCGGCACCGATCCCAAGCTGACCGAGGCCGGCGGGAGTGAGGTCTGTCTGGGGGAGTTCCCGATCCAGTACCTGGCCGACGGGGGCTACCCGGTCTACTTCCCGGGTCACCCCGAGGCGGTCGACGTGGCCTACAACCATCTCAAGGCCATCCTGCCGACCGCGATCCTGCCGCCGACGTACGGCCTCTACTCACCGACCCAGTCCACCAAGGGCAAGGTCCTCGACAGCCGAATGGACGCAACCACCAAGGACATCCAACTAGGCCGTGCCGACGTCGCCTCCTGGGACAAGGCCGTCGCCGACTGGCGCAAATCCGGCGGCGACGCCATCCGCCACGAATACGAAGAAGCCATGTCAATCCAAGGCCGCAAGTAACCGCCGGGCCGGGGCGTCTTCGCCCCGG
>NZ_JBEZYF010000094.1:0-31140 GCF_040638415.1 Kribbella sp. NPDC026596 | reverse complement strand
ACGATCCCACCCGCCCTCAGTCCCGACCAAGAGGCGATCCTCGACGCACTGGATCACCCGATCCCAAGGCACTAACCCGATTGACCCAACTCAAGAGCACTACACGATCACGTTCGTCGCAGGCGTTGCCCTAACGGGCCGTCAACCATCCGCTTCGACTTCGCCTACGACGGCGGCGGTCCGGGGAAGGGCGGCAGCGGCACGCTACGACCCGACGGCGAGGCCGTCGGCAACGGCCGGATCGACAAGACCGTCCCGGAGTACTTCTCGACCGACGACACCTTCGACGCCGGCGAGGACTGGGGCACACCCATCTCGCCGGCCTACAAGCCACCGTTCCGATTCACCGGCACCCTCAAGACCGTCACGATCGAAGCCCAGTAGCCCCCACGACCACAGCCCACCCACAGCGAGGGCCACGACAAATCAGCCCCTGACCTGCGTTTCCACAGGTCAGGGGCTGATTGTGGTGCTGGTGGCGCGTGCAGGGTTCGAACCGCGGTCTGGCGTGGCCTCAAGATGCCTCGCGGCCTAGTAGCCGGGGAAGACCTTCCGGAGCTCGTCCAGCGTGACGTTGCCGGTCACATTCACGCCGGCGGCGTGCTCGGCGCCGAGGCGTCCGCTGAGCAGCCGCACGACGGCCTCTGCCGGACCCTCGAGTGTGGCCGTCGGGTCGTCGAGCGCGTCGGTCACGGTGACCGCGTCGGTGATCTCGATGCCGCCGCCCGGGATCGCCAGGCGGACCTCCCGTTCGACCTGGTCGGCCTTGCCGGCGAAGCCCAGAAGGAAGGCCAGCGGCCCACCGTAGAGCTCGACGAGCAGCTCGGCCGCGTCCGAATCCACGGTCGCCGACGGGTCGACGCCGACGCGCACGTCCCAGGCGTGGTTGGCGACCTCGTTGAGCCGCATGCCGAGCGCGACCACCAGCGGCACCGGCTGGGGCAGGATGCCCAGGTCGATCTGGCGATCGCGCTGCTCGGCGCTGAGCGCCCCGACCGTGTCGAGGTACGCCGCGTCGTGTTTGACGAACCCGGCCGCTTGGTCGGCCGGAGACGCGGCGTTCCACCGGGCCCAGATCAACTGGATGTCCTCGGCCTCGACCTGCTCGCCCGCGGCGGTCGCGATCGGCTTGCGGGAGATCTCGGCACCGCTTCCGAGGTGCGAGAGCGCCTGCGCGACGGTCCACTCCGCCGCCCCACTGCGGCCCCTCAGCTGTTCCTCGGACAAGGTCGGCACCAGTGCGGCGAGGGTGTCGTGGTTGGCACGCAGCGCCGCGACGGCGCGGTCGACAGGTGTGGTCATGCCAGGCACAACCTCGCAGGCCGCGGCTTTCTTCCGGCGGGCGAGGATCCCGTCCAGCTCAAGGGAGAACGGCTCCACGCACGGACATGCCGCGACGGGCGCGCTCGCTCGCAGGGGCTATCTAGACATCGGGAATGGCTGTAGCCGGTCTTGTGAGGGCCATGACGGAGGCCTGTCGGTGTAGTAGACGTACTCGAGATAGCTCAATCGCCCATCCTCGACGAACAAGATCACATCTCCCTCCGGCTCGTCTGGCAGCGTCACCCGCAGTACGGGTCGTTGCCTTCCCAGATTGCGTCCCGAAAGGTGGCCCCACAGGCCCGAGTGGCGCAGGTTCGAACGGGCGTGGGCCGGCCGGACGACGGCCTCTGGGTTATGAGTAGCCCTGAGGATGTCTCAAACACCATCGAGAGGTTCGATCCGTTCCTCGTGTTGAGCTAGGTAGCGGCCTCATCCGTCTCATAGTGACCGACTGTCCCTTGTTCGCCGACCAGCCTCGGGCACGGATCTGGGTACAGGTGACGCGGCTGAGAGATGATCTTTCGACCGACAAGGCGGCTCAATCAATGGACGAGCGGTGGTCCGAGCGGAAGCGCTTTTCCGCCTGTCGCCTGCGAAGCCGAGCTGAAGAACAGATAGACACCTACCGCGGCGAAGACGAACACCACCACACCTGCGACGCGGAGCACATCCGACGATTCTTGCAGGGTCCCGATCAAGACCAGCACCAGTGCGGCTTCGATCAGGGCGAAGAGCACCGTGTACGCGACCGGCAGGCGGAGTGTGGCCAGGGTCAGCATCCCGATGACTACCAGCCACGAGATCAGGAACAGGCCTTGCGTGTCGAGCGCGTCCGCAGCGGGGATGGCGAACCAGTCGTGTGTGAGACCCAGTACGAGCATTGCGTAACTGAGCCAGAACCCAGCGAAGATGCCGAACACCCCGGCTACCGCACTCTGGCCGACAGCTGCCGCCCAGACGGCCGCGATCACCAGGCCCAGGCCGGTGGCCGCGACGAGGATGGCGAGCGATGCCCCGACCGACGCCGCAGATACGTAGCCGACAAGGACGAGCCCGAGCGCGACCGATCCCACGATGAAACTGGGGAGACCGATCAGGGACGGGTCTCCAGTCACCGCTGGGACCGCGGCCTCAGCGGCATGTTGGGCGCGTACCTCTGGGGCGCTTTGGGAATCGGCGTCGATGGTGGTCATGGCGAACTCCTTTCGGGCGCATCCCGAATGTGAAATTCTATGCCGCTCGCGCCCGGCAGCGTGTCTCGTTTTGAGGCACTGCCCTGCCCGGCGCTCACGCAGTGCTGAAGAGCACGCCATTTGCAGAGGGTCGCACCCCACGCTCCGACCTTCGCGGGAGCAGGCCACAGCCGCAGCTTTCGCACCAGTTCCATCCGCGCGGAGGTCGCATGTGCGGGGGCGCGGGTGGTGTGGTTTTCGCCGCCCGGCGAATTGAGCACTATTACTCAGTCCGCGCCGGGCTCTCCGCGCGCAGACTGAGCTGAAACAGCGCTGCGTGCGCCCACGGGCAGGTCTGGGGTGCACCACGGGATCACGGCCGGTCGCCTCCGCCGGTCCCTGGAGCATCACCGACAGGGGAGGAGCGCAGTCGGCATGACTGTGCGGGGGAAGCAAGCAAAGATGTTCATCGGCGCGGCCGTGCTCGCCGTCGCGGCAGCAGGTGGTTGTGGCGGGCAACAATCAGGCAGCGGATCCGCGTTGCCTTCGGCAACGTCAACGGTGTCACCTGATCTGGTCAGGATTCGAGGCGCGTCCACGGACGACGACGGCGGTTCGGAGTCCTTCGAGCTGTTCGCGGACGGAAACAGGCGATACCGGCTGACGATGCTCACGGGCCCGGGCGCGGGGTACTACCAGGTCTGGGACGGCAAGGTACTGCTGATCTACAGCCCCGACGAGGACCCGAAATACCAGCGGATCGAGAATCCGGGCAAAGACGACTCCCCCGACAACACCTTCTTCTACCGGCCGGGGACCGAGAAGTTCGAACAGTTCTGTCCCGCGGCGAAGCGGCTCGGCACGAAGACGTTGTTCGGGCGGACGGCGATCCGGTACCACTGCGACAAGGTGGAATCCAGTGCGCACATGCCGGACATGGACGCCAGAGAGATCGCGCTTGACGAGAAGACCGGCCTGGTGATGGCCTACGGCGACCCGGAGCAAGTCATCACCGAGGTGACCTTCGGCCCGGTGATCAAGGCCGACACTTTCTCGACCGAATACCCGCCGGGCGCCACCTCGACCGTGGTGACACCGGAAGGCGAGTCGACTGAGGGGCCGCCGGATAGTGGTGACGTCGGGCCCAACGAGATCGGCAGCTTCCGGCTCAACGCGGTCGGTGGCGGGTTCGTCGACAGTACGTCGTACGGCGGCAAGCCGTTCGTGATCGTGGCAGGATCTGCCGACGGGATCCGGACTGCGCTCGGCCGTCTGCTGCCGATGACGCGAGCCGGTAAGCCTCCGGTCGTGGGCTTCCTCCTGGTCATGCCGCCGGAGGACTGGAAGGGCTCGTTGTTGAACCCCAAGGACGTGGACCAACTGGCGGCTTCGATCTCGAAGTCGGCGGGAACGTTCGCCGTGCCGGTCGGCCTCGACTTCAAGGGCGCCGCCAGTTGGGCGTTCTCGGGTGACGTCATGGTCCCGCCGGATCTCACGCAGGTGACGATCGCGCTGGTCGCCTCGGACGGAACGTTCGCCCACCTCACGCCGGCCCGCGAAGCGACCGACGCGAACCTGCGCGACTGGATCGCCGCGCTCTCCTGAGAGCGCAAAGCCAGACCTTCAGCTCGGTGTTGTCCGGGGCTCAGCGTGTTCGCTGCACACGGGCAGTTTCAGGCGCAGTAGCGCGCCGCTAGGACACGGCACGACTTCGGCCGTGCCGCCATGAGCCTCGGCGACCTGTCGGACGATGGCCAGGCCCAGTCCTGATCCGGGATGCGCGCGGGCAGCAGGTGAGCGGTAGAAGCGGTCGAAGACGAAATCGAGGTCGCTGTCGGGGATCCCTGGGCCGGCATCCGCGACGTCGAGAGTGCCCTCCTGGACGCGAATCAGGATCCGGCCCCCGGACGGGCTCCATTTCACTGCGTTGTCGACCAGGTTCGCAACGGCGCGTTCCAGGGCGTCGGGGTCTCCGTGGACCAGGGTGGGCGCGCAGGTCAAGTCGAAGCCGATCTGTGCTGCCCGACGTGTCGCGCGGGCTGCGACGCGCTCGGCGACGAGGTCGAGGCGGACGTCTTCAGTGTGGAAAGCGGGTTGGCCGTAGCGGGCCAGGTCGACCAGGTCGTTGATCAGCGCCTTGAGTTCGCCGGCCTGGTCGAGCGCTTCTGCGGCGAGGTGTGGGGCCTGGGTGTCGGTCAGGTCTTCCGCCAGAAGTTCGAGGTTCACGGTCAGGCTCGTCAGTGGCGTGCGCAGTTCGTGCGACGCGTCGGCCACCAAGCGGCGCTGAGCTCCGACGGACTCGTCCAGGGCGGCGGTCATCCCGGCGAACGCGGAGCCGAGCCGGCCAATCTCGTCCTGGCTGTCGGCGGGGATCGGGATGGCCAGGTCGCCGGTCGTGCGGATCAGTTCGACGGTCTCGGTGAGCCGACGTACGGGTCGCAGGACGCGGCGCGCGGCCAGGCGTGAGGCAAGTGCCGCCAGGAGTCCGGCGGCCACCGTCGATGCAGCGAGCAGCCAGGCGAGTTGGCGCAGGGTGGGCGCGGGATCGGATTGCGGGATCGCTGTGCGCACGAGCGTACCGGGAGCTCCCGGGAACGGGGCGGTATAGATGCGGTAGGCGACCCCGTCGTACACGGCGTTACGGAAATAGGCAGCGGCGGTTCCGTTCGCGACGGCGACGTCGCGGTCCGTGAGGTCGACGAACTGCGCCGACGGCCCGGCACGGACCGGGTCCGGGACGATTTGCAGCTGGGTGCTCCCGATCCCCAGCGGAACAGCTGGGAAGGCCCCCTCGTTGGACGTCCCCCTGAACTTCTCCTTGATGGCCTTCGCCACGTCCGGTGCCTGGCCGGCCGCCGTCACCAGAGAGCTGTCGATCTGGCCGCGGAGGCTGGATTCCACGGCCGGATACAGGACCACCGACACGAGAACCAGCGCGCCCGCGGCTATGGCCCCTCCGGCGATCGCCAGCCGGGTGCGCAGGTTCATGGCTCCTCGCGCAGGACATAGCCCAGGCCGCGCACCGTCTGGATCAGTCTGCTGCCGCCGTCGGCTTCGAGCTTGCTTCGCAGGTAGCTGATGTAGACCCAGAGCGCGTTCGACTCCGGGCCGAAGTCGTAGCCCCAGACGGACTCGAAGATCTGGGTCCGGCTCAGAACCCGGCGGGGGTTGCGCAGGAACAGCTCCAGCAGAGACAGCTCCGTCTTGGTCAGCTCCAGGCGCCGGCCGGCGCGTTCGGCCCGGCGGCCGCTCAAGTCCAGGTCGACGTCGCTGAAGTGCAGCACCTCGGCTCTTGCGCCGCTGCGCCGCAGCAGGGCTCGAAGCCGGGCCCGCAACTCCTCCAGGGCGAAGGGCTTGGCCAGGTAGTCGTCGGCCCCCGCGTCGAGCCCGGCGACCCGGTCGGTGACCAGGTCCCGGGCCGTGAGCATCAGGATCGGCGTGTCGTACCCGCCCGAACGCAGCGTCCGGCAGACCTCGAGCCCATTCGGTTCGGGCATGAGTACGTCGAGCACCACTGCGTCCGGGCGGAACACGCCATGCTCCGCGAGGGCGGACGCCCCATCAGCCGCGGATGCCACGTCGTACCCGTCGCGGCCCAACGCATGCTCCAAGGACCGCCGCACGGCCGGGTCGTCGTCCACGACAAGTATCCGCATCGTCGTCCATCCTCGCCGTCGATCATGAGGTTCTGATGAGGTGACGTTCGGCAGCTGTCAGCGGTTGGCCAGTGACTGCTTCAGATCCCCCAACGCGGTCTTCAACCGATCGGCGCTGACCCCGAGCGAGTGGGCGATGTCGCGGAAGGCCTTGGACGTCGGAACGATTCCGCCGGGAGCCGATACCAGAGTGACCAGGGCGGCCTTGGCCTTGGCTTGGCTGACGCCGAGCGCCGCGGCCAACCGTGCCGCTGCGGCGTTGCTCGCGAACGGCGACTTCCGCGGGTCGTCCGCCCCCTTCTTGCCCTTGTCCTCTTGCTTGGCCTTGTGGCCCTGCTTGCCATCGCCGGCGCGAGCGCGCCCCGGCTCGAGGATCAACGGTTCCACGGCGGCCTTGACCCGCGAGACCGGCAGCCCCAGGTTCGCCGCGACCGCCTTGACGAATGCCTCCGGTGTGACGTTGGTCGAGCCGGCCAGCGACCTCTTGGCCGCGACCAGCGCTGCGTTGAGCCGGGCGGTCGTCACGCCGAGCTTCGCCGCGATCTTGGCGAGGTCGACATCCTTGGCCGGCTTGGACTTCCCCTCCACCTTCACCGCGGCACCGGATTTCGCGGCGCCGGGCTTCGGATCCGAACCGGACGTCGCCGCTGACGCCGTACCGGTGGTGGCCAGCGCGGCGAGCGTTACCGCGGCCGCGACCAGCCGATTGCGTTTCATCATCGTGATTCCTTTCGTCCACTGAACGCGCCGGAGGAGCTCCGGCGCCGTGGCGACAACACAAACAACGCGGCCTCAGGTGAGCTTTCAGCCACCTTTAGAGCTTCCTTAGAAGGGGTCTGCGTCGCGACAGGACAATCAGTTGGCTGACAGCAGCCGACAGGAACCATTATCTGGACGCGCTCGACGAGTACGCCGCGAACGCCGTCTGATCACTTAAGCGGTGCGGCAGTGGGTTTCGAGCAGCGCCCGCAATGGCGCGGGATCGCCCGTAACCAGGCCGCGCTTCGGCAGCACGAGTATCGCGGCACCAAGTCGCTCGGACGCGCGCAGAACGAAGGACCGGTCGGTCTCGACGTACCGCAGGTAGTTTGACCAGGCGGCTGTTTCGCTCCGGCTTGCGCTGGTGAGACGTAACCCGGAGTCATCCACGGTGGCTCGGATGGGCTCGGTCAGCCAGGGATTCCCGCGCATGATCAGGCGTACCGGCCAGCGATACATCCAGCGGGCGGCGATGAGGAGCCGGAACAGCAGCAGGCCGATCCCGATGGCGACGAGCGCCGAAATGCCGAGGGCCGCGACGTCACCCGCCGACAGGTCCCTGAAGTCGGCAGAAAGGACGAGGCCGACGACCGCGGCGACGATCACCAGCGGGATCAGCCAGGGACGCCGAAGGTGCCGCCGGTGGGCAATGAAGCCGTCGAGCCAGTCGTCCTGGATGAGGGTGTAGCTGAGCTCGACCGGGCCGACGGTGACCTGCTCGGATGACATGAGAGGGCAGTGTACTTCCGCCGGCCGGACACAACGAAGCAGCCCCTGACTTGCGTTTCCGCAGGTCAGGGGCTGATTTTGGTACTGGTGGCGGGTGCAGGGTTCGAACCTGCGTAGGCATACGCCGACAGATTTACAGTCTGCTCCCTTTGGCCACTCGGGCAACCCGCCAGGGTGCTGCCGGTTCGTGAACCGGCGTGGGAGACGATACAACAGACAGTGCCCCTGACAGCAAATCGGAAAGGAACTGCCCATGGCTTCGGAGTCCTCCTTCGACATCGTGAACAAGGTCGATCACCAGGAGGTGGACAACGCCGTCAACCAGGCGGCGAAGGAGATCAGCCAGCGGTTCGACTTCAAGAACGTGGACGCGGGCATCAAGTGGTCCGGTGAGGCGGTCGACATGCAGGCGAACACCGAGGAGCGGGTGAACGCCGTCCTCGACGTGTTCAAGGACAAGCTGGTCAAGCGGCAGATCTCGCTCAAGGGGCTGGAGGCCGACGAGCCGAAGCTGTCCGGCAAGATCTACAAGATCAACGCCTCGATCAACGCCGGCATCACCCAGGAGAACGCGAAGAAGCTGTCCAAGCTGATCCGCGACGAGGGCCCGAAGGGCGTCAAGGCCCAGATCCAGGGCGACGAGCTCCGCGTCTCCAGCAAGAGCCGCGACGACCTGCAGGCCGTCCAGGCCCTGATCAAGGGCCAGGACCTCGACTTCGCCGTCCAGTTCGTCAACTACCGCTGATCAAGGCCAGGCACAGTCCCGGTAATCGGGTCGCATAGGCGACCGGTTGCCGGGCAAGCTGGCGGGCGTGGGAGACACGTTGTTGCGGCGGTGGGTGCTCGAGGACTTCGGGCTGGATGTGGTGGAACTCTCACCAGTGGCGCACGGCGCGGATTTGGCCGCGCAGGTCTGGCGGGCCACGACGGCCACCAATACGTACGCCGTGAAGTGGAGTGGCGCGGGCACCAACACCGGCCACCAGGCAGCCGCGTTCCTGGCGGACAGTGGGCTGCGGGGGATCCCGGAGATGATCCGGACCACCGAAGGTGGACTCTGGACATTCCACGGGAAGAAGAAGCGGCTCACGATCACGCCATGGATCGACGGCGTACGCGCGGCCGACAGCGGGCTCACCAGCGAGCAGTGGACGGAGTACGGCGTACTCATCCGGCGGGTGCACGACGCGGAACCGCCGCACCGGCTGCGTGACGCGCTCCCCAAGCACAGCCACATCGACGCGCGGGTCCCGGCGGTGGCGGAGAAGCTGGAGGCGCGGTTAACCACACAGGCGCCCGAGGACGAGCTCGAGGAGGAGCTGGGCGCGGTGTGGAAGCAGCACGAGGACACCATCGCCAACCTGCGCACCGCGCGCCCGCCGGAGCCGAGCGGTCCCCGGGTGATCTGCCACGGCGACCCGCACCTCGGCAACGTCCTCGTCGACGACCACCTGCACCTGATCGACTGGGACGACGTCATCCTGGCCCCGCGTGAACAGGACCTGATGTTCATGCTCGGCGGCATGGGCGACGTCGGCCCCACCACCGCCGAGCACCTCGACGCCTTCCTCGCCGGCTACGGCCCCCACCCCATCGACGACGAGGCCGTCCGCTACTACCGGCACGTCCGAGCCCTGGAAGACGTCGTCACCTGGGCCGACCAGGTCATCACCGGCCCCGACAACGCCAACGCCCTCTCCGTAGTCAAAGGCATCCTCACCAAGGGCCTGGCCGCGTTAGCTATGGGCAGCGATCCAGGTGGCGACTTGGGTGCCTAGCTGGTCGCCGTCGAGCATGGAGTGGCGGAAGTGGAGGCCGGCGAGGATTCGGGCTTGTCGGACGTCTGCTCGCACGGCGGAGAGGTTGGGGTACGAGCGCGTGGTGTTGGTGACCAGGCTGGTGATGACCAGGGGCACCTTGGTGGTGTGGAAGAAGGCGCGGAGAGCGCTGGTTACGCCGGCGGTGAAGCAGGCGTGGCCGGAGGGGTACTCCGGGTGGTTCACATTCAGCAAGGACTGCCAGGTCGGGTCGGCCTGCGTGCGCGGGTTGCCGTCGGTGCCGGCGCGCTGGATGGCGTGGACCGGACGCCACGAGACGTAGTGGAACTTCGCGTCCCAGCAGGCGATGACCGCGTCGCCGGCGGACACATGCGCCAGCGCGAGCATCTGCGCCGCGCCGGAGAGGGAGAGATGCCGGTCGGATGCCAGCTGTAGCAGCGCCCGGCTCCACTGCTGCGCGGTCTGCTCGGACCAGAACATCGCAGTCTCGGTCTGCGCGGCAGTCCGCGTCGTACTGTCCTTGCGGCCGAGTGAGGCGACCTCGGCAACATCACGCGCGTACCGCTTGCTCGTCAGCGCATCTGGTCCGTCGGGACGGAACTGCGCACGGTAGCGCAGTGCCAGCGGCCTGACCTGGGTAAGCACGATGTCCACGGGTGGCGTCGGCAGGGTCGGCTCCCATACTCCTGGGCCGGGTTTCGGCTGGTGATAGGACACTGTGTTGCCCAGGCCGTCCCCTGCGCGCCACGCGAGTACGGCGGCAGCCACGGACCGCCCGAGCTTGATGCCACGAGCCTTGCCGACCCCATCCGGTACGCCGGCCAGATAGTCGGCGTACGTCCCGTCCAGCCCCGGCGCGGCCACGCGAGCCCGCAGTACGTCGTACGTCGCGGTGGCAACCGCGGCTGCGGCAGACGCCTTCCGGTGCGGTCGTACGGCGAACCGGAACGGCCGGCCGTATCCCAAACCGGCCACGGTGTCCGCGATCGCGATGTGCACGATCCCCAGCAGCACCTCGGAACTCGCCGGCGGCCGCCCGGCGACGATCGCCTGGGTCGCATACCGGCTCCAATCGAGCACCGGCTGCGCCGACACCGCCCTGGACGCCGGCGAGGTTGGCACACCGGTCGCAGTCGGCGACCACCCGACTGCGGTGAGCATGAGTGCGAAGGCAGCCGCCGACCATCGGAACAGTGCTTTCATGAGTCGTCCCCCCTGACGGAAATGATGGACGACTCGACGCCGTCCCCGAACCCCCACCGTGGCTACGCGGGACCACGTCCAGCCATACGAAGTTCGACGTATAGGCCCGACGTCGTCGCGGGCATAGCCTGGCGGCGGGGAGGGGTACGGCGATGGTGGACCAGCTGACAGTCACCGAACGCGACCTGCGCACGATGCTCGACGTCGTCGACCGTGGCCGGCAGGCCGGGCCCGAGGAGGTGTTCCCGCGAGACCTCCTCCGGGCGCTGGGCGAGCTCGTCCCCGCCGAGGTCATCACGTACCAGGTGAGCCGGCCACTGGATCGCGAGTTCATCGGGCTCGAGGTGGTCGGCGACGTCGACGACGAGCTCGAGTCCGGCTGGGAGGATCTGTTCTGGCGTTCGTACTGGGAGGGCGAGACGTGTTGCCGGCCGCAGCTCACCGGTGACTACGAGACCGTCTGGAAGGTGTCGGACTACCTCACCGACCGACAGTTGGCGGATTCGATCGTCGGCGAGTGGTTCCGGCTGATCGGCGTAGGGCACGAGGTGGCCGTCCCGCTGCCCGTCCGCGGTGCGGAAGACCGTCGACTGCTGCTGTTCCGGATGTCCGGCCCCGACTTCACCGAACGCGAGCGGCTGCTGCTCACGATGCTGCGGCCGCACTTCATCGAGATCTACCGCGCCCACGAGCAGCGCCGGACCGGCGTACCCGATCTGACCACCCGCCAGCTGCAGCTCCTGCGCCTGGTCGCCGACGGGCACAGCAACACGCAGATCGCCCGCCGGCTGTTCGTTGCCGAAGGCACCGTTCGCAAGCACCTGGAGAACATCTACGAACGCCTCGGCGTCACCAGCCGAACCGCCGCGGTCACCACCGCCTTCTCACGTCCCCATAGCTAGGCGTGCCGCATCCAGATATTCGGTTCGCGATAGACGCCTGTATCGGCCGTACGGTCGATGTCCAACACCGTCAGGCCGTCAGGGATGACGTACGTGCCGGAGGATGGGTAGAGCATCCCGGTCCACTTCTCCCACTCGGCGACTGTGCCAGTCATCGTCTGGGACACCGGCGCGGGCGCGAGCAGCGTCGCGCCCAGCCGGACGTGGGTTCGCAGCCAGGGATCCAGCGGCAGGCCGTCCTCACGGGTCCACGTCATGAAGGTCTCGATCGGCGTCAACGGATAGCGCGACTTCAACGTCGGCCGGACCGGCGCGATGACCTGTGGAAGCCCACCGGCGATGGCCCGATCACGGACCGCGGTGATCACTCGACCAGCGTGACCGCGGCCCTGTTCGTCGTTCCGTACGGCGGCCGCCATCAAGACAAAGGTGTTCGGCACAACACCTTGCTCGTACGACGTGACCGACCGCGCGAGCGTGTCGGTGAATCCCGCGGGAAGGTCGTCGACGGTCCCGTCCCAGGCAATCGGGACACCCCAGCAGCCGCCGATCAACCGCTCGTCGGCGGAGACCAGGTAGAACTCCCAGTCCCGGAAGAACTCCGCACGCCGCTCGCGGTACTTCTTCACCTCGGCGTCGTGAAAGATGAACTCCGGCCACTCCTCCACGAACCGCTGCTCGGCTTCTTCGTCGTACTGCGGCGCCTCGGCGACCGGAACAAGTTCATACACGCCCGGCACGCTAGCCCGCGGCGACCGGCCCGGCCACTGCATTACGGATCGAGCGAGGGGATCCGCCGAGCTCGCGATGGCAGAGCTTGTTGAAGGCCTGCAGATCCGAGATGCCGACCGAGGCGGCGACCGCGGGGATGGAGAGGGTCGAGGAGACCAGCAGGTGGCGCGCGCGAGTCATTCGACGGCGGCGGATGTACGCGATCACGGTCATGCCGGTCTCGGCGTGGAAGAGGCGGGTCAGGTGGTTGTGGGAGATCCCGGCGATCCGCGCGAGGCCGGGAACCGTGAGCGGCTGGGTGAGGTTCGCTTCGACGTACGCGACGGCTGTCGAGACCGCGGGGTGGCGGGCGTCGCCCTCGGTGGTCGCGGCGGTCAGGTCGACGATGCGCCACAACGCGGTCCACACCTCGGCCGTCATCCGTGCGGACCCTGACGGTGACGCCTCCACCGCCGATCGCAGCAGACCGGACAGCAGCGGCGCGGCGTCTCCAGCGTCCTGTACGACGGGGACGTACGACGGCTCGCCCGTGACTCGGGGACGGAAGTGCGCGTACAGGTGTTCCGAGCGACCGCGGTAGTCGAACTGGACCTGGGTCCCGGCCGGCGTCAGCGACACGTAGCCCGGCGCCACCGAGTACGTCGTACCTGCGACCTTGAGGTCGGCAGAGTACGTGTACAGGTGCAACTGCCACAGGTCGGGCAGCCGGAACACGTCCCGCAGACCGCGGACGCCGTGGATCCCGGCGCCGACGTTCACCACCTCCGGCGGTGCGGCCAGGTGCAATTCGAGCATGGTGAAAAATTACCACCAGTGGTGATCACAGCCCACGCGAGCAAGCGATCTCCGAACTTAACCTGGAGGAGTAGTAACCACTACCCCGAGAGGGAGACTCATGCCCCATCCGCATCGCAAGAACCTACTCACCTCGGTTCAGATGGCGCATTTCGTGGCCACCGGGTCGTTCCGGATGGACGCCGTCGTCCCGGACGAGATGAACCAGCAGGCGATCGAGGTCCTGAAGGCCGGAATCCCGGGTGTCCCCTACGGGACCCCGCTGTCGGAGGCGTTCGTGGACAGCGAGTTCGTCCAGCGGCTGGTGCAGCTGCCCGAGGTCGCCGGCGCCATTCACAGCCTGGTCGGTCCCGAGCCGACCGTCGACCACCACGCCGTGCACATCCGCAAGGCGAACTCCGGCGAGGCGCAGAACCTGCACGGTGACGCGATCATCGACGTCCGCGAGGACGCCTTCGACGTACAACTCATGTACTACCCGCAGGACGTGACGCTCGAGATGGGCGGCACCCTGAGTGTGCCCGGCAGCCACCTGCGCCGGACCAACGAGTCCGACACCGGCCGGTACCAGAACCTGCTCGGCCAGACCCGGCTGGTCTGCCCGGCCGGCACCGTCCAGTTCCTGCACCACGGCATCTGGCACGGCGGCCGCAAGAACGACAGCAGCATCGACCGCTACATGTTCAAGATCCGGTTCAACCCGACCGTGCGTCAGGTCCGGCTGTGGGACCTCGAGGACCTGTACGACGAGCAGGTCGCGCGCGAGCTCGACCAGTCGTTCCCGTGGTACGAGAACGCGACAGGCCGGCTGGAGAAGTACAACCGGATCAAGCTGTGGCAGGCCCTCACCGGTGACGACACCTTCGACCCGGAGTTCTGGGTCACCCGGGTCTCGAACCGCCCGCAGCGCGTCGTCGCCCAGCGCAGCCTCAACCCGCACGCCGCGAAGAAGGAGATGGCATGACCGCCCCCGCCTCCGAGGTCTCCCAGCAGACGTCTGTGCGTCAGCAGGTCCTGGTCCTCTACCTGGCCTCGTCCGCGCTCGACGCCCGCACCGTCGGCTGGTCGACGTACGACGGAACCGGTGCGACCAACCCGACCACGGGTGACAGCGACGTCCCGCCGTACGCGACCGGACTCGACGCACTGAAGGACGGCTGGCGCTTGTTCCAGGCCGCGCAGTTGCTGCCGCCGCAGCCGGGTCACGAGTACGACGTGTCGTTCCTCAAGCACGAGTTCTTGTTCGAGAAGCTCGTCACGGTGTGAGCAGGCCGTGCTGCATCGCGAACAGCGCTGCAGCGGCCCGCGTGGACACACCGATCTTGGTGTAGATGTGCTGGACGTGGTGCTCCGCGGTACGGCGTGACACGACCAGTTCGCGCGCTATCTCGACGTTGGACGAGCCGCGTGCGAGCAGACGCAGTACTTCGACCTCCCGTTCGGTCAGGCCGGCGGGACGGGACATCCGGCGGCCGGGCACCTGGTGCCCGGCCGCCGCGAGCACTGCCTTCACACAATCGGCATCGAGCCGGCCGACAGACACCTGCGCCAGGATGAGCTCCGCGGCACCTTCCGGTGAGTGCGCCGACCGGTGCGGCCGGTCCTGTGTCAAAGCCTGATAACAATCCGCCGCCGCCAGGATCCGCGCCGCGGTGGACAGCTCATTGCCCTTCGCCTGCCGCGGATAGCCAGTGCCGTCGAGCCGCTCGTGGTGCAGAGCAACCAGTACGGCGATCGGCTCGAGTACTGCGGACCGCGCGAGGATCCGCTCACTCTGGTACGGATGCAGCCGCACCTGCTCCCAATCGGCCCGCCGCAACGGACCGGGCCGCTCCCACACCGCGGTGGGCACCGCCACGCGCCCGAGGTCGTGCAGGAGGGCGGCCCGACGCAGCGTCGCCCGCTCGGTGTCGTCGAGCTGTAACAGCCGCGCAGCCTCGTCGGCCAGCGTCGCTACCCCGGTGGAGTGCCCGAACAGGTAGGGCGACTTGAGGTCCACGAAGTACGCGAACGTCCGGGCCACCTCGTCCAAACCGGATTCCGGCGTACGGCGCCAGGGGCGCGGCTCGGCGTCGATGATCGCTTCCCACGCGTCGATCTCGGCCAGGTCGGCGACGAGGTCGTCGTCGTACGCGGCGACGACGTCCGGGTCGAGCCAGGTACCTCGGCGCTGCCGCAGTGTCTGCTCGACCGGCTCACCGAGGCTGTGGAAGATGACGGCCTGGGTTGCCACCTCGCCGATGCGGGTGGCGATGTGGATCTCGGTGCCGGCGAGGCCTTTCGGCGCACCTGTTCCGTCCCAGCGCTCCAGGTTCTGGTAGAGCGCCTCGGCAACGCCTGAGCCGAGACCGAGGCCTTCGGCAAGCATGCTGCCGACCTCGCAGATCGCCCGGTACAGGTCGTCCTCGCCGGCGATCACCGTGCGAGCGACGTACCGTAGCCGGCGGATACCGGTCCCGCGGCCGACCTGCCGCAGCAGGGCCAGCGACTCACGGCGGTTGGCGGCGTCGGTGCGCTCGGCGAGCGGACGCAGCTCCGCGGCGCGCGGGCCCATCAGGTAGGCCTCTTCGTGGGTGGTGGCCGTGCAGCCCAGGTGCCGCAGCAGAGTCGCGTAGTACACCGTGTGCCGGTCCGTGATCCCGAGCCTGTCCGCCAGGCGGGTCGCGACCAGGCAGCTGCGGATCGACTTCTCCGGCGTCTGTGCCATGGCCAGGTCCAGGCTCACGGACAGCGCGCAGAGGAGCTCGGCGAGCCGTAGCTCCTCCTTCGCCATCGCGCGCACCTCCCCGGCTCCGCTCGGAGATGGGCAGATCTACCGATGCTCCGGTGGAGCCCGTACGGCCATTGTGGGCCTCACCGGAGGAGATGCCATGAGTACAGCAGCGACTTCCACCGTCCCCCGACTCGTCACCCCGCAGTTCGTCCTGCTGGGTTCGGCCGGGCTCGCCTACTTCCTCGCCGACGGAATGCTGGTGCCGGCCGTGCCTCGATACGTCGCCGGGCAACTGGCCGGCGGCAACCTCGCGGTTGGCCTCGTGGTCGCCGCGTTCAGCCTGTCCGCGCTGATCCTGCGCCCCTGGGCCGGACGCCTGGTGGACCGGCATGGCCGCTCGATTGCGATGATCGGCGGCGGCATCACCTTCGCTGCCTCGGTTGCCGCCTATGGCCTCGTCGACTCCGTCGGCGCACTCTCCGCGCTCCGGCTGCTGACCGGCGTCGGCGACGCATTCTTCTTCGTAGGCGCCGTCACCGCGATGAGTGACCTGGCCCCGGCCGAGCGCCGCGGTGAGGCGATCAGCCTGTTCTCCCTCTCCCTGTACGCGGGTCTCGCGATCGGGCCGCCGATCGGCGAGGGGCTCGGCGGCCTGGCGGGCTTCGGCACGGTCTGGCTGGTCGCGGCCGGCTCGGCGCTGGTCGCCGTACTCCTCGCGCTGCGCGTCGGTGAGACCCGCGAGCCGACAACGGACGACCCGGGCGACCAGCCGGTGCGGCTGATTCCGCGGGCGGCCGTCGTACCTGGTCTGCTCCTGGTCGCGCTGGTCTGGGGAATGGCGGGGTTCCTGGCGTTCGTGCCGCTGTACGCGCTCGATCTGGGGTTGCCGGGCGCAGGCTTCGTGCTGTTCGGATTCGCCGCGATCGTCGTGGTCATCCGAAGTGTGGGCGCGCGCATCCCCGACCGGTTGGGCGCTGTCCGGTGCGTCCGGGTCTCCTTGCTCTGCAGCACGATCGGACTGGCGCTCATCGGCGGCTGGCCGACCGTACCGAGTCTCGTTCTCGGTACGGCGGTCCTGGGCATCGGCGTCGCGCTCGGCACACCGGCGATCATGATGCTGGCTCTGGACCGCGCCGGCGCCGGCGAGCGCGGCGCCGTGATGGGCACGGTCAGCATGAGCATCGACCTGGCCACCGGCCTCGGCCCAGCCACCTTCGGCCTGGTCGCGGCCGGCTTGGGTCGCGGCTCTGGTTTCCTCGCCGCCGCTCTGGTTGCCGCCGCCGGCCTGGCGCTCGCGGTGGCCGGCGGTCGGCGTACTGCTTCCGAGTGAGTCGTCAGACCGGCAGGATGCAGACCGGCTTCGGCCAGCTGACGGGGTCTCCCTCCTGGGTGAGGCGGCCGTCGGCGATGGTGAAGGTGGCGATCTGGTTGGAGCGCTCGTTGGCGGCGTACAGGCGGGTGCCGTCGTTGCTGAAGGCAAGGTGCCGGGGCCAGTCACCGCCCGAGCCGATGGTCTGGACCAGCTCGACGGACAGGCCGTCGGCGGCGATCGCGAAGACCGCGACCGTGTTGTCGCCACGGTTCGAGCCGTAGAGGTAGCGGCCGTCGGCGGAGATCAGCAGCTCCGCGGGGTAGTTCTCACCGGGTGAGTCGGCCGGCCGGGTCGACGCGGTCTGCACGATCTGCAGCTTGCCGTCGGAGTAGCCGCAGACGGTCAGCGTGGAGTCGAGCTCGTTGATCACGTACGCCGCTCCCGCGCGCGGATGGAACACCATGTGCCGCGGACCGGCGCCCGGGTGGATGTGCAGCCGGTCGACCTCCTTCAACTGCCCGTCCTCGGTCAGCGTGGACGAGTAGACGGTGTCGGAGCCGAGGTCGATGTCGAAGACGTACGTACCGGCCGGGTCGAACGCGATCTGGTGGGCGTGCGGCCCTTCCTGGCGCTCCCGGTTCGGCCCGGTGCCCTCGCGCTGGAGGAACTGGGTCGCCTCCCCGAGCGAACCGTCGGCGCCGATCGGGTGGATCGCGACCGAACCCGAGGTGTAGTTGGCCGACAGCAGGTAGCGCCCGGACGGGTCGATGTCCAGGTGGCACGGGTCGTTGCCGTTGGTCGGCTGGTCGTTGAGGCGCTCCAGCCCGCCGTCCGGCTGGATGGCGAACGCGGCGACCATCCCGTCGCTCCCCTCGTCGGTGGCGTAGAGGAACCGGCCGTCCGCGGACCTGACCAGGAACGACGGATCGGCGGTCGTCACCACCGGCGCGAGGCCGTCCAGCGGACCGAACGCGATCCCGTCCCCGCTCTCCGGCTGACTGGTATAGCTCCCGACATAGATCCGCTCAGAAGTCATGAGGCCTACCCTGCCAGGTCACTGGCCGACGGGCACTCCTCTGTCCAAACCATAGAGCGCGGAGCCCCAGCCCAGGTCCGGTACGAGCAGCTTCCAGCCGAGCCGCCGGTAGAGCCTCGGCGCCGGGCGATCGTCGGAGTACGTCGTGAGCAGCGCCCGGCGGTTCGGAAGGTCTTCGATCAACGCGTTCATCAACTCCGCCCCGAGCCCTTGGCGCTGAGCCTCGACCCTCACCGCCAGCTCCACGACCTCGAAGTGACCGCCGATCCACTCGTCCGCGAGCTCCGGCGTCACGGCAGCCGCGATCCTGTCCGACCACCACTGCCCACGGTGTCCGGTGAACCCGTAGGCGAATCCGGTGATCTCGCCTCCGGCTCGGGAAACGACCAGTTTGAAGTCGTCGCGTTCGGAGTGGGTCGGGATCTGCTCGCTCGCGAACTGCTCGGCCCTCTCGGGCTCCTCGTCGTACCCAGGAGCGCCGAAGGCGGACAGGTAGACGGACGCCAGCTCGGGGGCGGCTTGGATCGCTTCGGCCGGGGCGAGTACGTCGATCACCTCATCTAGCCTAGACCGGTGGATACTGGGGCGTTCCTGCGGCGAATCGGACTTGGCGAGTACGACGGTCCGCCGCGGCTGGAGGGGTTGTCGCGGCTGCACGAGTCGTTCGTGGACCAGGTGCCGTACGAATCCGTGCAGTACCAGCTGACGCCGGGCGGTCCGCTGGAGCCGGAGGAGGTCGCGAAGCGGATCATCGCGCGGGAGACCGGCGGGTACTGCTTCCAGCTCAACGGCTGCCTCGCCCTGCTGCTCACCGAGCTCGGCTACCGCGTCAAGATGCACCGCGGCGGCGCGCAGACTCCGAATCGCCCCGGCGACGTCGACGCCAGCCACATGGTGCTGACTGTGAGCGGACTCGTCGAGGATCCGGACCGCGTCTGGCTGGTCGATGCCGGACTCGGCGAAGCTCTGGTGCACCCGCTGCCGCTGGAGGTGGGCAGTACGTATCAGGAGCCGTTCACCCTGCGGTTGCGTCCGTCCGAGAAGACCGACGGCTGGCGGATGGACCACGACCCGCGGGCCAACCTGATCGGCATGGACTTCGAGTCGGCCACGGTCGGCCTGGACGCCTTCGTTGCCCAGCACCTGAACCTCTCCACCAACCCGGACTCCGCGTTCCGCCGCGTCGCCTCCGTCTTCCGCCGCAAACCCACCTCGGCGGTCGCCCTACGCTCCGTCGGCCTCACCGAAATCTTCACCGACCGCATCGACAACACCATCATCGAAAACCCCGAGGACTACTTCGCTGTCCTGGCCGACGTCTTCCACCTCCCCCTTCCCCACTACACCCCAGCCGACCGCGACGCCCTCTGGCGCCGAGTCCGGACCCAATACGAGGACTTCCTGGCGAAGCAGGACCAGGCCGGATCAGGTAGCTAGGGAGAAGAGGGTGCTGGGGAGGATGGAGAGGACTGCGGCGACGGCGGCGCAGATGGAGATCATGGTGACGGCTGGGGTTTCGATATCGACGGAGAAGGGGTCGTCGGCGGGGAGGCGGAAGAGTTCGGCGACCCAGCGGAGGTAGACGGCCAGGCCGATCATCACGTTGATCGCCATCACGATCGCCAGCCAGCCGAGGTGTGCGTCGATGACCGCCTGGAAGGCGGCGAACTTGGTGAACAGACCGGCCAGACCCGGCGGCAGACCTGCCAGCACGACGAGGAAGAAGATCAGCGCAGCGGCCAGCCCCGGCTCGGAGCGAACCATCCCGCGGTAGTCGGACAGCAGCCCGGCCGGCCGGTGCCGCTGGACGACCGCGACCGACCCGAAGGCTCCGAGGGTGACCACGACGTACGCCGCCAGATACCCGACGACAGCCTGGGCATCGCCGACGGCCAGTGGCGCGAGCAGGAACCCGACCTGACCGATCGACGACCACGCCAGCAGCCGGACCGCCTCGACCTGACGCAGGGCGGCCAGGTTCCCGACCGTCATTGTCACGGCCGCGAGAATGGCGACGACCGTCCGCAACTGAGACCCGTCCGGCGCGACCCCGGCCGTCACGAGCACAAGCAGCCCCGCGACCCCGGCCGACTTCGACACCACCGCGAGGAAGGCGGTGACCTCGACCGGCGCACCGACGTACGTGTCCGGCAGCCAGGCGTGGAACGGCACCGCCGCGATCTTGAACGCGAACCCGACGATCACGAACAGCCCGGCCGCGAACGCGACCCGGCTCAAGTCCGGATCGAGCCCGGTCAGCCGGTTGGCGATCGTGGTCAGGTACAGCGAGCCGGTCACGCCGTACAGGTAGGAGATCCCGAGCAGCATCACCGCGGTCGACAGCACCGACACCAGGAACGCCTTCAGCGCACCCTCGGATCCCCGCCGGTCCCGGCGCAGCGCGACCATCGCGAAGCTCGGCAGCGAGACCACCTCGAGCGCGATCACCATCGTGGCCAGATCCCGCGCCCCGGCCAGCACGGTCGCGCCGACCAGCACGCTCAGCAGCAGGAAGTGGTACTCACCGATCGGGACATCCGAAGCCAGCAGCTTGTACGCCGACAACCCGACGACCCCGAGTCCGCCGATCAGCAGCACCGCCCACAGCCCGGCGGTCAACGGCTCGAACACCAGGCTGCACTCAGCCGGCCCCTCGACCGCAGGCCGGCAGAACGCGGGCTTGAAGCCGTCCCGCTGCGCCCAGGCGAACACCAGTCCGAACAGGATCACGGCCATGGTCAGCAGCGTCACAACCGTGTGCCGCAACCGCAGCGGTGCACTCTTCCAAAAACTGTCGACCAGCAACACGGCAACCGCACCGATCGCCAGCACCAACGGTACGGCGATCGCCTGCCAATCAGTCCAAGTCAGGGTCATGGGGCCTCCCGCCCTGGACTGAGGAGTGGAGGGAGCGAAGCGACTGGAGCGACGAGGGAAGGGCGGGAGTCAAAGCCCCATGACCCCGCCGGCGCCGAAGGCCCGGCCAAAAGCACAGTCACAGACTCACCCACTGGTGCAGGAGGACGCCTGGCCAAACGCCGAGCAGCACGGTCAGGGCGATGAGCGGCGCCCAGGTGATGAGCTCGATTCGGCTGAGGTCGACGGCGAACGCGGTCGCCGGGTGCTCGGCCGGGTCGCCCTGGCACAGGTTGCGGACCAGGCGGAGGAAGTACGCCGCGGTCAGCACGGTGCCGAGTCCGGCGATCACCATGAACACCAGATACGTTGTCCGAGGCAACGGCTCCGCCGGGTCGTACGCGCCGAGCAGCACCAGCATCTCGCCCCAGAACCCGGCCAGGCCGGGCAGCCCGAGCGACGCCAGGCAGGCGAACGTCAACAACGCTCCGATCCGGGGCAACCGTGCGTACAGGGCCCGGCCGATCGCCCGCAGGTCGCTGGTGTCGTGGCGGTCCTTGATCGCGCCGGCCAGGAAGAACAGCAGGCCGGTGATGATCCCGTGCGCGATGTTCGCGAACAGTGCGCCGCGCAGCCCGGCCGGCGACAGCGTCGCGATCCCGAGCACGATGAACCCCATGTGCCCGACGCTCGAGTACGCGATCAGCCGCTTCACGTCGGTCTGCGCCAGACAGGCCAGCGAGCCGGCGATGATCGCCACCACAGAGAAGCCGGCCAGGTACGGCGCGATCGTCACGGTGGCATCAGGCAGCACCGGGACCAGGATCCGGATCAGGCCGTACGTACCCATCTTCAGCAGCACGCCGGCCAGCAGCACGGACCCGACCGTCGGCGCCTTCGCATGCGCGTCCGGGAGCCAGATGTGCAGCGGCCACAGCGGCACCTTCACCGCGAGACCGATCGCAATCAGCAAAGCCGCCGCGAGCGGTACGCCGTGACCGCCGAGCACCGGGTTGTTGCTCAACTGGACGATGTCGAACGTCCCCGCCTGGCGATACACCAGCAGGAACCCCAGCAGCATCAGCGCCGACCCGAGCACGGTCATCAGGACGAACGTCGTCGCCGCCCGCTTCCGCCCGACCGGATCGTGCTCGTCACCCCAGATGTCGATCACCAGCCACATCGGGATCAGCACGATCTCGAAGCAGACGAAGAACAGCACCAGGTCCATCGCGGAGAACGTGCCGATCACGCCGGCCTCGATCACCAGCAGCAACGCGATCAGCGACCTGGTCCGGCCGATCCGCGGCGTGATCTTCAGCGAGTACAGGCAGCAGAGGAAGGTCAGCAGCGCGGTCAGCACGATCAGCGGCATCGAGATCGAGTCCACCGCGACGTGGAATCGCACCCCGAGCGACGGAATCCACGGCACGTCGGTCGTCGCGTTCAGCGGGCGCCCGTCCTGCGGGGTGTAGCCCCACCAGCCCTCGGTCCGCGGCCAGAGCACCACCGCCCCGACCAGCACGAGCACCGAGATCACCGACCCGTACGCCGCTGCCAGGCGATCGCCGATGCCCGCCGGAATCACCCACAAGGCGAGCGCGGCCAGGATGGGCAGCAGCAGAATCCCCAGCAGGATCGCGTTCACGAGCCGATCACCCCGGCGAGCACTGCCAGCGCGACGACGCCGACCACGGCCGCGGTCAGGTAGGTCTGCACGTTCCCGGTCTGCAACCGCCGCAGCCCCTGCGACACCAAGGTCCCGGTCCGTCCAGCCGCGCGTACATAACCGCCGATCACATCCCGATCCCCCGCCACCGTCAGCTTCGCGAGCCACCGCACCGGTACGACGAACAGACCGCGGTACGCCGTGTCGACGCCGAACTCACGCTCCAGCACCACCGGCCGCGGATCCGCACCTCGTGACCACAGCGAGTACGCCGGGAGTCCGCCGAGCACCACGAGTGCGGTCGATACCAACCCGATCACCCAGTTCAGGTGGACGCCGTCGACGTACCCGAGCACGATCGAGGCCACCGCCAGCAGGACCAGCGGCGCGAGCATCACCCACGGCGCGTCCCGCAACTTGGAGGTGTCAGGATCGTCGAGGTCGGCTATCGCATCGTCGTCGTCCTCGAAGGCACCGGGCGCACCGGCGAGCGCGGGCGTCCGGAAGAACACCCACAACCACATCCGCACGCAGTAGAAGGCGGTCAATGCCACCGTCATGCAGACCGAGACGAGCACGATCCAACCGACGACCGACCCGTCCCGCGCCTGCTCCCAGGCCGCCTCGATGATCGCGTCCTTGGAGAAGAACCCGGCGGTTCCCGGGACGCCGGCCAGCGCGGCGAGCCCGATCGTCATGGTGATGAACGTGACCGGCAACGCCTTTCGCAGCCGCCCGCGGCGGGTGTACCGACGCAGTACGACGAAGGCCGCGCTACCGACCTGGTGCAGCAGCACACCGGCGCAGAGGAACAGCAGGCCCTTGAACGCGGCATGCGTGACGAGGTGGAAGAGGGCTGCGTGCCGGCCGTCCGCCGTACCCAGGGAGAGCGCGGAGAACATGATCGCCAACTGGCTCACGGTCGACCAGGCGAGGACTCGCTTCACCTCGACCGCGGCCATCGCACAGAGCGCGGAGAAGAGCATGGTCACGCAGGCGACCACGGCCAGCACGGTCATCGTGGTCTCGGAGGCGGAGAAGATGGTGTAGAGCCGAGCGATCAGGAAGACGCCGGCGGCAACCATCGTCGCCGCGTGGATCAGTGCGCTGACCGGGCTCGGGCCGGGCATCGCGTCCGGAAGCCAGGTCTGCAAAGGAACCTGAGCCGACTTGCCGACCACGCCGACCAGGAGCAGCAGAGTGCCGGTGGTGAGTACGCCGGGCGAGATGGCAGCCGGGTCGAGCTCGGAGATCCGGAACGTGCCGGCGCCGACACCGATAACGAAGATGCCGAACAGGAACCCGACATCGCCGAGCCGGGTCATCAGGAACGCCTTCACCGCACCGGAGCGCGCGTCGCGACGCTCCCAGTAGTGACCGATCAGCAGGTACGAGCAGGCGCCCATCACCTCCCACCCGATCAGCAGGAAGAACAGGCTGTCCGAGACCACCACGGTCACCATCGCGGCGGTGAACAACGTGACGAGCGCGTGGTACGAGGCCGGACGCTGGTGCAGGTATCCGAGCGAGTAGACCTGGACGCAGGTCGCGATCACGCCGACGACAGCGAGCATGACAACCGTCAGGTCGTCGGTGCGGACGGCGAAGCCGATGGTGAGGTCGCCGACCGACGAGTTCAGGAACGAGGTCTGGCCGGGGTCGGCGCCGTACAAAAGGATGGCCATCAGGACGACGAGCAGGGAGAAGCCGACGCCGGCCACCCGCCAGACGGTCGCGATCACTGGGCCCTCTCCTGTTCGACCAGGTCCCGGGCCGCGTCGGCGTCGACGCTGCCGTGCCCGCGGAACAGCAGCAGTACGATCGCCAGCCCCAGGCCGATCTCGGCCGCCGCCAGCGTGATCACGAAGACCGCGAGCGTCTGGCCGGTGGCTTCGTCCAGCCGCCAGGCGTCGAAGGCGACCAGGTTGAGGTTGACCGCGTTGAGCATCAGCTCGAACGACATCAGCATCGTGATCGCGTTGCGCCGGGCGAGGACGCCGTACACGCCGATGCAGAACAAGGCGGCGGCCAGCAGCAGCGGGAGGATCAACGGCATGTCAGTCCTCCTTCTTCCGCTGGGACAGGGCGATCGCTCCGATCAGCGCGGCCAGCAGGAGGACCGACAGGACTTCGAAGGGCAGCACCCAGTTCTTGAACACCGCCGTACCGACGGCCTTCGCGGATCCGTCGGCGACCGGCTTGACCTTCTCGTTGCTGAAGGCAAGCACCACGCCGGTGCCGAGAAGCAGTGCGAGCGCGGCGGCGACGACCGCGGCGAACGGGCTGCGGCCGGTGGTGAGATTGGGCAACGGATTCGTCGGGGCCTTGGTCAGCATCAGGGCGAACAGGACGAGGACGACGATCGCGCCGACGTACACCAGGATCTGGACCAGCGCGACGAACTCGGCCCGCAGGGCGCCGAAACAACCGGCGATCGCTCCGAGGGCGACGACCAGCCAGAGCGCGGCGTGCACGATCCGGCGGGAGGTGACGACCAGGACGGCGGCAACGAGGGCGACTGCTCCGGCAACGCTGAAGAGGACTGTCGTCACGCCTCGCCCTCCGGGGCCGGGGTGACAGTCGGGCCGGGGTCGATCGGCTGCGGCGCGGGAACCGTCCACATCCAGTCCCGCAGGCGCTCCTTCTCGTGGGTCAGGTTGCGCAGGTCGGTCTCGGCGTACTCGAACTCCGGCGACCAGAACAGCGCGTCGAACGGGCAGGCCTCGATGCAGATCCCGCAGTACATGCACAGGCTGAAGTCGATCGCGAACCGGTCCAGCACGTTCCGGCTGCGCTCCCGGGCCTGCTCACCGACCGACGGCGCGGTCTCGGTGTGCGAGTCGATGTAGATGCACCAGCTCGGGCACTCCCGGGCGCACAGCATGCAGGACGTGCAGTTCTCCTCCAGCAGCGCGATCACCCCGCGGGTGCGCGGCGGCAACTCCGGCTGGACATCCGGGTACTGCTCGGTGACGGACCGGCGGGCCAGCGTCTTCGCGGTGACCTTCAGCCCCTCGATCAACCCCTTGCCAGGCACACCCACGTTCCCACCTCCCGTCAGTACAACCCCTGCTTGCAGGAGACTAGTCGGTTCCGGCCCGATCCGGTGCGACCCGGGGCGGTCGGAGTTCGCGCTCGAGCCGGGCAGCAACCTGGCGGTAGCGGCTGACCGGTATCAGATGAACGCCGTCGAAGGCGCCGGAGTCACGGATCTCCAGAATCTGCTCACAAGCATGATCCACCCCGGCGTCGCGATCCAGCTCGACCGCGTCGATCAGGGTCTCCGGGATCTTCAGCTGCGGCAGGGAGGCCAGGTTGTGCGCCATCTTGGCTGACGCGAGCACCATCACCCCGGCGTACACGGGAATGTCGAGGGCGACACTGTCCCGCCAGCGCAGCAGCTCGTCGAGGTCGTAGCTGACCTGGACGTACAGAAAGTCGGCCTCCGCCTTCCAGCGCGGGACCGGGCGGAGGCGGGTGGCCGCGCCGACCTGGAAGGGGTTGCAGCCCGGGTACGAGGTCTGGCGAGCCTGCTCGATCATCGTGCGAACCGTCAGCTGGCTGGTCCGGGCACCCTCGGCCGGGTCGTCTCCGTGAACGAAGAGGAACTGCTCGACGCCGTACGCCGCTGCCGTCAGGAGATCTCGTTTGAACCCGAGGAGGTTGCGATCCCGCGAGTTCAGGCAGGCGATCCCGCGGGAGCCCATCGCCTGGACCTCGTTCGCCACCGCGACACTCGACACGGTGGCCCGGCCGATGTGGTTGTCCGGGATCAGGAAGGCGTCCGCGATCGGGCTCATCACGCCGATCTGGTGCCGCACCTTCTTCAAATCAGGCCGCGTCGGCGGCTCCACCTCACACACCACTTCGAATCCCCGCACATCCCGGACCCTACTGAATCCGGCGGCGCGCCCACCCCACATTCCACATCCCGGCGACAACTCACCGACCTCCTGCAGACGGCACGCCCACTCGGCGGTCCACATCGCCGCGGCGCGCTTACCGTGGTGACATGGGCAGCCGTGAGGCGGTGTCGGGCGCCGTCTTCGGCGCGTTCGTGATGGTCGTCGTCAGCGTCGCCTTCGCCTGGTTCACCAGCGGCCCCGACCACACCGACTGGACCCACTCAGCCATCGCCCTCTCCCCCTTCGCCGCCCTCTTCGGCGCCGCCGCCGGAGCCGTAGCCGGCCTCCTCCTCCGCATAACCCGCCCCCCGGCCCGCCGCTCCCCGTACACCACCCACCGAGACCGCACCGACCGCTCACGCCGCGACAAGCGCAAGTCCCGCTAGAGGCATCCGGCCGGGGGCTTCGGACACCTCGTGGTGGGCTTGGACAAGCAATAACCTGTTCAAGCCCACCGGTTCCCCGTCCCAACCCCCGGACCCGCCCGCCGCCCCCACCGCCAGACCTGGCCTCGGCGGATTAGTCGCCGAGGAGCGCGAGTACCTCGGACGTGGTCCTGACGTCACCAAATGTCCGGTACACGGTGTAGAGCGTGGCGTTGAGGTCCTCATCGCGGCGGGCGGCGTTGGCGTCGGCGACCATCAGCACGCGGTAGCCGAGCGTGCTCGCATCCCGGGCGGACGACTCGCAGCAGACGTTGGCCACGGTGCCGGTGATCAGCACGGTGTCGATGTCGCGCTCGGACAGTTGTTCATGGAGGTCGCAATACCCAGGGAAGAAGGCGCTGGCCGCAGTCTTCTCCACCAGCAAATCCGCGGCATCGACCTCGAACTCCGACCAGATCCGCTCGCGCACCGGCCCGCTCCCACCGGACTCAGCGAACAGCTTGGCCACCTCCGCACCGAGGAACTCGACATCCACCGCGGTCGGCTCGGTGTACCCGGGCACCACCCAGGCGACGGTCCCGCCGGCCGAGCGCAGTCCGGCCGCGAGCCGGCTGATGTTCGGCACGATGCCCTGCTGGTACCCGCCGAGCCCGACGAAGAACGGCACCATGTCCACGACGACCAGAGCAGTCCGCGATGGATCGAGATGCTCGTATGCATGTCGGCGGCCGCGCCGGCTCTCCTGGCGCGCGTACTCCCGCGGCTCGATGTGCCAGTTGTGCAGTGCAGGCGGCTCCGTCATGCGCGGAAGCCTGTCAGGCACCACCGACAGTCAAAGCCGATCGAGGCGGGACTG
The DNA here is from genome assembly GCF_040638415.1 of Kribbella sp. NPDC026596. NCBI lineage: Bacteria > Bacillati > Actinomycetota > Actinomycetes > Propionibacteriales > Kribbellaceae > Kribbella > Kribbella sp. NPDC026596. Next base: position 3,358 of record NZ_JBEZYF010000094.1, on the reverse strand, counting down.
GAGGAAGTTTTGTTCGGCCTGGTTGGTGGTTAGGGACTGGGCGGTGGCGTAGGCGGTTTGGGCCTCGGCTCGGCGGTTCAGTTGGGTGAGCAGGTCGGCTCGGATGGCGTGGAAGAGGTAGTAGGAGCCGAGGTCGAGGTCGTCGGCGAGGGCTAGGGCTGCGGCTGGGCCGTGTACCTCGGCGACGGCGACGGCGCGGTTGAGGGCGACGACTGGAGTGGGTTCGAGGGTGAGGAGGTGGTCGTAGAGCTGGAGGATCTGGCGCCAGTCGGTGTCCGCGGCGGTGGTGGCGTCGGAGTGGACGGCGTTGATGGCTGCCTGGAGTTGGTACGGACCGGGTTGGTTGCGGCGGAGGCAACGGCGTACCAGGTCTTGGCCTTCGTCGATCAGCGCGCGGTCCCATACGGCGCGGTCCTGGTCGGAGAGGCGGATCAGCGAGCCGTCGGCGGCGACTCGGGCGGGACGGCGGGACTGCTGGAGGAGCATGAGGGCGAGCAGACCGGCTGCCTCGGGCTCATCCGGCATGAGCTCCACCAGGAGTCGACCGAGACGGATCGCCTCGGCGCTCAGTTCGTCGCGGACGAGGCTTTCGCCGGACGAGGCGGCGTACCCCTCGTTGAAGATCAGGTAGACGACCGCCAGTACACCGCGGACGCGCTCGGGTAGATCGGCTTCGTACGGCACGCGGTAGGGGATGCCGGCCGCGCGGATCTTCGCCTTGGCGCGAACCAGGCGCTGCGCCATCGTCGGCTCCGGGACAAGGAACGCGTGCGCGATCTCAGCCGTGGTCAGGCCGCCGAGCATCCGGAGCGTGAGCGCGACGCGAACGTTCAGCGCCAGCGCCGGGTGGCAGCAGGTGAAGATCAGCCGGAGGCGGTCGTCGTGCACGGCGCCCTCCTCCACTGGTTCGTCCTGCGCGCGCAGCAGCGCGGCCTGGGCCTGCTTGTCCGCCCGCGCCGACTCACGCCGCAACTTGTCGATCGCCCGGTTCCGGGCGGTCGTGATGATCCACCCAGCCGGACTCGGCGGTACGCCGGTCTCCGGCCACTTCTCGACCGCCGTGGCAAACGCGTCCTGCACCGCGTCCTCGGCAATCTCCAGATCGCCGAACACCCGGGCCAGCACGGCAACCGCCCGCCCATGCTCAGCCCGGAACACCCCGGCGATCTCAGAATTCACGACTGAAACGGCCTGACCTCAACCGACAACGGCCGCAACACCTTCGCCAACCGCCGAGCCCACCCCAGCGCGGCATCCAGATCCTCGACCTCGATCACGGTGAACCCCCCAAGGTGCTCCTTCCCCTCGGTAAACGGCCCATCCGTCACCAGCACCTCGTCATCGGACGCCTTCAACACAGTCGCAGTCTCCGGCGGATGCAACCCGGCAGCAAACACCCAAACCCCCGCCGCCTGCATCTCCCCGTTCAACGCCTCCAACTCCCGCAAGATCGGCCCCAACACATCCGGGCCAGGCGGCGGCCCATCCGGCTGATAAATGCTCAGCAAGTACTGATTCATCCCAACCTCCCGCTACGTGCTGACACCACCTACACGAACACCCCCACCCCACATCGACACCACCGCCACCTTAATTTCAGCCCTGGCGGAGGCGGCGCGGCTCAAGTGGTACGGCGCGGCGGCGCCGCCGCAGGGATCAAGACGCCGCCGCACCGGTCAGGTAGGACCGCCCCTAGAAGCCGCTCAACTTGCTGCTTGATATGTGCAGGCGCATCAAGCGTCAGGTGGACTTGTACTCGCTGTGGGGGATCGACAGCGCCCAGACCTTCTCGAAAGCGGACGAGCACATCTCGACTACCTCTCGATCGGTCGTCGTGGTGAAGCTGGTGTTCAGTCCGGTACCGGCGTAGTGGAGGAAGACAACTCGCTTGCCGTCGAAGAGGTAGTAATCGTTGCCCGGGATACCGACGGTTGAGACGCGCGGCCGTGGGACCCAGTGGATGTCTTCGCCAGCTTCGGCGATCGGTGTGAAGGCGCCGTAAGCCCACCGCTGATAGTCGCTGAGCGGCTCGGAGACGATCTTGATCCTCCTCGCAGATCGACCGGCGTTCACGTGAGCTGCGATCTTCTCGCACCAGTCCTGCAACCAGGCGAAGTCATCCGGTTCTCCCGCGAGCCACTTGGCCAGATGGGGCAACTCGGTATCGGTTCCGTAGGCGTCACGAGCTTCCAGATGCACCATGCTGCGCTTGAAGCTGCCCGTCAGCTCGGTCAGGTCATCCGCGGTGATCTCTTGCACTTGGATCAACAGCTTCCCCCGTCGGTCTTGTACAGGGTCGGAGAGTTCTGCGGAGCAGAGTTGGAGTCCTGGGCAACAACTCGGGCTCGCGGGGCACCGCGCCAAGGATGGTGACAACGCGTGCCTCAGTTGCGGCCTCGAAGTAGTCCTTGACATGGGTCGGAGCTCCGAGAACGGCGAAGTGCAACATACTCGGGAGGATCACCACTTCGACCTTGTCCCGGATGACCGCTTGCAGCAGCCGCTCAAAGGCCAACGGCCCCGTCTCTACCTCCTCTACAAAGGTGGCGGAGAGCTCAAAACCTGACTCCACCGCAAAGTATGTCAACCGCTGCTTGGTGCGGTTGACCTCCGACTCGAACATCAGGAGATGCCGACGGAGGTAGGCGTAGGCCTGCTGTGCTTCAGCCTTCGACTCGCCATTGTCAGACCGTGTCGTCGGGCGATTGCCAAACAGCGAGTAGCCACTCGCACCGGTGAGAGAGATCAGCCCCTTGGTCACGTCGTGACGGTAAGAGGTGACAGGCGGCCGCCTCGACGAACTTGCGCGAACTTGCGCGCGGCCTCTGCCCGGGCAGTGAATCAGGCAGGTATGCCGGCGAGCGCGGCCTTCATGAGGGTGCGCGCCGCGGAACCGTAGACGGCGAGCTTGGCGAGCGCAGCGAAGGTCTCGGCGTACATGGCGATTTCGCGGGGCTGCGTGATTGTCAGGAATCCCGACACGAGCTCGACGTTGGCTTGAGCGTTGTCGAAGATGTAGAAGTCTTCGACCGGCCACCGTGGTGTCCGGTCCACAGTTGCCGGGATCACGCCGAGGCTCACAGAGGCCAGTTGCATGATGTCGAGGAGGTGGCGCAGTTGCCCGGCCAGCACCTCCGGTCCGCCGACCTGGTAGCGCAAGGCAGCTTCTTCGAGTACGAAGGCGAAGGTGTGCCCGCCTTCAACAAGGATGCGCTGGCGATCCATGCGCTCGGCCACGGCGGCGGCCACGTCGTCCACCGGCACTAGGGCGTGTCTCCTTATTCGCGAAGCCAGAGTGTGATGGCGCGTAGGACGAGGCCGCCTCGGTAGATGGTGGCGAGTTTGTCGTAGCGGGTGG
>NZ_JBEZYF010000093.1:0-31819 GCF_040638415.1 Kribbella sp. NPDC026596 | reverse complement strand
CAGCGCCGCGTTGGAGGGCGGGGCACGGAGAACCCCACTCCGAGCCCCGCCCTCCGCCTTGCGCTGCACCCCGCCGAGCACCTGCTCGCTACGGCGCAGAACCTCCAGGTGTGTTCTTTACGTACGGAACCCCCAGGGCTTACCAGTGACATGAGAGGATCACCCGCGTGACTGCCTTGCCGAGTGTTTCGTACTCCATCACCGTTCGCCTCGAGGTGCCCGCGGGTGGCTCGACGGTGAGCAAGCTGACGACCGCGGTCGAGCAGGCCGGCGGTCTGGTCACCGCGCTCGACGTGACCGCGTCCGGCCACGAGCGGCTGCGGATCGACGTCACCTGCGCCGCGGCCGACACCGAGCACGCCGGCCGGTTGGTCGAGGCGATGCGCGCCGTGCCGGGCGTCGAGATCGCCCGGGTCTCGGACCGGACCTTCCTGATGCACCTCGGTGGCAAGATCTCGATGGAGGCCAAGCACCCGATCCGCAACCGCGACGACCTGTCGATGATCTACACGCCGGGTGTGGCGCGGGTCTGCCTGGCGATCGCGGCCAACCCCGAGGACGCGCGCCGGCTGACGATCAAGCGCAACAGTGTCGCGGTGGTCACCGACGGTTCCGCCGTACTGGGGCTGGGCAACATCGGGCCGAAGGCCGCGCTGCCGGTGATGGAGGGCAAGGCGGCGCTGTTCAAGCGGTTCGCCGGGATCGACGCGTGGCCGCTGTGCCTGGACACCCAGGACCCGGAGGCGATCATCCAGGTGGTCAAGGCGATCGCGCCCGGGTTCGCCGGGATCAACCTGGAGGACATCTCCGCCCCGCGCTGCTTCGAGATCGAGGCCCGGCTGCGCGAGGAGCTGGACATCCCGGTCTTCCACGACGACCAGCACGGTACGGCGGTCGTGGTGCTGGCGGCGCTCTTCAACGCCTTGCGGGTGGTCGGCAAGGACATCGGTGAGGTCCGGGTGGTGCTGTCCGGCGCGGGTGCGGCCGGGACCGCGATCCTGAAGTTGCTGATCGAGGCCGGCGTGCGGGACACGATCGTCGCCGACATCGCCGGAGTCATCCACACCGAACGCGACGGGCTGTCGCCGGAGCTGCGCTGGATCGCGGAGAACACCAACGCGGCGAAGTACAGCGGTGACCTGAAGGGTGCGCTGAGCGGGGCGGACGTGTTCATCGGCGTCTCCGCGCCGAACATCCTGAACGGCGCCGACATCGCCACCATGAACAAGGACGCGATCGTCTTCGCGCTGGCCAATCCGGACCCGGAGGTCGACCCGGCCGCGGCGCACGAGCACGCGGCCGTGGTGGCGACCGGGCGCAGCGACTTCCCGAACCAGATCAACAACGTGCTGGTCTTCCCGGGTGTCTTCCGCGGCTTGCTCGACGCGCAGTCGTCGAAGGTGTCGATCCAGATGGAACTGGCCGCTGCAAAGGCGCTGGCCGGTGTCGTCACCGACGACGAGCTGAACGCGGACTACATCGTGCCCAGCGTGTTCCACCCGGAGGTGCACACGATGGTCGCGCACGCTGTCCGCGACGCGGCCGGCGGCAAGGCACCCGCGGCGGAGGTCTTCCCCGACGACTCTCCGTCGCTGTGAGTACGGTGGTTGGGTGACTTCTACGCTGACGGGGCCGACGACCGGGTCGCGGGTGACGGTGTGGGCGTGGCGGATCGCGTTCGTCGTCGCCGTCGCCCTGCAGTTGTACGGCGTCTACGCGCCGCGGGAGGCGGGTCCGCACGTCGGGATCCCGCAGGTCGACAAGATCGCGCACTTCTTCCTGTTCGCGGCCGTCGCGTTCCTCGGGCTGAAGGTCGGGGTGCCGGCGCGCTGGTTGCTGGCGGCACTGGTCGCGAACGCGATCGTCAGCGAGATCGTGCAGCACTATCTGCTGCCCCAGCGCGACGGCGATCCGTTCGACGCGCTCGCCGATCTGACCGGGGTCGCACTGGGGACTTGGCTCGCGTTCCGGGTGCTCCGTAGTACTCGGTTGCGGGGCACGACATGATGGATGCATGACGGCCTCGACCCTGACCGGTGCGCTGCTTGTGGCGACCCCGTTGCTCGACGAGCCGCCCTTCCGTCGGTCGGTGATCCTGCTGCTGGATCACGACGACGACGGCGCGCTCGGGGTGGTCGTGAACCGCGCGGCCGACCTGGCCGTGGACCGGGTGCTCCCGGACTGGTCCACGACGGTGAACGAGCCCGGCGTGCTGTTCATGGGCGGCCCGGTCGGCACCGACAGCGCGCTCGCCGTCGCTGAGGTGATCGAGTCCGCCGACCCGCCGGGCTGGCGGGAGTGTTTCGGGCGGATCGGGCTGATCGACCTGGACGTGCCGCCGGCGTTGCTGGAGGGCGCGATCCAGCGGATGCGCATCTTCGCCGGGTACGCCGGGTGGTCCAGCGGGCAACTCGAGGGCGAGATCACCGAGGGTGCCTGGTACGTCGTCGAGTCGCAACCCGACGACGTGTTCAGCCTGCACCCGGACACCTTGTGGCGCCGGGTACTGCGCCGCCAGAACGACCAGATGGCCTACCTGGCGACGTACCCGGACGATCCCACCCAGAACTGAGGCCGCGCCCCCTGGCACGGCCCCGACCCGACGGGGCCTACTCGCCGCCCTCGTCGTCACCCGGGTTGAGCGAGTCCCAGATCTCCTTGCACTCCGGGCAGACCGGGAACCGCTGCGGGTCCCGGCTCGGCACCCACACCTTGCCGCAGAGCGCGACCACCGGCGTGCCCATCACCATCGCCTCGGTCAGCTTGTCCTTCGGCACGTAGTGCGAGAACCGCTCGTGATCGCCAGGCTCTTGCAGCGACGGCTGCGTCCGCTCATCAACAACCGTCTCGGCGCCAGGGGTCAGCTGAGTACTCATACCCCAGAGTGTAGGACGCCCCACCAGCCAAACCGGGAACTTTTCCACAGCCACCAGATCCCCGGGGGCAACCCGGGGCAGATCACGGCATGTTCTAGGTGTGAGCAACCGAAGGAGGCAACATGACCCTCGTGGAACCGATTCCCACCCCACCGTCCGTGCCCTGGCGGCCGTCCGCACCGCTGACCAGGGACGACCTCGACCGGATGCCCGACGACGGGCACCGCTACGAGCTCATCGACGGGGTGTTGCTGGTGACGCCCGCGCCGTCGTGGCGGCATCAGACCGTCTCAGCGGGGATCTATCGGACACTGTTCGATGCTTGCCCACCGGATCTGCAGGTGCTGTTCGCGCCGTTCGACGTCGTCCTGGCGCAGGACACGATTGTGCAGCCGGACCTGCTCGTTGCGCGCCGCGGCGACTTCACCGAGCACGATCTGCCGGGCCCGCCGCTGCTGGCCGTGGAGGTGCTGTCCCCGAGCACGCGACGGTTCGACCTGATGCTCAAGTGGTCGCGGTACGAGGCTGCGGGGTGCCAGGCGTACTGGGTGGTGGATCCCGACACGCCGAGCCTGATCGTGTGGGAGATGCACGATGGCGCATATGCGCAGGTCGCGAAGGTCACGGGTGAGCAGGAAGCGCGGTTGACGAGTCCGTATGACGTGACGGTGGTCCCGGCGAATCTGTTCTTGTGAGGATCTCGGGTAACGTTCCTGCACGGCCGACAGTCGACTAGCGGGGGAGTATGCCGTCCGTGGATTCGAGCGTGCCAGCTGGACCAGCCGTGCTTCCGCCGGCGTATCCGGATCGCGCCGCCTGGGGGACCGCCAGCAAGTTGCGGGCCTGGCAGGCGGAGGCGCTCAACCAATATCTCGAGAACCAGCCGCGGGACTTCCTGGCCGTGGCGACACCGGGCGCAGGTAAGACGACCTTCGCGCTCACCGTGGCCGCCGAACTGCTGCACCGGCGGTTGATCGAGCGGGTGACGGTGGTGACGCCGACCGAGCACCTGAAGGTCCAGTGGGCCGACGCGGCCGACAAGGCCGGGATCGCGATCGACCCCGCGTTCGCCGGCCGGCGCGGCAAGACGAACAAGGACTTCCAGGGCGTCGCGGTGACGTACGCCGGGATCGCGGTCAACCCGCTGGCCTTCCGGGTCCGGACCGAGCGGTTCAAGACACTGGTGATCCTGGACGAGGTGCACCACGGCGGCGACGCGCTCAGTTGGGGTGACGGTGTCCGGGAGGCGTTCGAGCCCGCGACCCGCCGCCTCTGCCTGACCGGTACGCCGTTCCGCAGCGACGACAACCCGATCCCGTTCGTCACGTACGAGCACGGCGCGGACGGCATCGCGCGGAGCAAGGCGGACTACACCTACGGGTACGGTCACGCGCTGCAGGATCACGTCGTACGTCCGGTGATCTTCATGTCGTACTCCGGTGAGATGCGGTGGCGGACGAAGGCCGGTGACGAGGTCGCGGCGCGGTTGGGTGAGCCATTGACCAAGGACCTCACCGCGCAGGCCCTGCGTACGGCGCTCGACCCGGCCGGCGAGTGGATGCCGGCAGTGCTGGCGGCCGCGGACAAGCGGCTGACCGAGGTCCGGCGGCACATGCCGGACGCCGGCGCCTTGGTCATCTCCGGCGACCAGAACACCGCCCGGGCGTACGCGAAGACCCTGCGCGAGCTGACCGGAGAAGCGCCCACGGTCGTGCTGTCCGACGAGAAGGCGGCGAGCAAGAAGATCGCGAAATTCTCCGAGGGGGACTCGCGGTGGATGGTCGCGGTCCGGATGGTCAGCGAGGGCGTCGACGTGCCGCGGCTCGCGGTCGGGGTCTACGCCACGCCGACCTCGACGCCGCTGTTCTTCGCGCAGGCGGTCGGGCGGTTCGTCCGGGCCCGGAAGCGCGGTGAGACGGCGTCGGTGTTCGTGCCGTCGGTGACGCGGTTGCTGAGCTTCGCCGCCGAGATGGAGGTCGAGCGGGACCACGTGCTCGGGCGGAAGAACAGCAACGAAGACGGTGACATATTCGCGCTCGAGGACGACCTGCTCGCGAAGGCAAACCAGGCCGAGGGCGCCAGCGACGAGCTGGACGCGAAATTCGAGGCGCTCGGGTCGGATGCGAGCTTCGACCGGGTCGTGTTCGACGGCGGCGACTACGGGACCGGTGGCGACCAGGCGTCGGACGAGGAGCTCGACTTTCTCGGCCTGCCCGGGTTGCTGGAGCCCGATCAGGTGCGGGAGCTGCTGCGTGAGCGGCAGGCGAAGTCGATCGCCGCGCAGAAGCGGACCAAGCGGTCGTCGGGCGACGAGCGTGAGGATCCCACGCCGACGGAGCTGGCCACGCACGAGCAGGTCTCCTTGCTGCGCCGCGAGTTGAACGGCCTGGTCGCGGCCTGGCACCACCGCACCGGTCAGCCGCACGGCGTCATCCACAACGACCTCCGCCGCAAACTCGGCGGCCCCGCCGCAGCCCACGCCTCCTCCACTCAGCTGAAGGAGCGGATCGAGCTGGTCCGCGACTGGGCCACCCAACGCCGCGCCTAACCCCAGCCCCGCCCGGCTGCGCCGGGCGGTAGTTGGGGGGGACGGCGCTGACGCGTCCTCACTTGCTCACCACCCCACCCCGCGCAGCGGGGTGGGGTGTTCCTTTGGGTGGCGAACTGTTGACGTAGGGCGAGGGGTGTTGCAACATTCGGCTACCTGTGCTGCAAGAAGTCAGCAAAGTCATGCAATTTCTGTAGCACAGAGTCGTCTCTCCCACCGCCCCGACGGAGGACCCCTCGATGCATCCCACGAATGTCCGGAGACTGCTGCTCGCGCTCGTCCTGGTAGCAGCCGGGCTGCTGCTGCCAGGACACGCGACCGCGGCCGTCACCGCCAACCTCTCCAAGACCCTGTCGGCCGGCAGTTCGCTCGGCGAGTACCCGAGCGGCAACGCCGGCGACGGCAACCAGAACACCTACTGGGAGAGCACCAACAACGCCTTCCCGCAGTGGATCCAGGCCGACCTCGGCGCCGCCACCGACGTCAACCAGGTGACGCTCAAGCTCCCGGCCTCCTGGGGTCCACGGAGTCAGACGCTCACGGTCCAGGGCAGTACGAACGGTTCGTCGTACAGCACGATCGCCGGCAGTACTGCGTACTCCTTCAGCGGGACCAACACGGTCACCATCGACTTCACGAACACCTCGACCCGCTACGTCCGGCTGACCTTCACCGCGAACACCGCCTGGCCGGCCGCCCAACTCTCGGAGTTCGATCTGGGCGGACCTGGTGGCGGGCCCGTCGAACCTCCGACCGGTACCGATCTCGCCACCGGCAAGCCGATCGAGGCGTCGAGCTCGGCCTTCAATTTCATCCCCACGAACGCGAACGACGGCAACGTCGGCACGTACTGGGAGTCCAACGGCTTCCCGTCCACGCTGACCGTCAAGCTCGGCGCGAACGCCGACCTGAGTTCGCTCGTGGTCAAGCTCAACCCCGACCCGGTCTGGGGCCCGCGGACCCAGAGCATCGAGGTCCTCGGCCGTGAGCAGGCGGCCACCGGCTTCACCTCGATCAAGCCGCGGACCGACTACCAGTTCAACCCGAACAGCGGCGGGAATTCGATCACGATCCCGGTCACCGGCCGGTACGCCGACATCCGGCTCCAGTTCGTCACCAACACCGGCGCCCCCGGCGGCCAGGTCGCCGAGTTCCAGGTCTTCGGGACGGCGGCGCCGAACCCGGACCTCGTGGTCACCGCCGTCGACTGGACCCCAGCCGACCCGACCGAGACCACGCCGATCACCCTGCAAGCGACGGTCAAGAACAACGGCTCCGCAGCCGCTCCCGCGAGCAGCCTGAACTTCCTGCTCGGCGGTTCGGTCGCGGGCACCGCGAGCGTCGGCGCTCTCGCCGCCGGTGCCTCGACCACTGTCGCCGCCAACGCCGGAACCTGTGCCCAAGGCAACTACACGGTCGCCGCGGTCGCCGACGCCGGAAACACGGTGACCGAGCAGAGCGAGTCCAACAACACGCTCCAGGCAACCAACCAGCTGCAGGTCGCCCAAGCCGCCGGCCCCGACCTCCAGGTCACCGGCATCACCTCCAACCCGGCCAACCCCGCTGCAGGCACCCAGCTCTCGTTCACCGTTGCCGTCAACAACCGCGGTACAACGACCGCCGCGGCCAGCACGACCCGGGTGACCGTCGGCGGGACCACCCTGAACGGCAGCTCCGGATCGATCGCCGCCGGAGCCACCGCGAACGTCGCGATCTCCGGCACCTGGACCGCCACGAACGGTGGAGCGAACCTGGTCGCGACCGCCGATGCCACCAGCACGGTGGCCGAGATCAACGAGAACAACAACACCCTCACCAGGGCGATCGTGGTCGGCCGCGGTGCCGCCGTACCTTACACGTCGTACGAGGCGGAAGCCGCCGACTACACCGGTACGCTGCTCACGTCCGACACGCTGCGCACCTTCGGTCACACGAACTTCGCCACCGAATCGTCCGGCCGCCAGTCGGTCCGGCTGAACTCGACCGGCCAGTTCGTCGAGTTCACCTCGACCGTGCCGACCAACTCGATCGTGGTCCGCAACTCGATCCCCGACTCGGCCAACGGGCAGGGGCTCGAGGCAACGATCAGCCTGTACGTCGACGGCGCGTTCCAGCAGAAGCTCACGCTGTCGTCGCACAACAGCTGGCTCTACGGCAACAGCGATGGTCCCGAAGCGCTCACCAACACCCCGGGCGGCGACGCCCGCCGGCTCTTCGACGAATCACACGCGCTGCTCGGTACGTCATACCCGGCCGGCACGAAGTTCAAGTTGCAGCGCGACTCCGGCGACACCGCGTCGTTCTACATCATCGACATGGTCGACCTGGAGCAGGTGGCCCCGCAGCTGACCCAACCGGCCGGCTGTACGTCGATCACCCAGTACGGCGCGGTGCCGAACGACGGGATCGACGACGCGGACGCGATCCAGCGGGCCGTCACCGACGACCAGAACGGCGTGATCAGCTGCGTCTGGATCCCGGCCGGCCAGTGGCGGCAGGAGAAGAAGATCCTCACCGACGACCCGCTGAACCGGGGTCAGTACAACCAGGTCGGGATCAGCAACACCACGATCCGCGGCGCGGGCATGTGGTACTCGCAGCTCTACTCGACCATCGAGCCGCAGAACGCCGGCGGCATCAACCACCCGCACGAGGGCAACTTCGGCTTCGACATCGACAAGAACGTGCAACTCTCGGACCTCGCGATCTTCGGGTCCGGCCGGATCCGCGGTGGTGACGGGAACGCCGAGGGTGGTGTCGCGCTGAACGGCCGGTTCGGGCCTGGGACGAAGATCAACAACGTCTGGATCGAGCACTCGAACGTCGGGGTCTGGGTCGGCCGCGACTACGACAACATCCCCGAACTGTGGGGACCGGCCGACGGGCTCGAGTTCAGCGGCATGCGGATCCGGGACACCTACGCCGACGGCATCAACTTCTCCAACGGCACCCGCAACTCCAAGGTGTTCAACTCGTCCTTCCGGACTACCGGTGACGACGCGCTGGCGGTCTGGGCGAACAAGTACGTGAAGGATCAGTCGATCGACATCGGCCACGACAACTCGTTCACGAACAACACCGTCCAGCTGCCGTGGCGGGCCAACGGCATCGCGATCTACGGCGGCTACGGCAACAAGATCGAGAACAACCGGATCTACGACACGATGAACTACCCCGGCATCATGCTGGCGACCGACCACGACCCGTTGCCGTTCTCGGGGACGACCCTGATCGCCAACAACGCGCTCTACCGCTGTGGCGGGGCGTTCTGGAACGAGGATCAGGAGTTCGGTGCGATCACGCTGTTCCCGTCGAACCTGCCGATCCCCGGGGTGACGATTCGTGACACCGAGATCTACGACTCGACGTACGACGGGATCCAGTTCAAGACCGGCGGTGGGGAGATGCCGAACGTTGCCCTGACCAACCTCCGGATCGACAAATCGAACAACGGCTCCGGCATCCTCGCGATGGGCGGCGCTCGCGGCAGCGCCAACCTCAGCAACGTCACCATCACGAACTCCCGCGACGGCGACGTCTTCAAGGAGCCCGGCTCGAGCTTCACCTTCAGCGGCCAGTAGCCGATACCTCCGGGTGTACCTCCCTAGGGCGGTACACCCGGACGTAGTCGAGCTGCATCAGGTTCCGGTTGTCAGCTCCTGCGTGCCGATCACGTCGAGGAGCCGCAGCGCCTGGTCGGAGGGGGAGCCGGGCTCGGCTGTGTACAGCACGACCCGCTGGTCGCGTTCCGGGATGACCAGGACCTCGCAGATCACGTCGATCCGGCCGACCTCCGGATGGAAGATCGTCTGGCACAGGGTCTGCTGCCGGCCCACCTCGTGCCGCGCCCAGATCTCCGCGAACTCCGCGCTCCCAGCGAGCAGATCAGTCACCAGGCGGCCGATCGCCGGGTCGTCCGGGTAGGTGCTGGTCGCCGCCCGCAGGTCGGCGGCCGCCTCTCGGGCAAACTCCCGGGTCGCATCCTCGCCGAACAGCTCTGCCTGCCGGTCGGTCAGGAACCGCAGGCGCAGCAGGTTCCGGTCCCGCGGCGGTAACGCGGAGAAGTCGGTGATCAGGGCCGCCGCGAGCGGGTTCCATGCGAGTACGTCGTACTTCGCGTCCAGCACCAGCCCTGGTACGTCGAGTCGCCCCAGCATCCGCAGTACGCCGGTCCGCACGTCGGCCGGTGGACCCGGCGGCGGACCGGGTTGCTCACCGGCCAGCCGGAACAGGTGATCACGTTCGTCGTCGGACAACCGCAGTGCGCGGGCCAGGCCGGTCAGCACCGGGCGGGACGGGCGCGGACCGCGGCCCTGCTCGAGCCGGGTGTAATAGTCGGTCGACATGGTCGCGAGGCTCGCGACCTCCTCGCGCCGCAACCCGGGCGTTCGCCGTCGCAGTCCCGCGGGCAGGCCTACGTCGGACGGCTGCAACGCCTCCCGCCGTACCCGCAAGAACTCCGCCAGCTGTCCCCGATCCATGCTCCCAGGATCGCAGTCGTGCCGAGGCCCAACCAGGGACTGCCGGTCCCAGCCTCGGCTCGCTCTGCCTCGCGCGGCCGGACCGCACCAGCCTGGACCGCATGAACACGACCAAGATCGCGCTCGTCACGGGCGCCAACAAAGGCATCGGCAAGGAGATCGCACGACAGCTCGGGCAGGCCGGGTTCACCGTGCTGGTGGGCTCGCGGGACCTGGCCCGCGGTGAGCTCGCCGTCAAGGAACTGGTTGCCGAGGGCATCGACGCGATCCGGATCCAGCTGGAGGTGACAGACGAGAAGTCGGTGCGCTCCGCGGCCGAGTGGATCGAAACCGCGTACGGGCGCCTGGACGTGCTGGTGAACAACGCGGCGATCATCCCGGCCGGCGACGACGCGGTGTCGGAGGTGGGGATCGGCGTACTGCGGGAGGCGTTCGAGACCAACGTGCTCGGGCTGGTCTCGGTGACACAGGCGATGCTGCCGCTGCTGTCCCGGGCCGAACGGGCACGCGTCGTCAACATGTCGACGTCGCTGGCGTCGTTCGCCCAGGTCGGCGATCCGGAGTCGCGGATGTCGACCGTACTGACGCTCGGCTACAACTCGTCGAAGGCCGCGGTGAACATGGTCACGGTGATGCTGGCCAACGAGCTGCGCGGCACAGGCATCCTCGTGAACGCGGCCGACCCCGGAAACTGCGCCACCGACATGGGTGGCTGGGACGCGGCGCGCACACCGGAAGAAGGTGCCGCCGTCGCGGTCCGGCTGGCAACCCTCGGGCCAGACGGTCCGACCGGCGAGGTGTACGCCGAGGAGGGCCGGCTGCTCTGGTGAGCCGGGTCAGACGTTGGCGCCGGACCAGGCGAGGGCCTGCTTGAGGAGTTGCCCGCGGCCACCTTCGAGGTCGGCGAGCAGGCTCGGCTGGAGGGCCTCGGCCGGTGTCAGCCAGGTCAGCTCGAGCGCGTCCTGCCGCGGGTCGCACTCACCCGTGACCGGTACGACGTACACGAGAGCGACCGCGTGCTGACGGGGGTCGTGCAGCGGGGTGACGCCGGGAAACGGCAGGTACTCGGCGACCGTGGCCGGCACCAGGGTGGAGGGCAACCGGGGGAACGCGGACGGGCCGAGGTCCTTCTCGATGTTGCGCTGGAGAGCCTCGCGGATCGACTCGCCGTGCAGGACGCGGCCCGACACCAGGGTCCGGGTGATCTCGCCGGTCGCGGCCGAGGTGCGCAGCAGCACCCCGATGTGCTCGATCTGGCCGAGGGTGTCCACCCGGGCCGGGACTGCCTCGACGTACAGGATCGGCACCCGCGAGCGGGTCTCGGCGAGTGCGAACTCGGAGAGCCAGCCGGGGTTCGGGTCAGGCGTGCGCACGGACGTCATGCACACATCTTTGCCTACCGGCTGTAACGCACCCGGTAGCGGCATGCCTACGGCCGGAAGGTCGACCGGTAGCGGGTCGGGCTGAGGCCGAAGGTGGCGCGGAAGCGGCGGGTGGCATGGCTGGGGTCGTGCCACCCGACCATCGCCCCGACGGTCGCGATCGGCAGCTCGGTCTCGATCAGCAGGCCCGCGGCCCGCTCGGCGCGGAGGCGGTTCAGGTAGGCCATCGGGGAGATCCCCGCGGTCCGGCCGAACAACCGGACCAGGTACCCGGGAGCGAGGTTCACCCGCGCGGCCAGCCGGTCCAGCGTCCACGGCTCGTCGATGCTTGCCTCCAGCAAACGCATCGCGTGCTGCACGGCCGGGTGCGTCGCGTACGGCGCCTCACGACCGGGTACGAGCGCACCGGACAGCAACCCGAAGACGTCCGCACCGAGGTAGGCGTTGCGCACCACCAGGCCGTCGCAATCGGTGTACCCGTGCCACTCACCCGGCCGCAACACGACGACCGAGTCGGGCTGCAGCGCCACCTCTCCGGCCGCCGAGACATGGGTGCCTCGACCGGCGACGACGACCGCGATCTCGAAGAACGCGTGACTGTGCGGCGCGACGTCGGCTGCGAGCTCGATCCGCTCGCCGGCCACCGGGAGGCGCTGGTCCGCGAAGACCTCGCTGCTCAGGATGTTGTGCACGACCGCCTCCGGGAGGTCAAGATCGGTCAAGTCTCTGGTCAACCACTGCCTGTCTGCTCACGCCGTTTCAGGCGAGGCTTGAAGCACCTTCCTGCCAGCGGATTCCGAGGAGCAGCCCGATGACTACGACCGACCCTACGGCACCCGTCGTACTCGATGAAGAGAGCATTTCCGCCTACCGCCGGGATGGGGTGGTGCGGATCCAGAACATCATCACCGCCGACGAGGCGGCCCGGTTCCGCGACGCCGCCGTCGCCGCGAGCGAGTCGGCCGACGACTACTCGAAGGGGTCGCCGATCTTCAAGCAGCACGTCAACGTCTGGCGAGACAACGCCGTGCTCCGGGAGCTCACCCTCGACCCACGGCTCGCCGCGGCCGCCGCCGCGCTGGCCGGGGTGGCGGTGCGGATCTGGCACGACCAGCTGCTGATCAAACCGCCGCACAACGGCGCGGCGACCGAGTTCCACCAGGACGCGCCGTACTGGCCGCATGCCGGGTCCCGGGCCTCACTGTCGGCCTGGATCGCGCTGGTCGACGTACCGGTGGAGCGCGGGTGCATGACGTTCATCCCGGGCTCGCAGCATCACCAGGATCTGCGGTCGCAGAATCTCGCCGATCGGGACGACATGTTCCGGGCCGCACCCGACCTGCGCTGGGAGGAGCGGCTGACGATCCCGCTGCGGGCCGGCGACTGCACCTTCCACAACGCCTACCTGGCGCACTCGGCGACGCCGAACCTCACCGACGATGCGCGGATCGCCCACGTCAACATCTACATCGACGCCGCCACCACCTACACCGGCGGCGGCCACGTCGTCACCGACGGTCTCGGGCTGACCGCCGGCGAACCGTTCGACGACCAACACTTCCCGAGGGTCTGATCCGGGCCGACGTTTCCACGTCGTGAGATCTCTGTTCACGACATGACATAAGTTGGTCATCGTGCCTTTGCTGACCGACACGCGCCCGCTCAAGGAGTCACCGGATTTCCGGCGGTTGTGGTTGGGTTCGACGGTCTCGCAGCTCGGGCAGCAGATGACGGCGGTGACCGTGTCGATCCAGGTGTACTCGCTGTCGCACTCGACGTTCGCGGTTGGCCTGGTCGGGTTGTGCTCGCTGGTGCCGCTGATCGTGTTCGGGCTGTACGGCGGGGCGATGGCCGACGCGATCGACCGCCGTACTCTCGCGCTCGTCTCGTCGGCCGGATTGTGGCTGCTCTCGATGATCCTGGTGCTGCAGTCGCAGCTGCAGTGGGGTCAGGTCTGGATCCTGTACGCCGTCGTGGCCTGCCAGTCGGCGTGTTTCGCGGTGAACGGCCCGGCCCGGTCCGCGATCATCCCGCGGCTGATCCGGCCCGAGCTGCTGCCGGCCGCGAACACGCTCAGCCAGGCGTCGTTCAACCTGGGCTTCACGGTCGGGCCGCTGCTGGGCGTGGCGGTGATCGCCTGGCACGGGTTCGCGGCGGCGTACCTGATCGACGTGATCACGTTCACCGCGGCGCTCTACGCGCTGTTCCGGCTGCCTCCGGTGCCGCCGACCGGCCTGGTCCGCCGCGCCGGTCTGCGGTCGGTGCTCGAGGGGTTCACGTTCCTGCGGGCGGCGCCGGCGCTGCTGGCGACGTTCCTCGCGGACATCTTCGCGATGGTGTTCGCCCAGCCCCGGGCGTTGTTCCCGGCGGTGGCGGGCGCGTTCTTCGCCGGCGGAGTCAAGACGGTCGGTGTGCTGCAGGCGGCTCCGGCGCTCGGTGCGTTGCTCGGCGTGGTGTTCTCCGGCTGGGTGAGCCGGGTGCGCCGTCAGGGCGTGGCGATCGTCGTGGCGATCACGGTGTACGCGGCGGCGGTCGGTCTGTTCGGGCTGTCCCGGACGATCTGGCTGGGGGTCGCGCTGCTCGCGTTGTCGGGAGCGGCTGACATGGTGAGTTCGGCGTACCGGAACACCGTGCTGCAGTCCGCCGCGCCGGATGCGATGCGCGGACGGCTGCAGGGTGTCTTCATCGTGGTCGTGGCCGGCGGACCGCGCCTGGGTGACTTCGTCGCGGGTACGGCGGCCTCGCTCACCACCCCGACCATCGCGCTGCTCGGGGGCGCGACCGTCTGCATCGTCGGCCTGCTGATCCTGCTCGCCCGCAACCGCCCGTTCCGCGAGTACGACTCCCAGACCCGCGAGCTCAGCTGATCAGCCGCCGGTCACCAGCTTCTTCAGGACGGTCGGCCAGGAGTCGGCGTCCGGGTGGATCTCCTGCATCGGCTTGTCGTCGACCGTGACGATCTTGCGGTCGCCGAGCGGCTTCTTCAGCTTGACCGCGGTCAGCGAGACGCTGCTCTCCTGCGGGCACGGCGCCGTGCTGTCGACGAGGACGGTGATCTTGTCGTCCGCCTCCTCGACCCTCAGGTCGAGGTTGCAGCTCATCCCGGTGCCGACCAGGAGATCCACGTCGTAGCCGGGGGGATTCTGGATCCACTTCAGGTACTTCGGCTTGTTCTTCTTGACCAGCTGGTACGTCGGCACCGGCTGCTGGGTCTCCTCGAAGGACTTCCCGGAGCCGTCGCCGAAGAAGCTGCCGTAGATCATGTTGATGCACGGGTCCTTGGTGTCCTTCGCGGCGTCCACCGCGCCGAAGGCCTTCGCGGCGGTGTAGCAGCCGTTCGCCTCCCGGTTCAGCGAGACGTTGAAGCCGATCAGTGCGAGCGCTCCGAGCACCAGCGCGACCGCGAGCATCCGCCGCGACTTGACCTGCTGCGGTCCGAGGACGCCGGCCTCCCGCCGGGCCTGTTCCGAGGTCGCCTCCGGGGTCCCTGCCGAGGTCCCTTCCGGCGTCGACGCAGGGTCCACCGGGTGCTGGCGGAACAGCGCCATGATCGAGCTGGTCCACTGCGGATTGATCAGGGTCGGGACGGCGTAGACCAGGATCAGCACGACGATCACGGCGATGGCGGGGAGGAGCGCCCAGTAATTTCGCACGGCAGCAAGATACGGGGCCATCGGGCCGCGCCCGAAAAACGGATACGCTTCGGAGGTGCCCGCCGAGACCTCGCAGACGCTGGACCGGGGACTGACAGTCCTCGAGTTGCTCGCGGACGCCCCGGACGGTCTCTCGATCACCGAACTGGCCGCCGCGCTGCGCGTCAGCCGGACCGTCGTCTACCGCCTCGTAAACACCCTCGAATTGCATCGGCTGGTGCGCCGCGACAGTGAGGGCCGGGCCCGGCTCGGTCTGGCGGTGCTGCACTACAGCCGCCGCGTGCAGCCCACGCTCCGTGACGCCGCGCTGCCGGTACTGCGATCACTCGCCGAGGACACCGGTGCCACCGCGCATCTGACCGTGGCCGACGGTGAGGAGGCGCTCGCGATCGCCGTGATCGAGCCGAGCTGGACCGACTTCCACGTCTCCTACCGGATGGGTTCCAGGCACGCCCTCGACCAGGGTGCCGCGGGGAAGGCGATCCTGGCCGGTCGCCGCAAACCCGACCCGGCCGGCCGGCCGTTCGTGGTCACGTCGGGAGAGTTGCAGGCCGGTGCGCAGGGCGTGTCGTCGCCGGTTCTCGGCGTACCGGGCGTCGAGGCCTCCATCGGTGTCGTCGTCCTCGGCAAACTCGACCGCGACTTCGTCGGCCCCCGCGTAGCCCGAGCCGCAGTAGAAGTAGCCAAACGCCTCGCCTAGTTCTTGGTAGCTGCTTCCACCAGGGGAAGTACGCGGTGGGGGATTTGCTCGGCCAGGGCGATGACGGTGGAGGCGCGTTGGATGCCTCGGACGATGACGACCTGGTCGATCACGCGTTGCAGGTCGGCGTTCGAGCGGGCCACGATCCGGCACCACAGGTCCTCGGCGCCGGTGATCGTGTGCACCTCCAGCACCTCCGGGATCCGGGCCAGCGCCTCGGCGACCGTCGTATGCCCCGACCCCTGCTCGATCTGCAAGGTGGCGAACGCCGTCACCGGATAGCCGATCGCCGTCGTGGCGATGTCAGGACCCCACCCGCGCACCACCCCATCACGCTGCAGCCGGTCCAGCCGCGCCTGCACCGTGCCGCGCGCGACCCCGAGCCGCCGCGACGCCTCGAGCACGCCGACCCGCGGCTCGGCCGCGAACAGCCGCAGGATCCGGGCGTCCAGTGCGTCCACCGACATGCATCCTCCCGCAGTGGTCAGACTGACCAAATAGTCCAGCAGTGGCCCCAGCATACTGAACAACCTGCTCAGTGAAACAAGGAACTGTTGCGCAACCTGCGTCCTCACGACAAGGCTCGGTGCACGAACCCGACCCGGGAGGATCACGATGACCAGCACCGACCTCACCCCCGCAGAGCTCGACGCCGATCTCGACCTCGACCAGCTGAAGCAGCTTGTCGGACTGGTGCCGTACGACGAGAGCACCGACCCGTTCCCGGTCACCGCGATGGACGCGGTGGTCTTCGTGGTCGGCAACGCCACCCAGACCGCGAAGTACTACCAGCTCGCCTTCGGGATGGACCTGGTCGCCTACTCCGGCCCCGAGACGGGCAGCACGGACAGCAAGGCGTTCGTCCTGAAGGCCGGCTCGGCCCGCTTCGTCATCACCGGCGGCGTCAGCCCGAAGAGCCCGCTGCTCGAGCACCACCGCAAGCACGGTGACGGCGTGGCCGACCTCGCGCTGGAGGTGCCGGACGTGGACAAGTGCGTCGAGCACGCCCGCAAGCAGGGCGCCGTCGTACTGGAGGAGCCGAACGACGTCTCCGACGAGCACGGCACGATCCGCCGGGCCGCGATCGCGGCGTACGGCGACACCCGGCACACGCTGATCGACCGGAGCAAGTACGACGGTCCGTACCTGCCCGGGTTCGTGACCGCGACCACCCAGGTGACACGGCCGGAGGGTCACCCGAAGCGGCTGTTCCAGGCGGTCGACCACGTCGTCGGGAACGTCGAACTCGGCAAGATGGACGAGTGGGTCGGTTTCTACAACAAGGTGATGGGCTTCGTGAACATGGCGGAGTTCATCGGTGACGACATCGCCACCGACTACTCCGCGCTGATGAGCAAGGTCGTCGCCAACGGCAACCACCGGGTCAAGTTCCCGCTGAACGAGCCGGCCATCGCGAAGAAGAAGTCGCAGATCGACGAGTTCCTGGAGTTCTACGACGGGGCCGGTGCCCAGCACATCGCGCTGGCGACCAACGACATCCTGCGCACCGTCGACATCATGCGGGCCAACGGGGTGGAGTTCCTGAACACGCCGGACTCCTACTACTCCGACCCGGAGCTGCGAGCGCGGATCGGCCAGGTCCGGGTGCCGATCGAGGAACTGCAGTCCCGCGGCATCCTGGTCGACCGCGACGAGGACGGCTACCTGCTGCAGATCTTCACCGCGCCGATCGGCGACCGGCCGACGGTGTTCTACGAGCTGATCGAACGGCACGGCTCACTCGGCTTCGGCAAGGGCAACTTCAAGGCTCTCTTCGAAGCCATCGAGCGCGAACAAGAGCGCCGCGGCAACCTCTGACCCCCGGTTTGGGGCGGTTAAGCGGTTGCCTTGGGCATCGGGTGGGGGCCGGGGGCAACTGGATACGGCGTGTCGCCGTCCGATTACCGGAATGACTGTTGAGGCAGGGGCTGTTCGCGTAGTGTGCCTTCCTGAGCGGGCGTCGGGGCGCACGTTCAGGAAGGGTTCGTCATGAAGACTCTGGGCATTCTGCTCAGCACCGCGGGCCTGGCCGGGGTGGGCGCGTTCGCGCTCGCCGCGACGCCGGCCCAGGCGGCCGAAGCCGCCACCTGCTCAGGTGCGAGATCCATCTCGTCGGCGCCGATGCTGCGCGACCACAGACCGCCCAGCTGGGGCACCGTCCGGCTGGTCCGGGACAGCTGCTCGCAGTACTGGGCCGAGATCACCATGGCCTCGCCGCTGGTCGCCAACGCGAAGGCCAACGCCTTCCTGGTGCAGTACGGCGGCGCCAACAACGGCCGGGTGCTCAGCTGTGACAGCAGCGGCGGCAACGGCTCGGTGATCCAGGGTCAGCGGACCTGCCGCACACCCAAGGTCAAGGCGACCGACAGGGCGATCACGTTCGCCGCGATCGGCCGTGAGTACCACAACTACGGCGGCGGCTACGAGGAGATCTCGGAGAACTCCACCAAGCGCACCCGCTGACCCGCTCACCCGCTGGGGTGACGCGTGGGGTGATTCTTCCGGAACCGGACACCGTTACTCGCGCGTCACGTCGGAGGCAGGAACTAGGCTCGCGGTATGAGTGACGTGGTCGAGCAGTTGCGGCAGGCGTTGCCTCCTGAGGCACTGGTGACGGATCCGGACCGGATGGAGAGTTTCCGGTACGACCGGGCGATGTTCTGCCCGGCCGGCGTGCCGCTCGCCGTCGTACTGGCTCGGGAGACCGCGCACGTGCAGGCGGCGGTGCGGATCGCGAGCGAGGCCGGCGTGGCGATCGTCCCGCAGGGCGCCCGCTCCGGCCTGTCCGGTGCGGCCAACGCGCTGGACGGATGCATCGTGATCTCGCTGGAGAAGATGGACCGGATCCTGGCCATCGAGCCGGTCGACCGGTACGTCGTCACGCAGCCCGGCGTCTACAACGCCGTACTGTCCCGAGCGGTCGCCGAGCACGGACTGTTCTACCCGCCGGACCCGTCCAGCTGGGAGTTCTGCTCGATCGGCGGCAACCTGTCCACCAATTCCGGCGGCCTGTGCTGCGTGAAGTACGGCGTGACCACGGACTACGTGCTGGGTCTCGAGGTCGTACTCGCGGACGGACGGGTGCTGCGGACCGGCCGGAAGACCGTCAAGGGTGTGGCCGGGTACGACCTGGCCAAGTTGATCGTGGGCAGCGAGGGGACGCTCGGCATCATCACCGAGGCGACCCTGGCGCTGCGGCCGCAGGCGGCCAAGCCGAAGACGATGGCCGCGCTGTTCGGCTCCGGCGTCGGGGCCGGTGAGGCGATCATCGAGATCATCCGCAGCGGCGTCTCGCTCAGCCTGCTGGAGATCATGGACCGGACCACGATCCGCGCGGTGAACAAGTACAAGCGGATGGACCTGCCGGACGAGGCGGCGGCGATGCTGATCGCCCAGTCGGACGCGGGCGGCGAGGCCGGCGCGGCCGATGTCGCCGCGGTGGCCAAGCTGTGCCGCGACTTCGGCGCGCTGGAGTGCATCGAGGCGGAGGACGACGCCGAGGGTGAGCTACTGCTGGAGGGCCGCCGGGCGGCGCTGACCGCGCTCGAGCAACTCGGTACGACGATGATCGACGACGTCGCCGTACCGCGCTCGCGGCTGGCCGAGTTCATCGGCCGGATCGAGGAGCTGTCGGCCGAGCTGGACATCACGATCGGCGTCCTCGGGCACGCCGGCGACGGCAACATGCACCCGACGGTCGTCTTCGACCAGGCGGACCCGGCGCAGGCCGAGCGGGCCCAGGTCGCGTTCGACCGGGTGATGGAGATCGGGCTGGAGCTCGGCGGCACGATCACCGGTGAGCACGGCGTGGGCGTCCTGAAGCGCACCTGGCTGGTCGAGGAGATCGGCCCGGTCGCGATCGACGTGCACCGGGCGATCAAGAACGCCCTGGACCCGAAAAACCTGCTGAACCCGGGGAAGGTCGTCGCCGGGTAGCGGCTGTGACTCAACCGCAATGGAACTGCCGAGGCCATTCGACGTCCATGGCCGCCGAATGTGACGTCCGGCCAGCACTATGGAAGGTAGTTGTCTGAATCTCCCGGGGGAATCGATGAGGCAGGGTAGGAGGCGCCCTATGCGCACGCGGCCTGCGGGGCGTCCCCCGTTCGCGGTGCCGGGCAGATTCCGCCGTTCCTTGATCGTTGTCGTGGCAACCTTCCTGGCCCTGACCGTCCTGTCCGCCTGCGGCAACGGCGGCGGGCTGCGGGTCGAGGGAGCCGAGGCGCCGCCGACCAGCCCGACGCCGTCGACGGTGATGGGCACCAACGGCTTCCAGCCGGAGCCGAAGCAGACGCCCGTAGTGGCCGTCAATCTGGCTCAGGTCCGGGTCAAACTGCTCGCCGATCGGCGGACGCCGGACTACGCGCGGACGGTGCTCGAGAAATGTACGGTGATTTCGCGTTGCCTCAGCAGGGGTAAGACCGTTGATGTTATGCACAGTGGTTCACCCCAGCAGATCGTTCTGATCCACACCCTGGAGAAGTTCGTCTTCGGCTTCTTCCTGATCGCCGTCACGCCCACGGGCGTGCCGCGGCCGATCTGGAACCTGAAGGTCGATCTGCCGACCGTGAACGCCAGCCCACAGGGTGATCTTGTGGTCGAGTCGAAGATCTTCGCGATCGACGACCCGGTCTGCTGCCCCTCGGGCAGGCGGGTCGAGGTCTACCGTTGGAACGGTCGGCAGATGACCAAGGTGAGCTCGACGGACCAATAAGGGAGACTGAAGTTCGGTGGTACCGGAAGAACCGACAGCGCGCATTCTCATGGTCGAGGACGACGCGGTGATCCGTGAGGCGACCCAGTTGACCCTCGAACGCCATGGGTACGACGTGACCACGGCCGAGGACGGCCTGGAAGCGATCGAACGATTCGAGAAGATCCATCCCGACGTCGTGATGCTCGACATCATGCTGCCCGGGCTGGACGGGATCTCGGTGTGCCGCCGGGTCCGGGAGACCAGCACGGTTCCGATCGTGATGGTGTCCGCGCGTGGTGACGCGCTCGACGTCGTACTGGGGCTGGAAGCGGGCGCGGACGACTATGTGACCAAACCGTTCGACACGCAGGTCCTCGTGGCCCGGCTGCGGGCGGTGATGCGGCGCGCGGTGTCCGATCCGGAGCGTCCGGCGCCGGCGGCGGGCTCCGGCGTGGAGTCGTTCGGCGACCTCGAGCTGGACCGGGAGGCACTGGAGGTACGGCGTAGTGGCACGACCGTGCAGCTCACGCCGACCGAGCTCAAGCTGCTCATCGAGTTCGCCAACAACCCGGGTGTGGTGCTGAGCCGCTCGACCCTGCTGCAGCGGGTCTGGGACTACGAGTGGGGCGGCGACGGCCGGCTCGTCGACGTGCACCTGCAGCGTCTGCGGACGAAGATCGGTGCCGACCGCATCGAAACCGTCCGCGGGTTCGGATACAAGCTGCGGGCTTAACGGATGGGACTGCGCGGCAAGCTCGGTCTCATTTTCCTGCTGGTCTCGTCGCTCGCGATCCTGGTGCTCTGCGTCGCGGTCTACACCCAGGCCCAGTCGGCCCGGCTGGACCGGACGCGGAGCTTCGCGGACGAGCGGATCCAGCTCGCGGCGCAGAGCTACGACACCAACGACGTACCGGTGTTCGGGGCGAAGCTCGACGATCCCGAGCTGCCGCCGCAGCTGCGCGAGGCGGTGCTGGAGGGCAAGCGGGCCACGTTCAAGACCGGGTCGCCGAAGGCCAAGATGTGGGCGGCGGTCGGGGTCAAGGACGGCAAGATCCTCTCGATCGAGCAGGATTACGAGACCAGCGACGACTCGATGAAGGCGCTGCAGCAGGCCCTCGTCCTCGGTGGGTTCGGCACGGTCGCGCTGGTCGCCCTGGTCAGCGTGATCCTGGCCGGCAGCCTGTCGAGGCGGATCGTCGCGGTCGCCGGGACGGCGCGCCGGATCGCGGCCGGCGACCTCGACGCGTCGGCGGCTGAGGCAGTTGGCAAGGGCAAGGACGAGGTGCAGTCGCTGGCCGGTGCTCTGGACACGATGGCCAGTTCGCTGCGTGGTCAGCTTGAGGCGGAACGGCGCTTCACCGCTGATGTGGCGCACGACCTGCGTACTCCGGTGACGGGATTGACCACTGCGGCCGAGTTGTTGCCGCCGGGACGGCCGAGCGAACTGGTCCGGGACCGGGCCAAAGTGCTGCGCCGGCTCGTCGAGGACCTGCTCGAGATCGCCCGGTTCGACTCCGGCGTGGAACAGGCCGACCTCGAGCTGGTCGGGTTGACCGCGTTCGTCGGGTCCGCGGTCGGCCGGCTGCGGATGCAACAGGCGCTGGCAACGGACAGCGTCGTCGTCAAGCAGGTCGGCCCGGAGGTCACGGTGTCCACCGACTCGCGCCGGATCGAGCGGATCCTGGCCAACCTGATCGTCAACGGACTGCGCCACGGTGAGCCGCCGATCGAGGTCACGGTCACCGGCCGGACCGTCGAGGTGGTTGACCACGGCAACGGTTATCCGGAGGAGCTGATTGCCGAGGGCCCCCGTCGGTTCCGGTCCGGGATGGCCGAGCGTGGGGTCGGCCACGGCCTCGGCCTGACGATCGCGGCCGGGCACGCGAAGGTGCTCGGCGCCGAGCTGACGTTCGGCGAAGCCCCTGGTGGTGGGGCGTTGGCGAGGCTCGTGCTGCCGGCCGAGCCTGAGACGGAGTCGTAACACAACTATTCGCGAAGCCACCGCGTCTCCTCTTGCGACGGGTTCACCGAGAGCCCGACACACGAGGGGAAACTACAGATCATGCGTTCTCAGTTCGTACGTCGTTCGGCCGCTGTCGTCGCGGGTGTCGCTCTGGCGGCCGGTGGTCTCGGCATCGCCGGAGCCTTGCAGGCCAACGCGGCCGGCACCAAGGCGACCACCGTCAGCGCGCCGGTGGCTGCGAAGTCGATCACGATCAAGTCGGACAAGGCCACCGCGAAGGTCTGGGCGAAGATCTCGTTCACCGGCAAGACCAGCGGGATCGCGAAGAACACGGTCGTCCAGGTGCAGCGCTTCGAGAACGGCAAGTGGGTGAACTTCCCGGCCACCACCAAGGTGACCAGCAAGGCGACCTACTCGGTGTGGGTGCAGAGCGGCCGGGTCGGCGTGAACAAGTTCCGCGTCGTCGCCGCCAAGACCGCGAGCGCTTCGGTGAACGTCACCATCACCAAGTGAGGCTGTCCCGCTCTTGAGGGGGAGCGGGACTAGGGGGTGGCAACGGGGACTGGGGACCTGGGACAGGCAATAACCTGTCTCAGGTCCCCAGTTGGTGTCTGAGGCCCCGGTTAGTGGGTGCCGTAGACGTTGAGTTCGGCGGCGGATCCGAAGACGGCGCCGTTGAGGGAGCTGGTGCCGACGAACTTGACGAATCGGCCGGGTTTCGCGGCGAAGGTCAGCCGCTGGGTCGCTGTCGAGTTCGGGAACTCGCCGGTGGCGACCGGCGTACCCCAGGTCTGGCCGTCGGTGCTGACGTAGAGCTCGTAGCCCTTGAACATCCCGTTCGTCCCACTCTGCCGCGGCAGGTAGCTGAACCCGTCCACCTGGTACGTCGAGCCGAGGTCGAGCGTGATGTGGTGCGGGTACGTCGTCGGCGTCGGCACCTCCGACCACGCGGAATGCCAGATGGTACTGGGGTTTCCGTCCAGGGCTTCGGTCGCCGCACCACCCGTGCCGACGTCCTCACTGCTCACGTCCGCCACCGTGATCCGGGACTGCGGAACGATCCCCGGCGGCAGCACAGTCGCCTCAGTAGTGACCGTCGCCTGACCACCCGTTGCCGTCAGCACATACTTGCCTTCCGGTGTGCCAGGCGGCGGCGTCACGTCCCACTTGGTCGTCACGCTGGTGCCCGCAGCAACAGTCGCGTGGGTCACGGGGGTCGTCGCCGCCACGGTCCAGCCGTCCGGAGCGGTCAGTCCCAGCGTGATGTTGTTCGCGGCAACGACATCGTTGTTGGTGAACGTGGTGACGACCGTGTTCGCCTCGCCGGAGACGAGACCGGTCTGCCCTGTCACCGCTACCGACGTGCAGTCCGCCGGCTCCGACGTCGTACCGAGATCGGTGACGGCGAAGTTGTCCATGATGAAGTCGGCCTGGTCGCCTCCGCTGGACAGCTTGCGCAACCCGACCCAGTAGTCGCCGCCGCACCCGGCCACGAACTCCTGGCTGAACGCCGCCTTCGTCCGCTGCTCACCGATCGGTGTCGCCTTCACCTCGACCACGTCCGGTCTGTCGACCGCTTGGACCCAGGCGTACTGACCGGCGCGGCCGCTCTCGTAGTCGAAGCTCACCTTGTACTTGTGCCCCGGCTGGAAGTTCACCGTCGACGGCGTGGTCCGGTAGACGATGCCGTCGTTCTCTTCATGGGACTTGAGCGACCACTCGCCGTCGAGGACATCGTCGACCAGTTTGCCGTTCCAGCCGGCCTGCGTGTACGGCGCATGCTTGCGAGCGAGCACCGTCCGCGGGTCGGTGACCCCGCCGGCATCGCCCTTCACAAACGGTCCCCAGCCCTGGTCGACGTTCTCGAAGTCGTCGACCAGGCCGGCCGCTGAGCGCTTCGTCTCCACCACGCGGACATCGTCGATCCGGACCTTCGCGGCACCCGCGGCAGCACCGATGGTCAGGTCGGCGCTGTCACTCTTGGCCTCGAAGACGACGCGAGCGCGTTGGTAGTACGACTCATGCTTGTCGTCGGAGGCAACCATGTTCTGCGCGGTCGACCTCGTCACCACGTTGCTCACGCCACCGGCCGACAGCGTGGTCGGCCGGGACTTGCCGGGCTCGACCTCGACCCAGGCGGAGGCACTGTAGATCCGGCCGCGGGTGAGACTGGTGATGCGCTGCTGGAGCGTCGACGACTTGGTGCCCAGGGATGCGACGTGCTGGCCGTTCGCGAGCGTGTCGATCTTCGCGCCACCGGTCGCCTTCCACGCGGCGAGGTTGCCGGCGTTGAAGCCAGGGTCGTTGAGGTACGTGCCCTCGCCCCAGTTCGCGGACGTAGGTGACGGCGCTGCGTCCGGGTAGATCACGTACGGCTGACCGGCCTTGGCGTCGAGGGTGATCGAGCCGTTGTGCACCGGGGCGGTCGTGACCTTCACCCGTCCGTTGTCGGTCAGCTTGTAGACGGAGAAGTTCCGGACGCCCGTGAAGGAAGAGGGAACCTTCCAGGTGGTCGCGCCGCCGGCCGGGTTGTAGTGGTAGAGCTTCTTGTTGCCGTCCCACGGCAGCAGGTACTTGTCGCCGTCGAGGACCTTCGCGGCACCGACGTACATAGTCCGCTTGCCGTTCTCGACCGCGCCGTGGACGCCGCCGGTGAAGGTGATGTCGTTGCTGTTCCAGTCGGTGATCTTCTGCTGCTGCAGGAACTTGGCCGGTAGGTTGCGCTGCCAGATGTTGGCGTAGAACGCGTTCCAGTCGGTCTCGCCGGTCCAGCCCTCGAACTCGACGATCGCGGACTGACCGAGGATCGGGTCGCTGTTCCAGACGTCCTTCTCGTGGTTGCGGACGAACCGGATGATCTGGGAGTTCAGGCCCTTGTTGGTCGCGCCGCCGTAGTCGAGGTCGTTGGCCCAGTGCGACCACAGCGACGTCCGCTCGTGCCGGTCGGCCCACTCGGTCGCGACCTGCCAGCCCTGGCCGGCGAGCTGCCGGGTCAGGCCGTCGGCGAGCCAGCCAGACTGGTAGTACACGTCGATGTAGAGCTCCTGCAGGTTCTTGTCGGTCTCGTCGCGGAGCTGCTGGAACCGCTGGACGATGTTGCCCGAGGCAAGGTCAGGACGCTGCTTGATGTAGTAGCTCTGGTTCAGCCAGTTCCAGCCCTTGGCGCTCTTGTCGACGAGGTCCTCGCTGAACGCGTTCGCCTCCGGGTAGGACTCGGTCGCGTTCACGTGGACGCCGAAGGCGGCGTTCCAGGCCTTGCCCTTCTTCAGCAGGGTGTTGAGGTCGGTCAGGCCGCCGGCACGGACGTTGTAGTTGCCGCCGTAGTCCGGGTGCGCCGAGTCGTGGCCCTCGGAGCCGTACCCCTTCAGGATGGCCATCTGCCCGAGGCCGTCGGTGGCGAGTGAGATCCGCTTGACGTCGTCGAGGGTGCGCAGGAACGGGTGCGTGGCCTGGCTGGCGAAGTTGAACGGGATGTGCGTAATGACGCGGTCCTTGACCTGGTCGCCGCCCTGCGGCTCGGTCATGATCGAGCGGAACGCGATCGCGCCGTCCTGCCAGTCGACGGTCTGGTCCTGGTTCGCGTCCGGCGTCACCACGACCTTTGCCCACGGCAACGGCTCGGTGGACGGCGAGGTGTCGGCGCGGTAGGTCCACTGACCGCTCCAGACGCCGACGCGGGCGCTGCCGTCGGCCGCCTTCCGGGCGCGGTGCCAGAACCGGGCACCGTCGTCGGCGGACTGGCCGGACGGCTTGTCGTAGACCGAGTTCGACTCGATGCCGGCGGCCAGGCCGCTGGTGTTCACGAACGCGTACGCCGCTCCCGTCGCGGACGGCTCCGCCGCGGTGGTCGCGGTGACGGGCGTGATCTTGTCCGCGGTCCGGGTGGAGTCCGGGTCCAGCGTGGTGAACGCGGTGGTCGCGCCGGCGTCCGTACTCGCGACCGACACCAAGTCGTGGTCGGGGATGTCGATGGTGTGCACGCGACTGGTCTCGGTGTCGCGGACCGCGTCGATGGCGAAGGTCGTCACGCGGCCGGTCACGCTCAGGCTCGCGTCCAGCTCCACGCCGGGCAGCCCGTCGAAGGCGAGTCGGTACGCCGCTCGCCCGCCGCTGACCGTGGGCGGCGCGGACAGGTGCGCCGTGCGGGCCACTCCGTCGATGGTTACGGTCGAGATCGCGTCCGGCTGGCCGCCGAGGGCCTGCCCGGAGGCGGTGTCGACGTACTTGATCACCCGCGGGAAGTCGGCTCCGACGGTGACCGTCAAGTCGCCCGACCGCAGCGTCAGATCGCCGGCCGCGTGCGCGCCGGCAGGCACGCTCAGCACGCCGGCAGCCAACGCTACTGTCAGTACTCCACACCCCACTGAACGTTTCATGCGGAGAAAGTTCGCACGTAACAGTCAACGCGTCAAGAGAAACGAACACAAATGAACAAGAACAGCCTCGCCTTCGGCTCGGCGGAGTGGTGGTGGGCCTCGCCTTCGGCTCGGCGGAGTGTGGTGGGCCTCGCCCGGCTGGTGGGTGGGCCTCGCCTTCGGCTCGGCGGGGTGGGGTTACGCGCGAACGATCTTCCCCGTGACCTCGCCGAGGCCGAGGCGGGTGCCGGTGGAGGTGGTGGCCCAGGCGGTGATGGTTACCTCGTCGCCGTCCTCGAGGAACGTGTGCTCCCTGCCGTCCAGGACGAGGGGCTCGCGGCCTCCCCAGGTGAGTTCGATGAAGGAGCCGCGTTGGTTCTTCGCGGGGCCGCTGACAGTGCCCGAGGCGTACAGGTCGCCGGTGCGGACCGTGGCGCCGTTCACCGTCATGTGGGCGAGCATCTGGGCGGGGGACCAGTAGAGGTCCTTGTACGGCGGGGTGCTCACCAACTGGCCGTTCAGATGGACCTCGAAGGTGATGTCGTAGTTCACCAGGTCGTCGCTCGCGAGGTAGGGCAGGACCGGCGGGTTCTGCGCCGGAAGCGGGACGGCTGCCGCCTCCAGCGCGTCCAGCGAGACCACCCATGGCGAGATGGACGTAGCGAACGACTTCCCGAGAAACGGGCCTAGCGGCACGTACTCCCACGCCTGCAGATCCCGCGCGGACCAGTCGTTCACGATCACCACGCCGTACACGTGATCGCGGAAATCCTCAACGGACACAGGGGTTCCGAGCGCGGACGGCGTACCGACGACGTAGCCGAGCTCGACCTCGATGTCGAGGCGCTGGGACGGTCCGTACGTCGGGACCGCCGCGTCTGGCGGCTTGCGCTGACCCGACGGGCGGACGATGTCGGTGCCGCTGGCAACGATGGTGCCGGCGCGGCCGTGGTAGCCGACCGGGAGGTGTTTCCAGTTCGGCAGCAGGGGCTCGGAGTCCGGGCGGAACAGCCGGCCGAGATTCGTCGCGTGCTGCTCGGAGGCATAGAAGTCGACATAGTCGGCGACCTCGAACGGCAACTGCATGGTGACCGCGGACTGGGGGATCAGATGCGGCTCGACGGTGTCGCGGTCGTTCGGGTTGCGGATGAGCTCGAGCAGCCAGTTGCGGGTCGCCCGCCAGGCCGGCCGCCCGAGCGCGAGGAACGCGTTCAGTGTCGGCTCGGCGAACAGTTGCGATCCGTCCAGCATCTGCGCGGACGCGACCGGCGCGAGATCGATGATCTGGTCGCCGATCGCGGCCCCCACCCGCGGCTCCTCGTCGTTGTGCCGGAACACGCCGAGCGGCAGGTTGTCCGGCCCGAACGGCGATCCGTCCGGAATGTCGATCCAACTCACAGGGTCTCCAGCAGCTTCAGGGTGGTCAGGTCGTGGCGGGGTTCCTCGATGCTGCAGGAGCCGAACGAGGTGAACCAGCGCCGGGTTCCGGCGGCCTGATCCTCGGACAACGTCCGGGCCCGGTCAGCGAGAGCGTCGCCATCCCGTGACGCCAGGAGCGCCGCCAGTTCGTCCTGCGAGGCGCCGTCGAGGGACGCGCGAGTGGCGAGCAGCACGTTCAGGAAGCCATGGTGCTCGAATCCGGTATCTGATGCGGTGTGCCGGATCGCGTTGTGCAATCCGGCCGTGCACTTGAACGCGACCTCGCGGTCCAGGCAGGCCGTGATGAACGCCGCGACCTGGCTCTCCGACGGGAACAGCGAGGTGTCGAGTCCGCCGGTTCGCAGTTTGGCGGCGTATCCGGCGTCGGCGACGACATCGAGCGCTCGCTCCCAGGCTCCGTCCAGACCGATCTCGACGTACGCCGTCTCTTCGTCGAGGCAGTCGTCACACGCGCGGACGACGCGGAGTGCGTTGCGGGACAGGTCGTCCTCGGCGCGCAGCCGGACCTCGATCGCCTTGACCTCGACGTCGCTGGAGCGGTCGCCGTACCGGACCGCGGGCTCGATCCCGCCGGCGCCACCGGTGATCACGACGGAGACCTCGAGCGGTCCGCCGCCGGTCCGGGCGGCCTCCGCGGCGACCTTCATCAGGTCCTCGTCGGTGCACACGAACGGTCCGACCAGCTCGGCGTACGGCGACCGGCGGTGCACGCGGTGGGCGGTGACGGCCTCCGGCAGGGGGAGATCCCCGGGCGGGAACATCGCGGCGTCGTCGACCAGGTGCCGGAACAGGGCAGGGACGGTTGACATGGCTCAGAGCCTAACGGATGCTTTCGGTAAGCGGACGCAAGCGTTCGGATATCGAACATGCAGGAGCAGGAAAGATGGCGTTCTACCGGCAGGTCGGGCAGGTTCCACCGAAGCGGCACACGCAGTTCCGGAAACCGGACGGCGGGCTGTACTACGAGGAGCTGATGGGGGAGGAGGGGTTCTCATCGGACTCGTCGCTGCTGTACCACGCCGGCGTACCGTCCGCCATCGTCGATTCGCAGGTGTGGGACCTGCCGGACCTCGCCACCGTCGCCAACCACCCGCTCACCCCGCGGCACCTGAAGCTGCACGACCTGTTCACCGACACCTCGAAGAGCAACGCGGTCGAGGACCGGCGGCTCGTGCTCGGCAACGGCGACGTCCGGATCTCGTACGTCGTCGCCGAGCAGCCGTCGCCGTACTACCGCAACGCCATCGGTGACGAGTGCGTGTACGTCGAGAAGGGTTCGGCGACCGTGGAGACGGTGTTCGGGGTGCTGAACGCGGTCGAGGGCGACTACGTGATCATCCCGCGCGCGACCACGCACCGCTGGCTGCCGGGGCCGAACGGCGTTCACGCGTACTGCATCGAGGCGAACAGCCACATCGCGCCGCCGAAGCGGTACCTGTCCCGCTACGGACAGTTCCTCGAGCATTCGCCGTACTGCGAACGGGACCTGCACGCGACGACCGAGCCGCTCGTGGTCGACGACACCGACGTCGAGGTGCTGGTGAAACATCGGGGCAGCGGGCCCGGCGGGATCGTGGGTAGCCGGATGACGTACGCGACGCATCCGTTCGACGTGGTCGGGTGGGACGGCTGTCTCTACCCGTACACGTTCAACGTGAGCGACTACGAGCCGATCACCGGGCGGATCCACCAGCCGCCACCCGTGCACCAGGTGTTCGAGGGGAACAACTTCGTGGTCTGCAACTTCGTGCCGCGGAAGGTGGACTACCACCCGCTGTCGGTGCCGGTGCCGTACTACCACTCGAACGTCGACTCCGACGAGGTGATGTTCTACTGCGGCGGCGACTACGAGGCGCGGAAGGGGTCGGGGATCGGCCTCGGCTCGATCTCGCTGCATCCCGGCGGGTACGCGCACGGTCCGCAACCGTCCGCGATCGAGGCGTCGCTGGGTGCCGAGCGGTTCGAGGAGCTCGCGGTGATGGTCGACACGTTCCGCCCGCTGGAACTGGGCGAGGGCGGCCAGGCGGTCGACGACGGCGTCTATGCCTGGACCTGGGCGGGCCGCCGAAACTCCTGAGTCCACGCTGCCCTGGATCCTGTGGGATTCTTGGGCGGTGAGCGTGGACGGGGAAGCCTTTGTGGTCGGCATCGATCGGGAGGCGGTGCTGCGGCGGCGCGACATCGTCCGGACGGTGGAGCGGCGCGGCGCCTGGGTGACTCTGGCGATCGGTGCCGTGGGCATCGTTGCCGCGCTCTACGTGCTGATCGCGTTCCGGGGCTCCGGGCTGTGGCCGTTCGCGCTGTTGTTGATCCTGGCAATGATCCCGCTGGTGCTCAGTACGCTGCTGGCGTTCCGGCTGCAGGCCGAGCGGAAGCGGTGGTACGCCGCCAACGAGCTGCAACCGGTCGCGATGCGGATGACTCCCAAGGGACTCGAGCTGGCTTGCGACGGAGCGGCGTACCCGGTGGTCCTGCCGTGGCAGTCGGTCCGCGGCTTCCGGCAGCAGAAGCTCCTCGGCCAGTACGCCCTCGAGCTCGACCTGCCCCCTGGCATCGGCGCCACCACCGCGGGCGTCCGCGGCCTGGACCAGCCGGCTGTCCGGGCCGTCGTGAAGCCGAATCCGTTCCTCCGCCCGACCGGCCTGTTCCTGGTCAAATCCCTGGATCAGCCGGTCCACATCATCGACGAGGCGCTCAAACACTTCTCCCACGGCACCGCCGGAGTCCGCCGCTGACAGGTCAGCAGGGCAGTGCGTGGTACGTGTAGCCCTGCTTGGTGAGGGTGGTCAGGGCTCGGTCGAGGGCGGCGACGGTTTCGGAGCGGTTGCCGCCGCCGTCGTGCATCAGGATGATCGCGCCCGGCCGGGCGCCGGCCAGGATCGCGTGCTCGATCCGCGCGGCACCCGGCTTGGTCCAGTCCTTCGTGTCGACGTCCCACAGGACCTGCCGCTGGTGCAGGGCCGCCGCGGTCGCCTCGATCTTGGCGTTCGTGGCCCCGGTCGGCGGGCGCAGGCATTTCGACTTCACCCCGGAAGCGATCTCCTGCCGCATCTTCGCGTCCGGCAGGTGGGTCAGCGTCTTGTGGTCCCACGTGTGATTGCCGACGTGGTGTCCGGCGGCCCGTTCGAGGGTCAGCAGGTCGGGGAACTGCGCCACCTGGATGCCGAGCACGAAGAACGTGGCGTGTGCCTTGTGCTTGCGCAGTACCTGCAGGACCTTCGGCGTCCACTCGGGCTGCGGTCCGTCGTCGAAGGTCAGGTAGAGCACCTTGCCGTGCCCGGTCAGGTTCCAGTCGTCCGGTGCGGTCGTGGCGTTCGGGTGCTTCGGTTGTGCCGGGCGTTGCGGCTTCCGCGTTCCGGACGAGGTGCCCTGTTTGCGGGTGATCGGCGTACTGAGCGGTCCGTGCTCCGAGGATGTCTCGACCGTGGACGCGGCACTGGTGTTCGACGAGTCGGAGGGCTGGGCGGCCTGAGCGAGGACGGCACCGCAGAGGAGGGCGGCGACCAACGGCAGAAGCTTGCCGGGCGGCTTGGTCATGCCGGGCATCTTCTCTCGCGCACAGGGCCATCCTGGCATCGGGTCGGGGTGTGTCGCCCGTATCGTGTGCCTGACGCCGGAGACCCCGGCGAAGACGACCGGTGAGGCGGACGCATGACGGACAGCGGTGAGCGGACGACGATGACGCGACGGACAGTGATCGGCGGCGCCGCGGCGCTGGCCGCGGC
>NZ_JBEZYF010000092.1:0-33569 GCF_040638415.1 Kribbella sp. NPDC026596 | reverse complement strand
CGACACCCCGCTGAACCTCTACGACCGGCCGAAGAACAAGTTCGTGGCCGGCTTCATCGGCTCGCCCGCGATGAACCTGATCGAGGCCGAGATCACCGACGGCGGCGCCAAGATCGGCGACTACGTCGTACCGATCGAGCGCAACCTGCTGGCCAAGGCCGGCGACGACAAGACCCTCACCCTCGGCATCCGGCCGGAGGCGTTCCACCTGGCCGACGCGGGCCTGCCCGTGAAGGTCGCGGTGATCGAGGAACTCGGCTCGGACGCGTTCCTCTACGGCACCGCCGAACACACCGACGAGAAGCAGCAGATCATCGCCCGCATCGGCACCCGCCTGCACAACGACAAGGGCACCCTCGTCCACCTCGCACCAGACGCGGACAAGCTGCACCTCTTCTCCACCTCGACCGAGGAACGGTTGGTCGCCTGATTACTGTTGCCTGGTGCAGACGTGGGAGAAGGATGCACCTGGCGTGATGGTGCTGCCGTCGGGTCGGATGGTGCGCGGACGTGGTCTGCGCAACGGCCCGGCGGCAGCGCCATTTCCTACGTACGGCGTTTACCTCTTGGGTAAGCCACCTCCTGCCGTCAACTGGGACGCGCACTGGCTGCGTTGGCCCGACTTCCGGCTTCCCGCCGATCGTGACGAGGCTCGCTCCGTGTTCGTCGACGCGTTGGAGCGTGCGGGCTCTGAGCGAGTCGAGTTCGCCTGCGGCGGTGGCCGCGGCCGGACCGGTACGGCGCTCGCCTGCCTCGCCGTCCTCGACGGGATCCCCGCCGCGGACGCCGTCGAGTACGTACGGCGGAACTACGACTCGCACGCGGTGGAGACGCCGTGGCAGAAGCGGTTCGTACGACGCTTTACCCGGTAAACCTTTTGACCCAGGCAGGTGATCTCGCGTTGGCTCTGAGGCGTGACGATCGAGCGCACGAATCCCGCCGGGCTGCACCCGACGCCCGGGTACCACCATGTGACCAAGGTTCAGGCCGACACTCTGATCTACTTGGCCGGGCAATGTCCGCTCCAACCCTCGGGTGACCTGGCCGAGGGCGGACTCGAAGCCCAGACCGAGCAGGTGATCCGCAACATCTTGACCGCCCTCGAGTCCGCCGGCGCCTCCCCGGAGCACGTCGTACGGACCGTGATCTATGTCGCCAGCCCGGTCCGCGAGGACCTTGCCGCAGTGTGGACCCAGCTGAACGCGTCCCCGCTCGCCCCGGCCTTCACTACGGCCAGCACGCTGCTTGGCGTCGCCCAGTTGGGCTTCCCCGGTCAGCTCGTCGAGATCGATGTGACGGCGGCCCTGTGATCGTGCCGGCCGAGGTCGTCGAGTACGACCCGCGCTGGCCGGTGTGGTTCGCCGAGATCCGGGCGCGACTCACGCCGTACCTGACCGAGTTGCCGCACCAGATCGAGCACGTGGGGAGCACCGCCGTACCGGGGCTCGCCGCCAAACCGATCATCGACGTGGATGTTGTGGTCCCGACGGCGGAATTGGTCCCGGCGGCGATCGCGGCACTGACTGCCGCCGGCTACCAGCATGAAGGCGACCTAGGAGTCCCCGGACGGGAGGCGTTCGCGCTCCCGCCGAACACCGTCCGCTACCACCATCTGTATTTGGTTGTCGAAGGCAACAAGGCTCACCAGGACCACACCGTGCTGCGCGACCACCTGCGGACGGACCCCGCCGACCGCGAACCGTACGCCGCCCGCAAGCGCGAACTGGCGCACCTGCTGACGACGGACCGTGCGGCGTACGTCGACGGGAAGTCGGCACTGGTCGAGGAGCTGATCCTGCGCGCGGCCCAGCCGTCGTGATCCGACATGCGGCCCTCGTGATTCGGCGTGCGGCTCAGAGTTCGTCATTCGGCGCCAGCCGGTGGTCGGCGTCGTACCGCTGCCGGAGCTCGGTGAGCCGTCGGTAGTCACCGGGGTCGAGGTCTCGGCAACCTCGTCGCCGGTCAGATCCGCGAAGGTGAAGTTGAGGAAGCGGCCGACGGTGGATCCGCGCCACGGCTCGAGGATGGTGCGGTGTAGTTCGGTGACGTCGGCCTAGGCGCCGAGTTCGCGGTCGACGAGGCGACGCCGGAGGTCGCCGTACTGATGACCGAGGTGGGCGACCGGCTCAGGCGGTCCTTCGCCGCCGCGGCGGAATCCGTGGAACCAGGGTCGGATTGACGTTGCTCTCGACGGCGTCGCGGTCGACGACCACGCGCTCGATGTCGTCCCGGCCGGGTACGTCGTACATCACCGGGAGGAGCACCTCCTCGAGGATCGCGCGGAGGGCACGGGCGCCGGTGCGGCGGAGGAGGGCGAGGTCGGCGATCGCCTCGACCGCGTCAAGGGTGAACTCGAGGTCGACACCGTCGAGCCGGAAGAGCTTGCGGTACTGCTTGATCAGGGCGTTGCGCGGCTCGGTCAGGATGCGGACGAGCGCGTCGCGGTCGAGACCCGGGACGGTCGCCACGATCGGGAGCCGGCCGACGAGCTCGGGGATCAGGCCGAACTTCACCAAGTCCTCCGGCATGACCTTCGGTTCTGACGACTGCCGCATCGACAGGCCGAATCCGACGCTCGTCGGGCGGCTGCGGCGAGCAATCAGTTCGTCGAGACCGTCGAAAGCGCCGCTGACGATGAACAGCACCCGCGTCGTGTCGAGCTGGATGAACTCCTGCTGTGGATGTTTGCGACCACCCTGCGGCGGGACACTCGCCGTCGTACCCTCCAGGATCTTCAGCAGCGCCTGCTGGACACCCTCGCCGGAGACGTCGCGGGTGATCGACGGGTTCTCGCTCTTGCGGGCGATCTTGTCGATCTCGTCGATGTAGACGATGCCGGCCTCGGCCTTGCGTACGTCGAAGTCGGCGGCCTGGATCAGCTTGAGCAGGATGTTCTCGACGTCCTCACCGACGTACCCCGCCTCGGTCAGCGCGGTCGCGTCGGCGATTGCGAACGGGACATCGAGCATCCGGGCCAGCGTCTGCGCCAGGTGGGTCTTGCCGGATCCGGTCGGGCCGATCAGCAGGATGTTGGACTTGCCGAGCTCGACGTCGGCGTCCCCCCGGTTTGAAGGACGCTGCGTTCGATTCCGCTTGTAGTGGTTGTAGACGGCGACGGCCAGCGCCTTCTTCGCCTCGTCCTGGCCGATCACATACCCGTCGAGGAACTCCCGGATCTCCTGCGGCTTGGGCAGCCGGCCGGGCAGCTCGTCACTGAGGTCGGAGAGGTCCTCGTCGGCGATCAGCTCGTTGCACAGCTCGACGCAGCCGTCGCAGATGCACAGCGGGGTGGGGCCGGCGATCAGCTTGCCGACCTGCTGCTGGCTCTTGCCGCAGAACGTGCACTTCAGCACCTCGGCTGCCATCCCCATCTACCTTTCAGATGTTGTGATCATCCAGATGATAGCAACATCTGAGTGCTATCGTAGGGCCGTGAGCCGGTTGAGCAGGGCTGAGTTGCAGCTCCGCACCCGGGCGAAGGTGCTGGCCGCGGCCCGGGCGGAATTCGCCGAGCACGGCTACGGTGACACCACCATCGACCGCATCGCCGCCCGCGCCGATCTCACCCGGGGCGCCGTCTACTCCAACTTCCCCGGCAAGCGCGCCCTCTACTTCTCGACTCTCACTCCTCACATCTCCCAACGAGCCGCAGCCCGGCAGGTGACTACTCCGGCTGAGGGACTCGCCGCGTTCGCATCCGCGTGGCTCGACCAACAGCACCCCGGTCCGGAAGTGCTGACGGAACCGGCCGACCTCGGCACGCCGTACGCCGGGCTGCTCGGGCTGAACGCCGTACTGCTCGGGCTCTCCCTGGACGCCAGCCCGGCGCGACAGCGTTCGCCGGGACGCGGGCAGGATCTCGGCCGGATGATCCGGATCTCACGGCTCGCTCTGACCCTGCTCGCCGGCGCGGACCAGCTCACGTCGGCGCCCGGGTTCGTCCAGCCTTTCGCCGTTGCCCGGGCGTGCGCGCACCTCGCTGACATTGACGTCGACGATCCCTGGCGGCCGCCGCCGACCTCTCCCCCGATCCGTCCCGCTGATGAGGCATGGTCGCCGCCGGCCGTGACCGACGAGGTGCTTGGTCGTACGGCGGACCTCGACGGGGTGATCGTGGTGCTCGGACTCAACCGCCTCAGCGCTGCGGAGGACGTCGTACGGACGACCGACGGGCCCGTCACCATCGCCCTCGTTTCGAGCTCTCCGGACGAGCTCGGGCCACTGGCCCGTTACACGACCGGCGCTCTTCTTGGTTGCCTGCGGCAAGCAGTTCCCGGGCTCCAGCTCGTGCACGACGAGGACGGCGTACTCGCGTCAGCACTGGGGTGTGACGTGATCGGGGACGACCTCGAGTTCGCGGCGTCGGTCGCTGACGGTCGGATAGTCGCCCGGGCCGAGAGCTTCGGTGCCGCGCACGCGATCGCACAACTGTTGCAGAACACCTGCGGGAGGTAGTCCTGTTTGTCAGGCGACGATGAGGCCGATGCCGAGCGTCAGTACGCCGACAGCCAGGGACGCGGCGCCGAGCCAGAGGACCCAGAGGAACTGGTTCGGCTGGGTGCGGTCCTTGCCCGCGGACGAGGCGAAGAAGCCGCCGGACATCAGGATCGCCGCGGCCGGGATCGCCAGCCGGGCGACCCACAGCCAGAAGCCGGTCAGGCCGGTCTGGTCGACGTACAGCAGTCCGACCAGGCTGAGGATCACCAGTACGCCGGCGTGCGCGTGACCGGCCCGGGCGAACGACTTCTGGAATCCCGTCATCGGCACCTGACCACGGACGATCTTGGTCATGAAGTAGCCGCCGAACTGGATCGTGACGATGGTCAGCAGGATGACGCCGGCAATGATCCGGGACGAGTCGGTCATGAGTACGAGTGCTCCTTGCGGGTGGCGAGTTCGATGGTGGACTTCGCCGTACGCGCAACCCACAGAGCGACGGCGATGTAGAGGACCTGCTCGGGGATGCGCTGCCACAGCGGCGTGGCTTCGCCGCCGGCGAACGGTACGTCGGCGACAGCGGCGTAGATGTTGGCCGGGATCAGCGCCACGAACAGCGCGGCCAAGGCGTAGCCGGCTGGTTTGCGCGTCGCGGTGAGCACGAGGCCGGCCGCGCCGAGCAGTTCGAGGACGCCGGTGACGTAGACCAGCGCGTCCGCGAACGGCAGGAACGGCGGCACCATCCGCACCATGTCGGCGTGGTTCGGCATCACCGTCACGCCGGCCGGGACGAAGTGCGCGCTCGCGGTGATCGGCAGCATCACGGCCATCCCGTGCGCCGCGCTGACCGGCCAGCTGGCGAACCGCCGGACCCCAAGCGCACCCAGCGCCCGGAAGACCAGCGTCGCCAGCACCAGTACGAGGGGGATCATTCTGTCCAGCTCCTTCTATGGATAGTTGAAGTATCCGTTTATGGATACTGATACTATCCATCAGGAGCGAGAGGAAGGCAAGCGAGAATGCGAATCGGGGAACTGAGCAAGGTCACCGAGGTCCCGGTGCCGACGATCAAGTACTACCTGCGCGAGGGCCTGCTCCCCGCGGGCGAACTCAGCAGCCCCAATCAGGCGTCGTACGGCGAACCCCATGTCCGCCGGCTCCGGCTGATCCGCGCCCTGGTCGAGTTGGCTCAGGTCCCGGTGGCGCAGGTCAAGGACATCCTCGAGTCGCTCGACTCAGACGACGTACCCCTGCACGAACAGATCGGCCGCGCCCATCGCGCCCTCACCCCCACCCGGCGGCTGGCGGCCACCGGCGAAGCCCGAGCCGCCGCCACCGATCAGGTCACCGACCTCATCACCCGCCGCGGCTGGTCCGTCGACCCCGAAGCCCCCGCCCTCGCCACCCTGATCGAGACCGTCGCAGCCCTCCGCACCCTGGGCCAGGACAACCTCGTCACCTTCCTCGACGCCTACGCCGAAGCCGTCGAACGCTTCACCGAACTCGAGATCGACGCCGTCACCGCCAACCCCACCCGCGACCAACTAGCCGAATCCGTAGTCATCGGCACCATCCTCGGCGAAACCCTCATCTCCTCCCTCCGCCTCCTAGCCCAAGAATCAATCTCAGCCCAGCGCTGGAAGAACCGCTGATCAGCCGAAGCGCTGGGCCATTCTCGCAGTGCATCCTCGATCGCTTACTGCGCGGGCAACACTCCGGCGACGCACGCGGCTCCTGACTGCAGACCCCGCATGCGCGAGCGTCACCCGGCCTCGGCGATGGTCGCGGCCTGCTTGATGATCAGGTCCGTCGCGGACGGCTCCTGGTCCGGTGGGTAGCCTTGCTTGAGGAGGAGCCGCTTGATGCGGGTGCGAAGCCTTGCCCGCACCTGCTCCTTGAACTGCCAATCGGTCCTGGCGTCGTTGCGAACGATCTCGGTCAGCTCATGGGCGATCGCGCGGAGAGTCTCGTCCTTCATCGCGAGACGGGCTGACTCATTGGTCGAGAGCGCGTCGTAGAAAGCAAGTTCGTTCTCGGTGAGGCCGGTCTCCTCGCCGCGCCCACGCTGCGCCTGGATCGCCTTGGCGATCTCGACGATCTCGGCGACGACCTGAGCCGCGTCGATGGTGCGGTTCTGGTATCGGTTGAGGGCATCGGAGAGCATCTCGGAGAACTTCCGGCCGGCGACTACGTTGCGCTTGCCGATGATCTTGACCTCGTTGGAGATCAGCCGCCGGACCGCTTCAAGCTGGAGGTTCTTCTGATTGGATGCCTGGAACTTCTTGCGGAATTCGTCGTCAATGACGGAGATGTCCGGCTTCTCTAGGCCGGCCTCGGCGAAGATGTCGATCACGCCCGAGCCAGCCACGTGCTGGCTGAGGATCTGCCGTACGGCGGTGTCGAGCACTGCTTCACCGTCGGAGTCGCGGTCGACGGCTTCGATCTTGGCGATCGACTGGCGTACGGCGTCGAAGAACGCGACGTCGTCGCGGATGGTCGCGGCTTCGGGCGAGGTAGGGACGAGCGCGAAGAGGCGCTTCAGCCGACCGGTGTGAGCCATGAACCGCTTCTTTACCGACGGCTCATCCGCGGTCTCGATGTCGAACTCGCCAGGCGTGACATCGTCACCGATGTCGGCGCGTCCTCGCTCCGCTTCCAACAGGTGGTCGACGGTAGCGGTGACGGCATAGACGAAGGCCTTTGTGTCGCCGCTCCCGAGGACAGTGACCCAGTCGATGTCGTGGAGCAGGTCAGAGACGATGGAGTGCTCAACCAACAGCTCGGGGATTGCGGCCTGACGGACATCCTCTCCGATCGCGCGATCCTGTTTGTCGCGGTCTGTGTATGTGGCGAGCGCATCCTTGAGGTTCTCGGCAATTCCGATGTAGTCGACGATCAGGCCGGACGGCTTGTCCTTGAAGGTCCGGTTCACGCGAGTGATGGCCTGCATCAGGCCAGCGCTGCGCATTGGTTTGTCGACATACATCGTGTGCATCGGCGGGGAGTCGAATCCGGTCAGCCACATGTCGCGAACGATCACGATCTCGAGTGGATCGTTCGGATCAGAGGCGCGCGCCTTCATGGAACGGCGTTCAGTCTTGTTGCGGATGTGCGGCTGGTACGAAGCCGGGTCCGTGGCGTCACCGGTGATGACGACCTTGACCATGCCCTGGCCGTCTTCGTCACTATGCCAGTCGGGTCGAAGAACATTGATCGCGTCATAGAGGTCGACGGCGATCCTCCTCGACATCGTCACGACCATGCACTTGCCACCCAGGACTTCGCGGCGTGCCTCCCAGTGGCCGACGATGTCGGCCGCCAGCTCCTTGATGCGCTTGTCTGAGCCGACGATGGCCTCGACCTTCGCCCACTTCGTCTTCAGGCGCTCGCTAATCTCCTCCTCAGAGCCGACGGTGGCGTCGTCGAACTCGTCGTCGATGGCTTCCTTGGCCCCCTCGGGCAGCTCGACTCTGGCCAGCCGGGGCTCGTAAAAGACCTTGACAGTGACGCCGTCCTCGATGGCCTGGGTCATGTCGTAGACGTCGATGTACTCACCGAAGACCTCGGCGGTCGAGCGGTCCTTCTCATCGATCGGAGTGCCGGTGAACCCGATGAAAGACGCCTGCGGAAGCGCGTCGCGGACGTTGCGGGCAAAGCCATCGATGAGGTCGTAGTTCGATCGGTGGGCCTCGTCGACCATCACTACGATATTGTGCCGGCTCGACAGTAGCGGGAAGGCCCGACCGGCCTCCCGGTCTTCTTTCGTGAGGCCGAACTTCTGGATGGTGGTGAAAATGATGCCGCCGGACTCCCGACCGCCGAGCAACTCCTTGAGATGGGCGCGGGAGTCCGCCTTGATTGGCATCTCCGGCAGCGGTGAGCCCGGCTTGGACGGCGCGAAGGTCTCGTCGAATAGCTGATCGTCAAGGTCGTTGCGGTCCGTCAGCACGACCACTGTCGGGTTCTCCATCCCCGGGTGCCGCGTGACCTTGCCCGCGTAATAGGCCATCTCCAGAGACTTGCCTGAGCCCTGCGTGTGCCACACGACACCGATGCGCCCATCGGTTTCCACGGACTCCAGGGTCTGGTCAACCGCCCTGTTTACAGCCCAGAACTGGTGATACTTCGCAACCGCCTTTCGGGTCTCAGTTCCGTCCCCGAAAGTCGCCACGAAGTTGCGGCAAAGATCGAAGAACACATCGAGCCGGAACATCCCCCGGATCAGCACCTCGATCTGCGGGATCCGCAGTCCCTCGATGTTCTTCGGGTCACGACGAGTGCCGTCAATCGTCTTCCACGCCGCCCAGTGGTTCCATGGCGCCGAAAACGAGCCTGCGAGAGCCTCGAGACCGTCAGAAACGATCGCGACCTGGTTCCACTTGAACACCTCAGGTATCTGGCTACGGTACGTCTGAAGCTGCCTGTAGGCGCCAGCC
Organism: Kribbella sp. NPDC026596; assembly: GCF_040638415.1. Classification (NCBI taxonomy): domain Bacteria; kingdom Bacillati; phylum Actinomycetota; class Actinomycetes; order Propionibacteriales; family Kribbellaceae; genus Kribbella; species Kribbella sp. NPDC026596. The sequence continues at coordinate 24,696 of NZ_JBEZYF010000092.1, read as the reverse complement.
ACCCTGGCGTATGCTTTGCCCGGCCGCTTCAGCTCGAAGATCGCCAGAGGCAGGCCGTTGACGAAGAGCAGTACGTCGGGGCGGCGGGTCTTCTTCGGTCCCTCGACGCTGAACTGGTTGATCGCCGCGAGGTCGTTATTATTCGGATGCTCCCAATCCAGCAGCCATGCCCTGTCGGACCGCAGCTGCCCACTGTCGTCGCGGTACTCGACCGGGACGCCGTGGATCAGGTAGCGGTAGGCATTCCAGTTCTCCGACTCGATCAGCGGCGACTCGGTCAGCTGGACGCTGCGGACGACGTCGGCGACAGTGTCGGGTGGAAGCCTTGGGTTCAGCCGCGTAACAGCGGCGGCGAGCCGGCCATCAAGGACCACGTCGCGGTAGTCCTCCCGCTCCGCGCCTGGCTCGGTCGGCGCGATGCTTGGTCCGTACACGTGGGTCCAACCGAGCTCCGTGAGGATTTCCAGCACCCATCGTTCGAGATCATCCTCAGTCGGTCCGACCATCACGCCACCGCCACATCTTCAGAGACGCGGACCTGGCCCGACATGAGGAGCGGGAGAAGCTCGTCACGAGTGCGGGTGAGGTCGGCGAGCTCGTCACCAAGCTCGCCGATTGCCTCCAGCACCCGAGACACTCGCCGTTGCTCGGCCAATGGTGGCATGGGGATTCTCGTTTCGCCAAGGTGTGCCTTCGTTAGCGCCCGGCGGGTAGCGCCTGCAGTCGACAACCCATTGAGGTGCCCCTTGATTGGGGCACTAAGCAAAGCCAGCATCAGAAAGCGGTAGTCAAGTACCGCTGCATCGGCGCGGATGATGGCAACATGCTGGCTGACGCGAGCGGGCAGCGCACGGTTTGGCACAAGCGCGGTTCTCGCTACGGATTCACCAGTGATATTGACAAGGACGTCGCCCGAAAGTACCGCCACTCCGCTGAGTGCGTCGGCGGCCCCGTCCGAGATCCTCGCCAGGCCGTCGTACGAGAACTGGCCGTCGTACACATTCTGCGATCTGATGAAAGAAGTCCCCTCTTCCTGGTAGACATCCTTCCCGCCACGTGGGGTCGCTCCGCTTCCGATCTTCGTCGTGACATCGCTGAGCTTGGCCAAGTCTAGTGAACGAGCAGCCAGTTGGCTGAATGATGCTCTGCCGACTTCAAGGGCCGCTTCCGCAATGCGACGATTCGTCTCGATGAGTTCATCGAAGGCGCTGAGGACATAGGCGATACGCCGCTGCTCACGCATTGGGGGAAGATCGAGCGGAACTCCCTCGAATTGAGCCTTCGCCAGCGATGGGATCGCCGATCCGGAGTCCATTCCATTGATGTCGAGAGTCAGCAGCTTGTAGTAAGCCCAGGTTGGGTCGAGCGCGGGTCCCGGCTTGAGCCAGTAGGCCGTGTCGATGACCCAGAAGGGCCCCCGAGCGAGGTGTACGCCTCGATACGCACCCTTGCGCCCGACTATTGGGCGGGGACCAATGGCGAGGGGACCAGAGTCGGTCCATCCAACTGGCCCGTTCGTACCGAAGACCTCGGTCTGCCCACGTCCTTCTTTGTAGTCTCGCAGCGATTTCCCGTACTTGAGAGTCGCTATGTCCCCCCATGAGGTCGCCGACCAGCCAGAGTCACTCATCGGCAACCACTAGAGAGTCGAGCGCTGCAAGGACAATACCCTGGAGTTCCTCGCGCTCCTTGAACCCGTCACGGATATCGGCCGAGAGACGGACGATCTTCTCGTCGAGCGGCTCCCCGTCATCCTCGGCTTGCTCGCTCCCCACGTAGCTGCCCGGGGTGAGCACGTAGCCGTGCTCTGCGATCTCGATCGTGGTCGCAGCTCGGCAGAAGCCGGGCACGTCGGCGTACTGCTGCCCGGTGCTCGTCACCGTCCCTCGCCAGGCGTGGTAGGTGTCGGCGATCTTCATCACGTCGGCTTCGGAGAACGCACGGAGCGTTCGGGTCTCCATGTAGCCGGCCTGGCGGGCGTCGACGAGAAGCGTCTCGCCGTGGCGCGGCCGAGTTTCGCCGCCGTTCGGGATCCCGGCCTTGTTCTTGGTAAGGAGCCACAAACACACCGGGATCTGGGTGCCGTAAAACAACTGTGGCGGCAGCGCGACAATGCATTCGACCACGTCCGCCTCGACCATAGCCTTGCGGATCTCGCCCTCGCCGTTCTGCTGGCTCGACAGCGAGCCGTTGGCAAGGACCGTGCCGACTGTACCGGTCGGCGCGCAGTGGTGCAGGAAGTGCTGGAGCCAGGCAAAGTTGGCGTTCTGCACAGGCGGTGCGCCGTACTTCCAGCGCACATCCTGGCGCAGCCGCTCGCCACCCCACTTGCTGTCGTTGAAGGGCGGATTCGCGATCACGAAGTCTGCGCGCAGATCGGGGTGGGCGTCGGTACGGAAGGAATCCCCCCACTCCGGGCCGAGGTTCCCCTCGATGCTGCGCAAGGCGAGGTTCATCTTCGCCAGCCGCCATGTGGTCGGGTTGGACTCCTGACCGAAGACGGAGAGGTCGTTGCGGTTGCCGCCGTGTGCGGCGACGAACTTGTCTGCCTGGACGAACATGCCGCCCGAACCGCAGGCAGGGTCGAACACGCGGCCGTGGTATGGCTGAAGCATCTCGACTAGGAGCTGCACGACGGAGCGGGGTGTGTAGAACTCTCCGGCCTTCTTTCCCTCGTTGGAGGCGAACTGGCCGAGAAAGTACTCGTAGACCCTGCCGAGGACGTCGAGGCCTTTGTACTCCTCAGCGGCAAGATCCTGCCGAGAGAAAGTGTCGATCAGGCCGCCAATGTTCTCAGCGCTCAGCTCGCGCTGAGTGTAGTTCTTCGGCAGCACTCCCTTGAGAGTGGGATTCTCCCGCTCGATCGCCTCCATTGCCTCGTCGACGCGCTTGCCGATGTCAGGCTGCTTCGCAGCCTTGCGCAAATCTGCCCAGCGGTGGCCCTCGGGAATCCAGAACACGCCCTCCGCTGTGTACTCGTCACGGTCCTCCAGCACCGACCGCTTCGCCGCCTCAGTCGGCATGAAGTACTCCGAGCCAGAGTCGCCGACCAGCCGCGCGAGCTCGTCGTGACGCACCATGAAGGTGTCCGAGACGTACTTGAGGAAGATTAGACCCAGGACGACATGCTTGTACTGCGCCGAGTCCATCTTCCCGCGCAGCTCGTCCGCCCCATCCCAAAGTGTGGCCTCGAGGCTCTTGGCCGACTGTTCCTTCCTCTTCCTCGGCGGCATACTGCCCCTTCCATCCCGTAGTCATGAAGCACTGGTCACCCGACCGAATTTGTCCGGCGCTTTGAGTCCAAGTCAACCGCACCATGCGCCAGAAGTCTGCTGTTCGGGGCTGCTGACGCGACAATGCATCGGCCACCTGCTCTGGCCTACCTTGGAACACAAGCAGGTGGCCGACGTCTTGCTTTGACTCGCAGACCGCGGCTGGCGCCAAGTTTAGCTACGACGGCCGGGAGACTGCTCACTTCTAGGCCTGATGGAGGCATCTCAGCACAGCCCCTCAGCCGTCGTGGGCCATGTCCACGAAGCGCGAGTAGTGCCCCTGGAACGCCACAACCACGTCGGCAGTAGGCCCGTTACGATGCTTGGCCACAATAAAGTCCGCCTCCCCCGGCCGAGTGGACTCCCGCTCGTACGCATCCTCACGATGCAGCAGCAGAACCACGTCAGCATCCTGCTCCAGCGAATTATGAAGAGCAATTCCATTCGCGACAAAGTTATGCGTGTCGAGAACTGTCGCGTCGAATACTTCTTGTTCGCCAAGGCTTTCGATCTGCACGATCGAGTCCCAGAAGATGTCATTTGTTGCCAGCAGTTCAAGGTCCGCGACATCAAGGATCCTTGCCACGTCGGCGAGCCGCTGCCGCGTAGGAGCTCCGGCAAATAACCGATTGCCGTTGCGCCGACCAAGCGCTGCCCCGAGGGCAACCTTGCTCATTCCACGCTCGCGCATTGCTGACTTCACCTGATCCCAGACTTGAACAGGGACAGTGTCAAGCTTCGGAGCCGCATTGATGACTTGTAGATAGCCAAGAAGTTCTCGGACCTTGTCGCCGCGCGAACCGTGAACGCCGATCTCCTCGCAGAACCGCCGTTGATTGTCAACCCCCTGGATATTCAGGTGGTACGAGTCTCGGTAACCCACCTTCCGCGCGACATAGATCCGGGTGAAGATGTTGTGGCGAAGGAGAAGGCGAGCCAAGTCGTCGACCAGCTGGCGGCTGGTGGACGCGTAGTAGATGCGACCCTGGCCGACCTTCGCGTCCCAGCGGACGGAACCGTCGGTGGCCCACAGGTGACGGACGAACTGGGCGACCTGCTCCTTCGGCAGCGCGAAGATGCCGGCCGGGATGAACTTCTCGTGGCTGCGGAGGCCGAACAGCCCCAGACCATCGAGCCAGGCGGCGATCGGGTTCCGCTTGCCCCGAGCCAGCCGGTACGGCGCGGGCAGGCGCAGGCTGGTCACTCGCGCCGCGGCGTACTCGTCGCGGATCGCGGTGATGCCGAACCGCCGGTGGGCAGCTTCGGCGACCGCGGTCAGGTTGGCCTCGTCGATGCTCGCGTAGCGGATCGGCTGACGCTTGACGAAGGATCCGTCGCCGAGCAGATGGCCCAGCAGCGTGATCTCGTCCTCGTCCCAGGGCTTGAGCTCGAGCGGCGGGGGGACGTGCCGGACTGATCCGAGTCGTGCGCCCGGAGCCAATTCGCCGAGCGGCTTCCATCCGTCGTACGTCAGGAAGGGGTGGTTCGCGGTGGCCTTGATCTCGCGGCCGGAGGCGAGCTTCAGCTTGAAGACCTCCTTCACCCCACTGGGGAAGGCGTGCGTCAGCGTGCGCGGCACCAGCTTCAGCCGGTCGTCCAGCGACCAGACCGGGACGTCCTGCGCACCAGTCGAGAGCAGCTCGCCGAGCGAGATCTCCGCACCCGTGTCCGCACGCAGCAGCCGGGTGTCGGCGGTCAGGCAGCCCGATTCGCGGAGGTCGGAGGCCATGGGGCGTTTGTCGGAGCGTTGTTCGGAGCCTCGGTTGAGCTGGCAGATGGCTACGACGGGGAGTTCGAGTTCTTTGGCCAGGAGCTTGATGGAGCGGGAGAACTCGGAGACTTCGAGTTGGCGGGACTCGACTTTCTTGCCCGACGTCATCAGCTGGAGGTAGTCGATGACGATCAGGCGGAGGTCGTGGCGCTGTTTGAGGCGGCGGGCCTTGGCGCGGATCTCCATCATGGTGAGGTTCGGCGAGTCGTCGATGAACAGCGGGGCCTCGGAGACCTCGCCCATCTTGCGGGCCAGCCGGGCCCAGTCCTCGTCGGTCATCTTGCCGTTGCGCATGTGGTGCAGCGGGACCTTCGCCTCGGCCGAGAGCAGCCGCATGGTGATCTCGTTGCGGCTCATCTCCAGCGAGAAGATGCACGAGGTCAGGCCGTGCCGGATCGAGGCGGAGCGGGCGAAGTCCAGGCCCAGGGTGGAGTTGTGGGTCGGGATCATCGTCTTGCCGGCCAGGTACAGATGGTCGGGGTTGTCCACCTCGACGCAGCGCACCGGCACGCTGTCGACCTGGTCGATCCACTCGATCCGTCGCTCGCCCTCTCCGGCGAGGGCGGCCGGGAAACCGTGCCCGGTGATCTGGCGCTGCGTCGACCCGGGGATCGGTGGTGTCAGCCCGGGACTCGCGGACATCGCCGTGTGCAGGTCGGCGGTCGTGCAGACCACCGGGCGGCCGCCGTCCTCGACCACCCACTGGTGCTCCGCGTCGGCGACGATCGTGCTGGCGTCGGAGAACGACAGCCGGAAACACGGCCGGTCCACCATCACCTCGGTCGCCGCCACCACCATGGTCGGCTGACCGTTGACATCGAGGAGCTGGTCGCCGACGGCGATCTCGCCCATGGTGGTCCAGCCGGCCGGGGTCGGCAGCGGGGTGTCGAGGGCCAGCGCCTTCCCCATCGCGGGACGGGCGGCGACGATGATCATCTGCCCGGGGTGCAGGCCGTTGGTCAGCTCGTCCAGGTCGGTGAACCCGGTCGGCACGCCGACCATCGCGTCACCGCGGGAGTCGATCGCCTCGATCTCGTCGAGGGCGCCCTCCATGATGTCCTTCAGCGGCGCGTAGTCCTCGGTGGTGCGCTTCTCGGTGACCGAGTAGATCTCCGCCTGCGCCTCGTCGACGACGTCGTCGACCTCGCCCTCACCCGCATACCCGAGCTGGACGATCTTGGTGCCGGCCTCGACCAGGCGGCGCAGGATCGCCTTCTCCCGGACGATGTGCGCGTAGTAGCCCGCGTTGGCCGCGAGCGGGACGGAGGCGACCAGGGTGTGCACGTACGGCGCGCCGCCGATGCGGGCCATCTCACCGCGCTTGTTCAGCTCGGCGGCGACGGTGATCGCGTCGGCCGGCTCACCCCGCGCATACAGATCGGTGATCGCGTCGAAGACGATCTCGTGGGCCGGCCGGTAGAAGTCCGTGCCGCGCAGCGTCTCGATGACGTCGGCAATCGCGTCCTTGCTCAGCATCATCGCGCCGAGCACGCACTGCTCGGCGGCCAGATCCTGAGGCGGTGTGCGGCCGAAGCCCATCTCCGGGTTGCGCTCTTCCTGGCCGCCGCCCTGCCCCCCGCGGAACTCCGCCACACTCACTTCGCCCGACCTCCTCGTCACACCGCTGCCCGATCACCGGTGCCGGATTCGAACACCTGATCGAACCATAGCCGCCCTGGTGGACAGTTTCTGCCCACGGAAGGCATCGGCCTCGCGACCGTACGCCGGTCCCGTCACCCAAAGCCACCTGGTCGTCCACAGGGGGTGTGGACGAACTGTGGGAAACCCCGGGAACAGGTGTGCACAGGTTGGGCACAACCCTGTGGATATCTGGGGACAACAACCCACAACATCCCCCTGACCTGCGGTTTCACTCATTCACAACTGTGGAGAAGAAAAAGTCGGCGTCCTTTTTCCGGAGTCCGGGATCCGGCGCCTGTGCACAGCCCAAGTCAGGCACAATGAGCCCTATGCCCATGACAGGAGTCCCGCCGAAGACCCCGCAACGGTGAGGCGGGCGCGGCAACTCTTCGGGGAGCAGGACCAGGAGATCCTCCGGCTCGCCGTCCCGGCGTTCTTCGCGCTGGTGTCGGAGCCCCTGATGCTCCTGGCGGACTCCGCGATCGTCGGACATCTCGGTACGCCGCAGTTGGCGGCGCTGGGTATCGCCGGGACGATCCTGCAGACACTGGTCGGGGTCTGCGTGTTCCTCGCCTACGGGACGACCTCGGCGGTCGCGCGGCGGATCGGTGCCGGTGATCACCGCGGCGCGCTCGCGCAAGGCATCGACGGACTGTGGCTGGCTTTGTTGCTGGGCGTCGTACTGGCTCTCGTCGGACTCGTGCTGGCTCCGCAGGCCATCGCGGCGTTCGACCCGTCCGCGGATGTGGCGCATCACGCGGTGACGTATCTGCGGATCTCCTGCGTCGGGATCCCGTCGATGCTGCTCCTGCTCGCGGCCACCGGCGTACTGCGGGGCCTCCAGGACACCAAGACACCGATGGTCGTCGCGATCACCGCCAACCTCGCCAACATCGGTCTGAACGTCCTGCTCGTCTACGGCCTCGACCTGAACATCGCGGGGTCGGCCCTCGGTACGGCGCTCGCCCAGACAGGTGCCGGGATCGCGCTCGTCGTGGTCGTCGTCCGCGGCGCCCGGCGCGACGGCGCCAAACTGCGGCCGGACCGCCCGGGCATCCTCGCGTCCGCGCAGATGGGCGTCCCGCTGATCGTCCGCACCCTGACGTTGCGCGTGGCAATCATCCTGCTCATCTTCGTCGCGACGGCCTTGGGTACGACGTCCGTCGCGGCGCACCAGGTCGCGTTCACCCTGTGGTCCTTCCTGGCCCTCGCGCTGGACGCGATCGCCATCGCGGCTCAAGCACTGACCGGCCGCTCGCTGGGCGCTGGCGACGTGGAGGGCACCCGCGCGATCACCCGCCGGATGATGTGGTGGGGCCTGATCTCCGGAGTGATCGGCGGGCTGGCCCTCTGGGGTCTGCGCGACCTCTACGTCCCCTTGTTCACCACCGATCCAGAGGTGCGTCGCACTCTCGCCGCCGTATTGATCGTCGCCGCCCTCTGGCAACCGGTGAACGGTGTCGTGTTCGTCCTGGACGGCGTACTCATCGGTGCCGGCGACGGACCGTATCTCGCGGTGGCCGGCGTCATCGCGCTCGTGCTCTACGTACCGCTCGCGCTGAGCGTGCTCTGGCTCGATGGCGGCATCGTCGCGCTGTGGTGGGCGTTCGGCGGGTTCATGCTGCTGCGACTGCTCACCCTGACCACCCGCGAACGCCGCGACTCCTGGCTGGTGACCGGGGCTATCCGCTGACCCTGGGGTGCGGCATCGTGGGGCAGGAGGAAAGGAGCGGCATGGCCGACACCGACGACGAGCAGACGATCGCGCTCGAGCCCGACCAGCACGTGCAGGGTGACGACGACACCGAGGCCGCCGGTGAGCGGCGCGGCGCCCGTGCATGGGAGCGGGACGGCGAGCGTCCGGACGCCGTCGCCGGGCTGACGCCGGAAGAGGAAGCCTCCCGCCGCCAGGAAGAGCTCGACGAGGTTCATGACGAGGAGGACCTCGCGCAGGCCCGCACCGAGGCGATCGAGCTCGATGCGCTGGACGAGCGTCAACTGGAGGAGCTCCGCCTGCGACGCGAGGTCATCGCTGCCGCGGAGACCACCGAGGCGATCCGGCTGTCCGAGGCGAGCCGTGAGCTGCGTCGCGACGGCGACGCCAAGACCCGGCAAGCCATGAGCGATTGGTCCCACGGCCACCATCAGCTCGACGAAGCGGCCGCCCGGCCGGACGAACCGGGCGCAGCCGCCCAAGCCGCCTACGGCCGCCGCTACCAGCGCGCGGCCGTCCGCGAGGACCGGTCGGCGGAGGCCGATTACGAGCGGGCCGACCAGTACGACGCCGAGGCCCGAGAGCGCCGTGGTGTCGCGCAGCAGGAGCAGCCGCCGGCCGCCGAGGCCGTCCGCAACCGGCCCGCTGAGACACCGCAAGCCCGCAAGTTCGTGAACAAGAACCTCAAGAAGGTCAGGAAAGTGCGCGACCGCAGCACCGAGCCGGACCTGGAGATCGGCGGCTAGTCAGATCCCGCGGAGATTCGGCTGGCGCTGGTCGAAGAACAAGCCGGCCGGCGGCTCCTCCACCGGGAGCGGCGGGATCGGGTAGTCGGTGTGCGAGCCCCGGCAGGCCGCGAACGGGCCGTCCGGGTCGAGCAGCGCCATCATGTGCGGGTCCGCGTGGTCGCGCCACCAGACCGACATCCCGGTCGCCGGGTCGAGCCGCAGATGCTCCCAGGCACGCCAGATCGAGTCCAGCCGGCTGAGCGCCTCGGCGTGCCGGTACCACTCAGGGCACCAGATGAACTGCTGCCCGATCCGGCGCGTGTACAGGTAGATCAGCCGGTCCTCGACGAACGCCGCGACGTGCGGATAGAAGAGTTCCTGTTCACCATCCACCGCGGTCCCCCTCGTTCTGCTCCCAGACCGGCTTCTCCGGACCGCGCGGCAGAACAGGCGCCTGCTGCGTGCCGGCAGACACCCACGGGTTGTTGCTGACCGGAGCGGTCGCACCGGACGCACCCGGGTCGTACTTCGTCAGCGACGCCTTCACCGCGCCGGCGTCCGGCCGGGTGAACCACGGCACCGTCTTCACCATCGTCGCCGGGATACCGGACGGGAACACGACGGCGCGCCCGGGCGGCATCGCGGCCAGGTCGGACACCTCGAGGATGTTGTGCCGCTGGGTCTGCCGGCTGGTGCCGCGCTCGCCCTTGTTGTACGACACCGAGCTGGAAATGATGTCGTAGTCGCCGATCAGCTTGCTCAGCCGCTCGAGGAAGTTCGAGTCCGAGGCGCCGCCGCCGTACACCCGGATGTTCGCGGCGGACCAGAGCTTCTCCATGCCGTGGTCGCCCCAGCACTCCTGGCCCTGCGCCCACGACTGCAGGATCGTCATCAGCACGATGCCGCGGGAACCGAAGTGGCTGTACAGGTCGGGAAGGTTCTTCCAGCGGCAGACGTTCGCCGCCTCGTCCAGGACGCCGACCAGCGGGTTCGGCATCCGGCCCATCGGCATGCCGCGGGCGTACTGCTCGGCCGCCTCGACGACGGCCACCGTGAGTGCGGTGACCAGCGGTCCCGCCGTACCGGCGCCTTCCTTGGACAGGCTGTAGAGCGTGCCGCCCTGACGGACGAACTCGTGCGGGTTGAACTGCGGGCGGGTGTCGTTCGGCCCCTGCGGGGTGACCCAGCGGGTGACCTTGCGGTTGACCAGGAACTGGGCGCTCTGCTGGGCGGTGCCGTAGACACCGGCGCGCTGCTTGTCCGGCGCGTTGATGACACCGGACAGCGCGTCCGCGGACAACTGCAGGCCAGGGGTGTTGCGCAGGATCCGCTCGGGCTCGTCGTTCCGCTGGTCGGCCAGCCAGGTGTAGACCTGGGTCAGCGGGCGCTTGGCGACCGCGGCGGCCAGCAGCAGGCCGGCCAGCAGATCGGTGCCGGCGGCATCGAAGAACGCGTCGGTCTGGGCGTTCTCCCTGCGCTGCGAGGAGACGAAGTGCTCCGCCATCTCGCGCGCCTTGGTCTCGTCGGTGATGTAGCTGAGCGGGTTCCACCACCAGTTGTGCGGCTCCTCGCAGACCTCCTGCGGGTCGAACACCCAGACCGGCCCCTTCTCGGACCGCGGGCCACGGGTGGCGTCGACGATGTCGCGCTTGTTCGACGTGGCGACCACCGCGCCCGGCGCGTCCAGGATCGCCGGTACGGCACGGGACGTGGTCTTACCGGTCCGCGGACCCCAGATGTCGACGTGCATGTCTTCCCAGGACCCGAACACCTCGAGGTTGTCCCGGACGGTCCGGCCGATCATGATGCCTGGCCCGGCGTGCCCGGCGCCCAGCCGGTTGGCGATGTCCTGGGCGCCCTCACGGGTGAGCTTGTAGATCTCGGACCGCTTCGACATCAGGAACGCCTGCTTGTCGACCCGTCCACCGGTCTCCTTGCGGTTCCGGACGACGTACCAGATGGCGCCGGCGATGCCGAGCAGCACGATCAGCTCGAGCAGCAGTACGCCGGTGGCCGCGCCGGACCAATGCTGTTTGCCCTTGATCAGCTCGACCAGCGCGTTGAACGGGCCTGGCACCGGACGGGCGGTCGCCCCGTTGACCGCCTCTGCGACCTTGAGCGCACCCCACACCCCGCCGGAGACGATCAGCAGCACACCGACCCCGACGAAGATCAGGATCGACTCGACCGACAGCCCGCCCGGTCCGGTGCTCTTCTTGCCCTGGGCCATTACTCGTCAACTCCCGTTCTGGCGACCACGCGGGTGGTCGGGTCGGGCGGCGGTAGCAGTGCCGGGTCGTCCAGGCTGTACTCCCCGACGATCTCCTCGGTGCCGTCGGGGGCGACCTCCACCTTCAGCGGCTTGCCGTCGGTGCCGGTCTTCCACAGCTTGTTGGTGTCGTTGATCTCGCGCTCGACCGAGGTGAGGCCGACATGCACCGGGATGCCCGGGCGACCGCCGACCTTGACCAGGAAGTTGCCGCGGCCCGGGGGCGCGGCCTCCTCACCGGTGGCCGGGTCCCACGCGGGCGGGTCCTGCCAGCCGATGAGCATGTTCTGCTCCTCCTCGGACATCGGCACGACCTCGCTGAGGTTCTCCATCTCGGCCCGCGGCAGTCCACCGCAGATGACCATGCCGGACCGCTCGACGAAGCCCTTGGCCTTCATCCGGTCCTCGGAGTTCTCCAGCGCCAGCAGGTCGGACATGGTGTGCGAGATCATCGCCATCCCGACACCGCGCTGCCGGTTCAGCCGGGTCAGGGCGTCGACGCGGTCGACCAGACCACGCCCGGCCCGCAGCACCCGCCAAAGCTCGTCGAGGATGACGAAGTAGTGCCGCCGCGGCTCCAGGCCGGCGTCGGCCAGCGCCTGCGAGACGGCGACCGCGCCGAACCCGTACGACCAGCAGGCCAGCAGTACGGCGGCCTGCAGGTTCGTCTCGGAGTCGTCGATGTTGGACACGTCGAACACGACCGGACGGTCCATCTGCATCGGGTTGTCGGTCTGCTCGGAGAAGATCTCGCCGAGCCGGCCGCCGCCGACCAGGCCGATCAGCGATGCCTCGAGTCCCTCGGTGATCTGCCGGTACCGGTCCAGGCTGCCCCGGTCCAGGGCCACGTTGCGGACCCGGTCCGGTGCCTCCTGGACGACCTGGAGCAGGTCGCGGAGCAGCGGCGTACCGACGAAACGCTCGTCGAGGACCTTGAGGGCCTCGTCGAGGATGGTCTCCTCGCGGTCGGTCGGCGGGGCCGAGCGCATGATCGAGATCAGCGCCGACACCATTGTCTGCCGGCGGCCGTGGGCGTCGGCCTGGATCGCCTCGCGGGCCTTGCCGGTAAGCCGGAGCGCGGCCTGACGGGACTCACCCGGGTCGAGCACGTTCAGGTGCCCGCGGCCACGGCCGAGCTGGATGACCTGGCCGCCGAGGGCCTCGATCAGGTCCTTGTAGTCGGGCTTCAGGTCGCCCAGGACGAGCGGCATCACGCCGTACCCGGCCAGGCCGAGGGCCATCCGGCGAGTGATCGTCGACTTGCCCAGACCTGGCTTGCCGAGCACGAACATCGACGGGTTCGAGATCAGCTTGGCCCGCATGAACCAGCTGATCGGGTCGCAGCACATGGTCGCGCCGGAGAGGATGTTCCGGCCGATCGGTACGCCGACCATCGGGCTGCCGGTGCCGGCCGCGAACGGCCACAGTCCGCAGACCTGCACCGTCGTACCCCGCCACTCGGCCGGAGCCTGCACGTACGTCGAGTACCCGCCGCCCATCCCCGGCCAGCCACGCGGCATCGGCCGCTTGCCACCACGGGACGGATCGACCGGCTTGTTCGTTTTCTTGCTCACTGTGACTCCCCAGAGGTCACTGTGCTGCTCTTGGTCATAGGGCTTCCCGCAGCCCCGCCGGTACCGACAGGTGGCTCGAGAGAACGACGCCCAGCGGCAAGGCGGCCACGAACGCGGAGTCCTGCGAGCCGTACGCCGGCCGGAGCAGGATGCGCGCGGTGGCGCCCAGGTTGTCGATTGCAGCAATCATGTCCGGGATCTGCTCGGCCGTCATCACCGTTCCGGTGACGACCATGCCGAAGTTGACCAGGCCGGCGCCCCGCGCCTCCTCCTGCGCGGTCCGGTCCGCGGCGCGCGCCTCGGCCATCGTCCGTGCGGTCGGCCGGCTCGACGTGGTGGCCCGGAACGACGCGTTGCGCTTGTCGGCCTCCACCATCCGGGCCGAGGTGGCCGCGTCCAGCGGACGGTAGAGCAGGGTGACCCGTTTGCGGTCGACGTCGATGTGCGGCGCGACCAGCTGGGACAGCACCGAGGAGAACACCTCACCACGCGGCGCCTGGGTCATCTGCCAAGTCACCGACCACGCGGAGTCGTGCCGGTACTTGTCCCAGAACCCCTGGGCGGCGGCCGGACCGACGTCGGTCCACTGCAGCTCCGGCGCCATCCCCTGGCTGCGCGCCTCGTCGATCAGTACGGCGGACGCTGGGTCGTAGGCGATCCGGACGGTCTCACACAACTCCTGCGCGGTGACCGGGCGGGCCGCACCGGCGCCCGTGGCGTTCAGGCTCTGGGTGAGCGCGGGAAGCCGGGACGCGAGCTCACGGCCCATGTCCTCTTCCTTGCGGCGCTTGCCGTTGCGGTCGGTGCCCTTGAAGGTGAGGGCGACCCGGGCCGAGACCAGCGCCGAGCCCTCCGGGTAGCTCTGCACGACCTCGGTGAGCATGGCGCGGGCGATCGCCGGCGTCCCGTCCATCATGTTGTTGCCGACCTCACGGCGCAGCCGGATGCCGGTGTCGGGCGCGCTCTCCACGGTCACCGACGCGGCCACGATGCCTGGCTCGTGGCCGAGCGACGCCAGCCACTGGCCCCAGTGCGCGACCCATACGTCGACCTGTTCCTCGTCGACCAGCGACGCACCGTCGGGCTCGGCGTTGATGACGACGGTGAAGTGCCGCGTGCTCGGGTAGTACAGCAACGCGAACGGCCGGCCGTACGAATCCTGGAACTCGCTCAGCTGTGACGCGGCGGCCAGGCCGGGGAGCTGGAACTTGCCCCAGGCGGTGCGACCGAGCGGACCGGAACGGTAGATGTTGTGCTTGGCCATCTTTGCTCGTTGCCATCCAATGCGGGTCGAAAGCCGTTGCAGGGCGGACTGTCCGTGCTTGTCCTTCGTCATCAGCATCAGCAGCGCGACGCCGACGATCAGCAGCGTGATGAGCGCGGCGAGCAGGCCGCCGGCCATCGTGGCGAAGACCGTGACGACCAGGCCGCCCATCATGATGCCGGTGCCGAGTGTGCCCAGGCCGCCGATACCCGCCGAGGCGGGCTGGCGCCAGTTGCCGTAGGTGCGCGGGGCACTTCGCACGTGGTCAGCCGCTGCCACTTGGTCCCTCCGGAGGTCGAGGAGGCGGAGATTGCTGATCTCGGGTCGTCTGCTGCTGCTGGGCGCGGGCCCGGTCGTTCTGGCGGTTCATGTCGCGCGTACGGCCGCCGCTGCCGGACGGGCCGCTGTCGCCGCCACCACCAGCGCCTCCGCCACCGCCGCCCCCACCACCGCCGCCGCCGCTGGAACCCTCGTCCATCGCGTCGTTGCCCATGCTCTCGTTCGCAGCCATCTGGCCGAAGGCCTTGGTGGCGTCGACGCCCATCTTGACGGCCACCACCGCGGCCGCGGCAGGTCCGGCGGCCGCCGCGGCTCCACCACCGGCAGCCGCTGCCCCACCGCCGGCGGCACCACCGGCACCACCCGCAGCGGCGCCACCGCCACCACCCGCGGCAGCCGCACCGCCTTCACCACCGGCCGCCGCAGCACCTTCACCGCCTCCGGCGGCTTGGCCACCACCGCCACCGCCACCGCTCGGGCCTTGCTGCTGCGCGGCGCGACCGACGTTCTGGGCACCGGACGGACCGTCGCCACCGCCGCCATCACTGCCTTGATCACCGGCTTTGTTGGCCGCGTCGGCCAGTTTGTCCATCCCGGGCCCGGCCAGCTTGGCGGCGAGCATGCCCGCCCCGGCGCCGCTCGCGGTCGCGGCCACCATCGGAACGATGAACCGCATCAGCGCGGGCAGCGCGAACAGCGCGAGCACCAGCATGGTCACGCCGGTCACCATGTTCATGATCTGGCCGCCGACGTCCTTGTCGTCGAAGCTCAGCCCCTGCCCGTTGTTCGAGGTGAGTCTGATCGCGGTCGCATAGACGATCGCGGCCACCGGTTTGTAGAGGATGAACGCGAGCAGCCAGGAGATGATCCGCTTGAACCAGGTCCGGCCCATCTCGGTGTTCGTCGCGGCGGCCGCGATCGGCAGGACGCCGATCAGCAGGATCAGCATCGCCGAGCGGACCACCATCAGCACGATCTGGATGACGCCGGCGACGATGGTCAGGATGCCGATGGTGATCATCAGGCCGATGCCGATCGGACCCGCGGCCGCGGAGAAGCCGAGCAGGGCCGCCATGGTGTCGCCGAAGCCCTTGCCGCCGCCGTAGTTGCCGATGCCGCAGTGCCAGCCCGCGCCGTCGTCGCGCAGCGCGGTGGTGACCAGGCAGTCGGAGAACTTGTCCCCGAACTCGATCAGCGCCTGCGCCACCCCGACCGACAGCGCCGAGGCGACGGCCAGCGTGATCAGGGACCTGAGGATGTCGCGGGCCGGCTCACCACGATGACTCCAGGCCATCTGCATGGCACCGACCATCAGGCCGATGACGGCGATGAAGACCGCGATGTACTGCGTGTGCGCCCACATCCAGCCGACCGTGTCGTTGGCCGGGTGACCGTTGGCATCACCGACCGCCGGCGTCTTCACATAGATCCAGAAGGTACCGATGGTGCCCATGATCAGCGTGATGGCGGCGGCGATGGCATCGAGAATCGGCTGAAAGATCAACTGGATCAACTTCTCAATCGCAGGCGCCAGGACCTTGGTGATGGCGTCGAAGAGGATGTCGTACCACGCGAGCGGGATCATGTCATGACGTCCTCGGCGACACGAAGCGGAGAATGGCGGGCAGCGCGACCACCGCGATGATCATCATGGTGACGCCCATGATGACCTTGAGCGTCTCCGGCGTACCCTCCGGCGGCGTGTAGCCCTCCGGCGGCTTCGGCGTCGACATCAGCTTGATGGCGGTGGCATAGATCAGCGCCGCCACCGGTTTATAGAGAATGAATCCGCCCAGCCAGGCCACCGCCCGCTTGAACCACATCATCCCCATCTCGGTGTTGGTCGCCGCGGCGGTCAGCGGCAGGACGCCGACCAGCAACACGAGCATCCCGTACCGGACGATCATCAAGGCCAGCTGGATGATGGCGGTGATCACCATCAGGATGCCGACGAAGATGATCAGGGCGAACTGGAGTTGCTCCGTGGGGTCCTTGAGCGGATCGGCCATCCGTTTGGTGAGCTCGGTCGCGAAGGCGTGGTCGTCAGCTCCGAGCGCCTGACCGATGATCCAGGAGGAGAACTCGTCCGAGGCCTGGATCAGCAGGCCCGCGAAGCCGGCGCCCGCGGCGGAGACAACGACCATCGTGAGCAGCGACTTCAGGATCTCGCGCAGCGGCTCGCCCCGGTGCGACACCGCCATCTGGATCGCGGCCACGATGACGGCGATCGTCGCCGCCGCGGCCAGGATGTAGTTCGTGTGGACCTGGATGTAGCTGACGGCGCCGTTGTCGGAGACGTCCGGCGTCTTGATGTAGATCCAGAGGAACCCGACCGCCTTCAGCACGGCCTCGACGGCCGCCACGACCACGGCCGCGATGGCCTTGAAGATCAGCTTGAAGAACGGGTTGAGCGCGGCGCTGATCGCCTGGCCGAGGTACTTCTCGACGCAGTCGTCCCAGTTCCAGGGAGCCCAGGAACAGCCGAGGGTGATCATCCGGCACCACTGAACCTGACGTAGCCCTCGAGCCCCTGCAGGACATCGGGCGCGACCTCGCCGTTGAAGGTGCCGTCGGGCTGCAGCTCCGCCTTCCAGTCACCGTTCACCCAGACCATCGTGATCGGCAGCGAGGCGACGTTGTCGTTGTTCAGCTCGGCGGCGACCTGGATGATCGCGCGGCGGGTGGTGTAGTCGATCACCTTGAAACCGGCGAACTGCACCTGGCCCGTGGCCTTCGGCGTCGCGCTGTTCCGGGCCTCGGCGACCGCGCGGCTCCGGCCCGGCCCGGCCACGACGCGCGTGGCCAGCACGGCATCGGTCAGGTCCGGGTTGCGAATCTGACCGAGCATGACGAGCGTGGCGAGCACGGCACCGGTCGGCGAGTGGGCGAAACAGGAACGCACGCCGTGGCTGTCCATCGCCGCCGGACCGCCGGCCGCCTGGAGCGGGATCAGCATGTCGGCCTCGAACTGCCAGGTCACAGCGGACGGCGCGGCTCGCGGGGTCCGCATGTCCGGGTGCTTGTTCTTGCAGCCACCCGAGCCGTTGATCGGCGGCGGCGTACCTGGTGTGGTGCTCGGTTCATCCGTGGGTGTCGCGGGCGGCACGGACGGCTCCTCCGTGGGCTGTTCAGTGGGTACGACGGTGCTCGGGGTCTGGGTCGCCTGGGAAGTCGGCGTCCCCGAGTCTCCGCGGGCGAAGAACCAGACCAGCAGGCAGACCACGACCGCGCCGACGACGATCGCCGACGCGACGAACCCACGCTCCTGCCAGAAGCTGGTCTCACCACCGTCGGCGTCGTCGTCCACGGAATCCGGATTGCTGCTGAACAGTCCCACCCGCGATCAGTCTCCGACGCGCGGGTCTGAGTACCCCGGGATCACTTCAGCGCGTCCACGAGGGCCGTCGCCGAGCCGATGACGATGCAGGCCGCCAGCACCCAGCCGAGCCGGGCGGCGTGCTCGCCACCTTCACCACGACGCTGGCCGACCGCCATCATCGCGCCGGCGATCAGAACGCCGAGGATGCAGACGGTGTAGGCGATCCACTTGACCCAACCGAGGACCTTCTCGAGCTTGTCGGCGCCCGGCGGCGCTTCCATCGGGAGCAGGTTGGGGAGCTCCGAGACCAGATGTACCAACATCATCGTGCTGAGTACCTTTCAGTATGGGGCGGGGTAGTCCGCTGGGTTTGACGCGCGAAGAGCGTAGATGGATTCAAGAACCTCGAAAACCTCGTCGGGGGTGTTGTCAGGCGTGGGAGCCTCCCCTCTGCGCCACTCCTCGATCCAGGGAATGTCCCAGACTCTCGGAACGCCGCCGCCGACGATGTCCGCGAAGTCGTCGAGCACGCGGGGCAAGCGGCCCGGGGCGTCCGCGATCAGCACCAGGCCGAGCACGGCCACACCCTGCACCACCCCCGACGCCCACTCGATCGCGGCGCGCTGAGCGGCCCGCAGGCCGGACCCGTGGGTCCGGGCCACCAGAATGACCGGGGTCGGCACCGGTGGTGGCGGGATCGGCCAGCGGTGGCCGGCCGCCCGCGTGCCCGGGAGCAGCAGCGACATCGTGGTCTCGCCGGCACCGCCGTGCACACCGACCCACCACAGCGTGTCCGCGACCGGGATCGCGAACTTCGGCAGCCGCTCGTCCTCCGCGGGCGGCGCCACACCGTGCTGCGGCGCGGACGGACCCCGTGGGGGCAGGTCCGGCCGCGGCGAAGGGCCGGCTGACGGCTGCTGCGGACCCGAGGTCGGCGACTGTTGCTGCCGAGTCCACGGGTTCTGCGTCATGGCCCCTCCTCTCGCGGTGCGTCACAGGCTGTCGCCCACAGTATTCTCTCGCTTTCCGGGTGTACTTCCGTGACCCATCCACAGGCGAGGATGTTTCTACCCCCTTGTCGGGGTCAGTCGAGCCGCCGGGCTCGCGTGGTTTCTGCCTGCCCGGAATCCCTGGCATGCCTTCGTGCGGAGACATGCTAGAACGAGGAGTTCGGAGTCGGATGAACGAGGGAGATCTGTGGCGGGAATGAGAGGTCGTCGTGGCTGAGAAGATCCCGTCCTGGCCCAAGGTCACGATTCGGCTATACGACGACCACAACGCCGAGGTGAAGATCGCCGGCCGGAGTCATCCGGTCAACCATCACGACCCGCGACAGGCCGCGATCGCACTCGTCAGCGAGCGGGCCGGGCAGCTGGGCCGCCCAATGAAGGCGACCGCCGTGGAGTCCGACGGTGCCTCCTGGCCGCTGATCATCCACCCGGACGGCCGGGTCGAGGCGGTCGAGACCGACAGTCGCGGACGCCCCCGCAGCAGTGGTGGCGGCGGTGGCGGCGGCGGTGGCAACGGGAAGAAGCCGATCTGGCCGATCATCCTCGCGTTCGTGCTGGCCGGCGTACTGATCTTCGGGACGATTCTGTACGTGACCGTGCTCAGCAAGCTCGGAGACGGTACGCCGACCACGACCGAGTCGCCGAAGTTGCCCTCGCTGCCCGAGCCGAGCGTCGGTCCGGACCAGTTCGCGGCGCGCCCGGCGCCGCTGGGCTGGTCGAGCAAGGCGGACTGGACGGTCGACATCGCCGCCGACTCGGTCCCCGCGGTGTCCCCGGACGGCACGGAGGTCGCCGTACTGACGCCGGACCAGAAGATCGCGGTGTTCGATGCCAACGGCAAGGTGCTGTGGCAGGACAAGGTGCCGAAGGGCGCGGAGAGCCCGGTCTACACCACCGTCGACTCCAAGACGGTGGTAGCGGTGGCCACGCAGGACACGCTGTACTACTGGGCCGGCGACGGTGCCCAGGCGACCGAGATCGAGCTCCCCGACTCCTCCACCGTCCAGTTCTTCGGGACGTCCCCACTGATCCAGCTGTCCTCCGATGCGGGCGCGAGCGTGGTGTCGGGCGGCCAGCTCAAGGCGGTGCCGGACCAGAAGCGACAGTCCACCATCCTGCTGGCCGAGGGCGACAAGGCGCTGATGGCTCGGTACCGGGGCCCGCTGTTCTGGAGCCAGCCGGGCAAGGACCTGCAGGAGGTCGACCTCAAGCCCCCGCGCGGGCTCAAGGATGTCGATCACGTCGTTGCCGCCAGCCCCGGTCGTGCGCTGGTGCTGTGGAAGACCAAGGACCCGGACGTCGTGGTCCCGGCCGTGCACTCGACCGCGACCGGCGCGGGCGTCGCCATCTGCCCGGCCGTGGACCTGGACCAGGTCCAGAGCTGGCAGTGGGTCCCGGACACCGCCCGCGGGGTGGCCGCCTGGGGTGAGTGCCTGATCAACTTCACCAGCAACTCGACCGTGCGCCGCCCCGGCTTCCAGCCGCTCTCGATCACCGGTACGACGATCTACGGGACGATCAGCAGCAACCTGGTCGCCATCACCCCCGGTGCCGCCCGCACCCTGGCGCCCGGTACCGCTCGCCCGTGGGGCCTCGCCGGCAGCCACGCGATCGTCGTCCAGGACTCGGTCGTCTACGCGCTGGACAAGCCGTGAAGCAGGTCGTACGACGGCGGTGGGCGCGGGTGGTGACCAGTCTGGTCGCAGTCGCCGTGGTGCTGGTGCCGTCCGCGGCGGCCAGGGCCGATGACGACCCAGGCCCGGTGCAGTGGCCGAAGATCGATCAGCCGGATGCCGGGGGCGGCGACGAATCGGATCCGGTCCCGGTCAAGTGGACGAGGATCACGGCGCCGGAGAACAACTCCGACACCAACGACCCCAAGCCGGCCACCTGGCCGACCATCGTCAAACCCGCGAACTGACGAGACTCGGCGCCACCGAAGCCGGTCCGGCGAACTGACGAGACTCGCGCCACCGAAGCCGGTCCGGCGAGTTGACGGCTGAGGGAAAGCCAAGGCCCGCGTCTCCCCGAGGGGAGGACGCGGGCCTGTGGTGTGCCGCTGAGGTCAGCCGGCCGCAACCTCGAGGCGGACCGTGGCGGCCACCTCGGGGTGAAGCTGCACGGAGACCTGGTGCTTGCCGGTGGTCTTGATCGGCGACGCGATCGCGATCGCGCGCTTCTCGACCAGCGGGCCGCCGGCGGACTTGATCGCACCGGCGATATCGGCCGGGGTGACCGAACCGAACAGGCGACCGGTGTCGCCGGCCTTGACGTCCAGCGTGACAGTGAGCTGCTCGAGCTGGTTCTTGACCTCGCTCGCGTGCTCCTTGCCCTGGATCGCCCGGGCGTCACGCGCCCGCTTGATCGAGGTGATCTGCTTCTCGGCGCCGCGGGTCCAGCCGATGGCCAGGCCGCGCGGAACCAGGTAGTTGCGGCCGTAGCCGTCCTTCACCTCGACGATGTCGCCGGGAGCCCCGAGGCCCTCGACCTCCTGCGCCAGGATGAGCTTCATGGTCCGCGCCTCCCTCAGCGAGCCGTGCTCGTGTACGGCAGCAGGGCCACCTCACGAGCGTTCTTGATTGCGGTGGCCACGTCGCGCTGGTGCTGCACGCAGTTCCCGGTCACCCGGCGGGCGCGGATCTTGCCGCGGTCCGAGATGAACTTGCGCAGCAGCGCGGTGTCCTTGTAGTCGACGTACGTTGCCTTGTCCTTGCAGAAGCCGCAGACCTTCTTCTTCGGCTTCCGAATGATCTTGGCCATTGTGGTGCTCTCTTCCTTCCAGAGCCCGGCACACGTGCCGGAATGGTCTGTCTTACCTGTTCACGACCGGACCGGGATCAGAACGGAGGCTCCTCCATCGAGCCGCCGCCCTGGCTGGCCCAGGGGTCGTTCTGCGGGGCGGACTGGCCGCCGCCGCTCTGTCCTTGCGGGGTTGCCCAGGGGTCGTTCTGCGCGGCGCCACCCTGGGCGCCGCCGTAGCCACCAGCCTGGCCGCCCTGGTTGCCACCGCCACCACCGAAGCCACCGCCGCCACCTTCGCCGCCGGGACCCGAGCGCATCGCGCGGGTCACCTTGGCCGTGGCGCTGCGCAGGCTCGGACCGACCTCGTCCACGTCGATCTCGAAGACCGTGCGCTTGTTGCCCTCACGGTCGTCGTACGAACGGGACTTGAGCCGGCCCTGCACGATCACGCGCATGCCGCGCTGCAGCGACTCGGCCACGTTCTCCGCGGCCTGCCGCCAGACGGAACAACTGAGGAACAGCGACTCGCCGTCCTTCCATTCACCTGACTGCCGGTCGTAGGTCCGGGGGGTCGACGCGATCCGGAAGTTCGCGACGGCGGCACCGGACGGAGTGAACCGGAGCTCAGGATCGTCGACAAGGTTGCCGACCAGTGTGACGACGGTTTCGCCTGCCATTGCCGTTCCTCCTGCTATCGGGTGTGACTGTGTCTACAGCTATCAGTAGCGGCTGGCGCCGACAGTTACCGATGGCTGCTGACGACCCCAGGGTCAGTGCTGGTCCGGCCGGATGACCTTGGTACGGAGGATCGACTCGTTCAGCGTGAGCTGACGGTCGAGCTCCTTCACCACCGCGGGCTCCGCGGTCAGGTCGATGACGGCATAGATGCCTTCGGCCTTCTTCTTCACGTCATAGGCAAGCTTGCGACGACCCCAGATGTCGAGCTTCTCGACCGAGCCACCTTCCTTGCGGACGATGTTCAGGTACTGGTCGATGGACGGCTCCACGGTGCGCTCATCGAGCTCAGGGTCGAGGATCACCATGACTTCATAACGACGCATGCGCGAACTCCACCTCCTTCGGACTTGGCGGCCACGGTCTCTCCGTGGCAGGAGGGCGATGCGAGTGCTCCACGCCGACACTTGCCGTCGGCGCCAAGCAACGAGCCCGGTCGATGGACCGGGCCACATCCAAGAGAATACCAGCGTCCGGGCGCCCTCCCGACCATATCCACAGGGCTATTCCGGTAACTCTCCGTCACCGAGACGGGACCGCAAGCGAGGGCCGACGCGCCACCAGCACGAGCAACGGCACGGCGAGAACCGCCGAGATCACCGCCAGCACCGGGAATCCCCCGACGGTGTACAGCCAGGGCGAACTCGCGGCGGCCAGAGCGGAGGCGGCCCAGATGAAGGACTCGACCTTGCTCTCCAGGTCCGCGGTCCGCAGCTGCGCGCTGCCGCCGAGGTAGCAGAGGTTCCAGGCGTAGCCGAGCAGGAAGAGGCCCGGTGTGAAGACCAGTCCCGTCCTGGTGACCAGCAAGGCGGACACCAGTAGCAGGGCAAGTCCTGTGAGGACCACCGGTCGCGGCCCGGACCGGTCGATCCACCAACCCGTCAGCGGAGACAGCGCGAACATGCCAAGGGTGTGAGCCGACAGCATGACCCCCAGCAGACCCAGCCCGTCACCGTGCTGGTGGGTATGAACGGGGACCGCGCTCATCAGCGCGACCATCACCAGTTGCCCCGCCACCATCACACCGGCCGCGAGGAGGACCGGCGTACGACGTGATGCGGACGAAGAGTCGTGGTGATCCCGGACTGGCTCGGCGGTGGAGAGGACGGCGCGAATGTGGGTGGATGCGACCAGCGCCAAGAACACAGCCGCCACTGCGAGCAGGAACGGTCCGGACACGGCCGGCAGACCGATCGACGTGACGAACGTCTGTGACGGCGCCATCAGGAACGGTCCACCGGCTGCACCTACGGTGCCTGCCCAGACCACAGCGCTCATGGCTGACGCGCGACGGGCAACAGGTACCGCATCCGCCGCGACGTACCGCGACAAGAGGGCCGCTGCGTTGCCGACACCGAGGAGGAACATGCCGGCGAAGAGCGGTGCCACAGGCGCACCGACGGCGGTCAGCACTGTCAGCGCTCCACCGGCGACACCGACGCCGTACCCGATGCGCAGTGCCTGGATGCGTCCCAGCCGCGCAGTCCAGCGGCCCACGGCGAGCGCGCCGGCTGCTGTGCCCAGCACCCCGGCTGTGTTGGGTAGACCGGCCAGGCTGGGGCCAAGCCGGTCTGCGGTCAGGATGGTGCTCATCGCGCTCGCGGCGATCATGGCGGCGTTCATCAGGGCCGCGGCGACAACGATGGGGACGAGCATGTCTTCAACGGTAGGAAGGTGGCCATCGAACCTGAAGGCCTGATGTAAGGCGTTCGGGCTTGCACACCGGCGATGTCGAAGGTGTTCTGGTGAGATGACCTTTCAGGAGCGTGAGCTGGACTCGACCGACTGGCAGATCCTGGACGCACTGCAGGCCGACGGGCGGCTGTCGTTCAACCAGTTGGGCAAGCGGGTCAACCTCTCACCGCCCGCGGTCGCGGATCGCGTACGCCGCCTGGAAGAGGCCGGTGTGATCACCGGCTACCGCGCCCAGGTGGACCCGGCGCGGGCCGGTCAGCCGCTGTCCGCCTTCGTCCAGATGCGCTGCACGACCGGACGCTGCCTACTGAAGACCACCCGGGCGGAGGACTTCCCCGAGGTCCTCGAGATCCACAAGCTCAGTGGCAACTCCTGCTCGATGCTCCGGGTCCGCGTCACCTCGATGCGCCACCTCGAAGGGCTCTTCGAACGCCTCGGTGAGCACGGTGAGATGAACACGCACGTCGTGCTGTCCACAGAGTTCGAGGGCCGTCCTGTGCAGCCGCCCGCGCAGGAGACACGGCCGGTCACTCGCTCGGCTGGGTGGGGTTCCTGAGACCGCGGCGGTGGGGTGGGGACGAATTCAGTACTGAGTTCCTAAGGGAAGTCAAGCCACCTGGGTAGCTCTTATGCTGGTGGTGGCGGGTCGGGATGTTGGAGCGCTTGGCGACTCCTGTGACTCC
>NZ_JBEZYF010000091.1:0-33826 GCF_040638415.1 Kribbella sp. NPDC026596 | reverse complement strand
GCCCAACGCAGTACGAATCCACCATCATGGTCACCGCCGAGCAGATAGCCTGACCACCTCACATCAACCCTGTCCGTCGAGACGGGGCAAGCCCAATCCGGAAGGGTCTGGCTCGGTGATGTACCGATCCTCTCCCGTGGAACAGACCGACGACACGACCTGCGGGTCGATGACGGTCCTGATGGCGCGGGCGATGACAGACCCGCTGTACGTGCTCTACCTCACGACCGGTGACAGCGACGATCGGGCGGATGCGAGACCGGAACAGTTCCAGGCGCGGCTGACCGCCGAGGAACATCGCATCCACGCCGCGACCAACCGCTTCTGGCCGCAGCGGCTCGGCTCGACACCAGGCGGAGTGAGTAGCGAACTGAGCCGGCACGCCGACGCACTGGGAGGCCAGTACGAGCCGCGATTGAACACGGGGACCGGTGGTAAGTCGGCATTGGCGGACGCGGTCGAGGCCGCCGGTAGCGGCCAGCCGGTACCTGTACTGATCGGCGACTGGATCCCAAAGCACTACATCCTGCTGATCGGCACCGACGGTGCCGGCCTGCTTGTGTATGAACCCGGCTATGCGACCGTGGACCGAATCAACAAGCAGGCCTTCCTCAACGGCAAGATCGACATCGTCGGATTCCACCACGTCTACGCGGTCGTCACACCCTCACAGTTCCCCGGTGCGGCCTGACTCAGCCGGCGTTACCTGTCACGGAGGCGATCGCCAACAGGTGGCCGGTGCCGGATGAGGTCGACGATGGCTATCAGCAGGGCGAGGAGCATGAGCGCGGAGGCACTCAGGAGCGCGTCGGACACCGCCGTCGGATAGTCACGCGCAGAGCTCATGAGGACGCGGTAGAAGATTGTCGCCAGTACGGCGGTGCCGATCGCCGAGCCGATCCGCTGAGCTGTCTGCAAGGCGCCACCTGCCGCGCCGGCCATCCGTACGGGGACGTGTTGCAGGGACAGCGTGACGTTCGGTGAGGTGACCATGCCGCCGCCGAGTCCGGCAATCAGTAGGGGACCGGCCGCCGCCCACGCCGCGGCGTCGCCACCGACGTGCCGAAGCAGGAGCGCCGTGGCCACCAGCCCCGCAATGGTCGCGGTCAGACCTGCCACGGTCAGCAGACGGCCGACCCTTGACACCAAGCGGCCCGCGATCGCCGCGGAAACCGCGACCCCGATCGCGAACGGAGTCACTGCCAAGCCGGAGCGCAGCGGCGAGTAGCCGACGCCATCCTGGAAGTACAGTGCGAGCACGAGCCAGATGCCGGTGAAACCGACGAAGTAGACCAAGCCGATGACCGAGCCGGCGGCAAAGCCGGAGGTGTGCGCCAGCCGTGGGTCGAGCACTGGCTCCCGCTTTCGGTGAACGGTGTGGAGCTCCCACCGGGCGAACGCGGTGAGCAGCACGACAGCTGCGATGAGCAGCCACCAGTCCTGGCTCAAACCGTTGCTCTCGGCATCCACCGCCGGGAGCAGCAGGCACAGCACGCCTCCGCCGAGCAACAGCGACCCGATCAGATCAAGATGGGCGTCGCGGCGGCCACCTCCCGAACGCGCCGGAACCCATCGCGCGGCGAGGAACAGGGCGAGCAGACCGATCGGCACATTGACGTAGAACACCCAGCGCCAGGCATCCGGCCCGGCAATCAAGGTGAGGATCAGCCCGCCGACTACCGGACCGGTCGCTGTGGCCACTCCGACCGTGGCGCCGAGGATGCCGAACGCCTTGCCCCGTTCGGCTCCCTGGAACAGCTCCTGGATCAGGCCGGAGTTCTGCGGCAGTAGCATGCCGCCGGCGACGCCTTGCAGCAGCCGCGCGGCAATCAGCAGACCAATGGTTGGCGCCGCACCGGTGAGAGCGCTGGTCAGCACGAACGCTCCAAGCGCGATCAGGAACATCCGGCGCCGACCAAGTGCGTCGCCGAGTCTGCCGGCCGGTACGAGCGCCAGGCCGAAGCTCAGCGCGTACCCGGACACCACCCACTGCGCGGTTCCCGCCGACACGCCGAGCCCTCGTTCGATGGATGGCAGCGCCACGTTGACGATGCTGACGTCGAGCAATGCCATGAATGCTGCGAGCTGGCTGACTGCCAACGTCCGCCAGCGCATCGGATTGCCCGCTGCAGGGGAGCTCCCCATCGCGTCGCGGACGCGGTCCACGGCGCTCATCGGTCACTGGCCAGTTGATCGAGGACAGCGAAGACCGCGGCGATGTCACGCCGCTCGAATCCGAGCGTGCGGGCTACCGCCAGTACCTCGTCGGCGCTGATCGTGCTCGGCAACGGGACTCCCAGGCCCCGGCCAAGGTCGAGAGCCAGGTCGAGGTCCTTCCGCATCAGGCGGATCTCGAACCAGGCTTCGTCGGGCAACTGGAGCAGGAGCGGCACACGGGCCTTCAGCATCGGCGAGCCGATCGCGCTCTCGGTCATCACCTGAACCGCGAGTTTGCGGTCGATGCCGGACCTGTCGGCGAGCAGCAGCCCCTCGGAGAGCGCCAGAATCTGTACGGCGAGGCTGATGTTGATCGCGAGCTTGAGAGCCAATCCCTGGCCGTTCGCGCCGACGTGGGTCGGCTTGCCGAGCACCCGCAGGATCGGTTCGACCCGCGCGTACGACCTCTCGTCGCCACCGACCATGATCGTCAGCGTCCCGGACCGCACCTGTGGAACGCTGCCGGACACGGGCGCGTCGAGCAAGCGGGCGTCCTGTGCCTGGACCCGGTGCGCCAGAGCGGCGCTCGCGGCCGGGCTGACGGTGCTGAGGTCGACCCAGACTTTCCCCGGTGTCAGGCCGGCGAGAATGCCTTCCGGTCCAGAGGCGACCACGTCGAGCGCGCCGTCGTCGGGGAGGGAGCTCAGTACGACGTCCGCCGCGCCGGCCACGTCGCGCGGTGTGCTGTGCCACTCGAGACCACGGGCAATCAGCGGTTCGGCCCGCTCGCGGGTGCGGCTCATGCCGTGAAGGGAGTAGCCCGCGTCGAGCAGACGGTCGGCCATCGCACTACCCATGTGTCCGAGGCCGACAAATCCGATGGTGGGGAGCGCTGATGTCGCCATTTGGTCATCTCCGCTTGTAGCCGTCGTACCCGCTGATGCCGGGCCTGTCCAGCGTCGCGTCTGTGGCCTCCGACGGCATCGCGGTCAGCGGCAATGCTTCGTACCTGCTAGTGGGCGGTCCCCCTTCCGGTAAGCCTGTCCTCGGTCTGGTTGCCAGGACCCGGACAGTGCCAGCCAGGATGACGCCGTGCCACGGTGGCACGATGCTCAGGGGGACTCGACGACCGGAGGTGCGCGATGGCGCAGGGACTGACCACCAGGCGGCGTGAAGCGCGATCCCGGTGCGGGGGGCTGCCGATATGAGCCCGACATCGGTGTTCGTCACCACGTTCCTGGCCGCAGCCGTCGAGGTCATCGAGATGGTGATCATCGTGGTGGGCGTGGGCAGCGTGCGAGGATGGCGTTCCACCTGGCTCGGTGCCGGCGTCGGGCTGGTCGTGCTCGCGTTGCTGGTCACGGTCTTCGGTACGGCGCTGCGCGCCGTACCGCTCAACACCCTCCGGCTCGTGATCGGCTCACTGCTGGTGATCTTCGGCCTGCAGTGGTACCGCAAGGGGATACGCAGGGTGGCCGCCAGTGGCTTGCGTGGAATGGGTGGGCGGCCGGCCTCCGAGGAGGGTGTCGCCACCCGCGGCGTGGACTGGACCGCTTTCGTGCTTTCCTTCAAAGGCGTCCTGCTGGAGGGCCTGGAGATCGCCTTCATCGTGGTCAGTTTCGGCCTCACCGCACAGGCATTGAGCAGCGCCGCGCTCGGAGCGGCTGCGGCGTTCGTGGTCGTCGCCGGCGCTGGGCTGTTGGCACGACGACTGGTCCAGCGCATCCCACGCAGCGCACTGCAGTTGCTGGTGGGAACACTGCTCTCGAGCTTCGGGACGTTCTGGGCTGTGCAGAGTCTCGGGATCGCCTGGCCCTCCGATGACGCGGCGATCCTCGGCCTGGTCGCCTGGTACGGTCTCGCCGCCGCGGCGTACGTCGTACTGCTGCGCCGACGCCGGCTGGCAACCACGGAGGTGACCCCGTGAGTGCGCTCGCTCGTTGGCTCCGAGCCTTCGGCCGGTTCTGGTACGGCTTCATCATCGGCGACGACTGGACCGTCGCCGCGACCGTTGCGGCCACCTTGGTCGTCACGTGGCTCCTGCACCTGGTGGACGTCGGGGTCTGGTGGCTGACACCGCTGGCGGCCGTGGCAGTCACCGGCCTGAACCTTCGTCGAACTGGACGGTGACTAGGACCCGCAACGGTGCCGTGTGCCTGCTGGCTGGAAGGCAGAGTGGAGGCTGGCCGGGGCGATGGGTGCGCGTTCGGTAGGCGATGCTGAGCTTCGTAGCCTGCTGGACCGGAGGATGAGGATGAAGCGTGGGCGAGGTCGCGCGGACCGTCGGCGCCTGGTCGCCGTGCTGTTGCGCATCAGGATGCCGCTGGCCGCAGGGCTCGGTGTCGCTTGGCTCATCCTGCTCCTGATCGGTGGTCACCACCCCTCGCTTCGCATGGCGTCCGCCGCGCCGCTTGTCGCGATCATCGGCTACGCGGCCTTCGACGGTGCGAGGGCTGTACGGCGGGCGGTACGGAATCGGCGCCTCACAGCGATGTCGCAGCCGGCCGGTCCACCGATCGAGGAGATTGCCGCGGCGCTTCGGCAACTGCTCTGGGAGCATGACGAACTGCTCCGGTCGACGGACAGGGTGGCGCCTGCCGGGCGACTGCGGTGGCTCGAGAAGAGAATCGCCGACCGCGCGATTCAGGCAGCGCGGGCGATCGGCGTACCGCATCCGAACCGGCCACCGGTAGGCGCCTACGGCAGGTCGCAACTACGGGTGCTCTTGCACGACCTGGCATCCGCCGGGCTGGTCCTTCCCCACACCGTCAAACTGCTCGCGCCGGACAACCGGCACTGAGGTGTCGTCTCGCCGTGGTGCGCTGACAACTGCGGCTCGACGAGTGGTGAGGGGTGTCAGGAGCTGACCTGGACATCTACTGCGTGGACGGTGTTCGCGAGCTGTACGCGCGACTGGACGTCGAGCTTGGCGAAGACAGCGCGCAGGTGGGTGCCGACGGTGTTGACGGAGATGCCGAGGGCCGCGGCGGCTGACTTGTTGGTGTGGCCGGAGGCGATGAGCTGTGCGACGCGTCGCTCGGCGTCGGTCAGGGATTCCCAGCCGGTCGTCGGGCGCGCGGTCGCCCGATCCCATTTCGTACGCCGGGCGCCCGCGCGGCGCATAGCGGCCTGGATCCCGTCACTGCCGACTCGGTCGCCCATCCCGTCGTACACGTCCCAGGCCCGGTCGAGCTGGATCAGACCGGCTTCTCGATCGCCGCACCCGAGCAGGGCGTTGCCGTACGACGACGCGCCGACAGCCTGCAAAGCCGGTCGGGGGCTTGAGGCAAGCACTTCGGCAGAGTGAGCGATCAGCGCGAGGTCGTTCCCGGCCCGGCCTCGCAGATTGAGGGCGAGACCCTCGAAGCTGGTGACGCCGGGGTTGCGTTCGGCGCCGAGCTCGGCGAGGTCGACCGCCTCCCGGGCGAAGTTCTCGTCACCGGCCGCGGTCCCGATCTCGTAGAACACCGCGGTCCACCCGGGCCACCACGGCCAGAACGTGCGCGACTCCGCCGCCGTCGCGAGCAGCGGGCCGAGGATGGCCGTCGCACGGTCGAGGTCACCTTCGGTCGCGGCGAGCCAGCCCTTCATCAGTGGTACGGCGGGATCACGGAAATGCTCGTCCGTTACGGTCAGTCCGGCCGCCTCCGCAATCTGCCGGCTCGCCGCGTCGTACTCGCCCCGCGAGAGCAGGACTGCGCTGTGGATCATCATCGCCTCGAGCGCGTGGACGTTCGTACCGAGCTGTTGACCCAGCTCGATCAGTCCACGGGCGCCCGCATCGGCGTCGTCCAGCCGGCCGAGGTTGAAGTCCTGCCAGACCTGCGCGTAGGCCAGCGCGGGTAGTCCGGTTTCGATGGCCGACTCGGTGTCCCGGCGTGCCTGGTCGAGCAGGATCTGCGCGTGCTCGTAGCGGTCCAGGAGCTGCAGCGAGACGATCTCCTCGGCGAGGTACGACGTACCGAGCAGCGGCCGCAGGTCACGGAAATGCCGCAGACTCGCGTGGTGTCGGCCCTCGTTCTTGGCCGCCTCCCCAGAGGCTTGCAGCGCGAGCGTGATCGCTTCCGGATCGTCGACCGCACGAGCCGCTGCCAGCGCGGTCAGGGCACCCTCGGCAGCCTCCGCACCGGGAAGCATCCGGGTCCGAGCGAGAGCCTGCGCCGAGGTGAGTCGTGCCGCGATCGACGGTGTGAGCCCGGGCAGTCGCAGTACGCGGCCGCAGCGCTCGTCGAGCTCGACGACTCGGCCGCCCAGCCACAGGGCGCGGGCGGTGATGGTCTCGATCCGCCCGATCAGGTCGGCATCGTCGGCGCGGGCAAGCAGCTGATCGGCGACCTTGAGTGTCTCCGAGACACGCTGTGCCCGAGCCAGCACCGCCAGACTGCGTTGCCCGATGCCGAGCCATTGCTCGTGAACGGGCCGCAAGGTCTCGAAGGCGGTCATCGCCAGTTCGCCGGCGTCTTCCGGGCTGGTCGATGACAACAGCTCGGCGGCGGAGACGAGGATCTCGGCGCTGCCGAGGTCGCCCGGGATCGCGGCGGCCTTGACGTGCGATGCCGCAAGCACCGGTTGCCCTGTCGTCAGGAGGTAGTCCGCGATGCGTCGGTGAAGCTCGCGGGCCGTCCGGCCGGCGATCGTCGCATAGACGGTCTCGCGGATCAGATCGTGCTTGAACACCAACGACGCGTCTGTTTCCGCAAGGAGCCCACTCGTCACTGCAGCCGTGACCAGCAGGTCGAGCGCCGCTGATCTCAGGCGGGGTTGGAGGTTGGCGAGATCGGCGTACGGCACCGGGCGACCGGCAACCGCGAGCAGCTCGACGACCCGTCGTACCGGATCGTCGAGCTCGGCCAGCCGGCGACGGATCGCCGCCGTGAACTCAGCCGGTAGCTCGGCCTCCGGGGTCCTGCCGACTCCGTCGATGATCTGTACGGCGAGGAACGGGTTGCCGTTGGAGGCCGTCAGCAGGTTCACCGTGTGCCGGTTCGGCATCCGGCCGAGCCGGTCGTGCGCCATCGCCGCCAAGTCCGTGTCCGTGAGCGGCGGGAGCGCGAGGTGGCTGAAGCGGACGTGCTCAACTGTCGACAGTTGCTGTTCGAGCCTCCGGTCACGGCTGGTGAGGATCCAGAGCACGGGCAAGCCGACCAAGCGTGGGATCAGTGTCCGGAGCAGGAACAGGCTGACCCGGTCGGCCCAGTGGAAGTCGTCGATCGCGATCACGAGCGGGGCGGTCGCGGCGGCCTTCTCCAGGTGCGCGGCGATCCGGTCGGCCAGGATCAGCGGCTGGGAACGACCGAGCTCCTCGAAGTCGTCGGCCGAGATCAGCGGGTCGCGACCGGAGCGCAGCGCGGCGATGACCGGAGCGCCGGGGGAGACCTGCTCGATCTCGTCACACTTGGTCAGCGTGACCCGGAATCGCCGGCCCGCGGCTTGGCGGCAGATCTCGGTGAGCAGGGCAGTCTTGCCGATGCCGGCCGCTCCAGTGACGAGTACGACGCCGGACGACCCGGTCGCGCGGACATGTCGCACCGCACCGAGCGCTTGGCCCAGTGCTTCACTGCGTCCGCGCAGCGGCCGCGTCTCGACCATCGCCCTCCCACTTCAGCACCTGTCCCTGCCAGTAGACCTCATTCGGCGTCAGTTGCGGAGTTGCGCGATCTGGGCGCGGGCGGCGGCGACCAGTTCCTCGTTGGTGTTGGCGTGCCCGGCGAGACCCCAGCCGCCGTCGGGGGCCTCGGTGAGTAGCACCCAGGTCCGCTCTGTGAGGCTCGGGTCGCCGGCGGCGTCGGACACGATCTTGGTCAGCTCGGCGACCACCGCGAGCTGCTTGGCGCGGTCGAGCGCGCCGGAGTTGGTGAGCACCTGGACGCGGACGTAGGTGTTGTCTCCGTCGACGTTCGAGAGACTGTCCGCGTCCAGTTCATGGACGAACGCGGCGGTGTTCTGCCGGAACATCGGGATGTTCGGGACCTCCTCGATCGTCATCAGTTTGGTCGCGAGGTCGACCGCGAGCTGATGCTTGTCGCCGAACGTTCCGGCGGCCGCGTAGACGTCGATCATCGGCATGTCTGTAACTCCTTCGGGTCGTTCCGTCGCCCGAGCCAAGCATTCCTGCCCGGCCCCGGACCATCACCCGAATGCGTGAGAGGAAACCTCATCTGTTTGCGCGATGCCCTGGTACGGCGAACTCGCGTTGCATGACGGCTGCGCGACACGAAGGAGGCGGAAGATGACCGTTCATGTGATCGTCCTTCCGGGCGGTGGGTACGCCGCACACGCACCGCACGAGGCCGAGCCGATCGCCGAGTGGCTCGCCGATCTCGGCCTGGAGTCCAGCGTCTTCCGCTATCCGCTCGAGGTGCGCCACCCGGCGCCGCTCGAAGCCCTACGCGCCGAGATCCGGCGCCGACGACTGGCCGGAGCGGATGGGATCGGGCTGGTTGGCTTCTCAGCCGGCGGTCATCTGGCCGGACTGGCTGCGCTGGCGCCGGGTGGTGATCCGGCCGAGTCGGTCGACTTCGCCGTACTCGGCTATCCGATCACCTCGATGGAAACCGAGACGTACCGGCCGGCTCGGCTCATCCTGCTCGGAGAGGACGCCTCGCCGGAGTTGCGCCGCGAGACGTCGCTGGACGCGCTGGTCGACGGCTCAGCGCCGCCGTTCTTCCTCTGGCACACCGCGGAGGACATCTGGGTAGCGCCCGAGCACACCTACCGCTTCGCGGCTGCCTTGGCGCGGCACGACGTACCGCACACCGTGCATGTGTTCGCGCACGGGCCGCACAGCCTCGGCCTGGCCGAAGGCGCTCAGGATGCGTCGATCTGGCCGACGCTGGCGGCGACGTGGATCACTGAGCAGATTCGGTCAGGAAGGCGTTGACGTCCGCGGCGAACTCGATGTGGTGCTGGAAGAGGAACCCCGATCCCGGCCTGGCGGCTGGTGTCCGAGTTGGCGAAGAAGACGCCCAGCACCCCGGCAGGGTTGGGTGGCGGCTGGCCGACGGCGCCGATGACGTCCGGCGCCCAGCCGTGCATGCCGGCGGCACCCTGCAGTGCCCGGTGTGGTCCCGCTGGACGCGCCAACGCCGGTGTTGTCGAAGGTGACGACTCGCCGACCGGCGGCGAGCGCGTCGATCAGGGCGGGGTCCCAGTTGTCCAGGTTCCGCGGAAGTGCTGCAGCAGTACCAGCGGTACCGGGCCGTCGCCGGTGTCGCGGTATGCGTACTCGATCTCGTTGTTCGCCGTGATCCGCTTGGTTGGGGTGTCGACGTAGGTGACTGTCATGCGGTCCACCTAGGGGCGCTGGGTGTCGGCGGCGTACGTCAGCGTGTACGGGTTTCCCCAAGTGGGGTATTTGGCGAACATTTTCGCCACGATCTCTGGGGCGGACTCGCTTCCCGCGACGACGTCGTCGAAATCGCGGATGTACCGGCGGGACTCGTCCAGGATCCGGGCCGCGTCGTCATCAGGAGTGCCGGGATCCTTGTGGCCGGCGATCACCGACTGTGGGTGCAGTTCCTCGATGGCGTCAAGCGAATCGATCCACGCGGCGCGCGTCTTCGGGTCGGATCCGGCCAGCCACATGTGCACCCGGTTGTAGGCGACATCGCCGGCCACGACCGCGGCCAGCTCGGGCACGTGGACGACGCTCGACATCTCGACGTCGCTCCGTCCGAGCAGCACGCACTCGATCACCTGCCCTTCGAGCTCCAGCCGATCA
Organism: Kribbella sp. NPDC026596; assembly: GCF_040638415.1. Lineage (NCBI taxonomy): Bacteria > Bacillati > Actinomycetota > Actinomycetes > Propionibacteriales > Kribbellaceae > Kribbella > Kribbella sp. NPDC026596. Next base: position 23,949 of record NZ_JBEZYF010000091.1, on the reverse strand, counting down.
CCCGACATCGCAACGGGCAGCCTTGGATGCGCGGAGAGCTGTCCGGGGAAGTACGAGTTCCATAACGCCAGCAGTTTCTCGTCGGTCTGCCCCGCCACGGCCGGCGCGATCTCGGCAAGCGTCACCAGCTGAGCCTCGGGAAATGCCGTGAGTACCGGCTCGAGGCCGAAGACGTGGTCGGCGTGGCCGTGGGTGACGTACGCGGCGACCAACCGCCTGCCGGTCCCGCGAATCCACGCCAGCACTTGCTCGCCCTCGGCCAGCGTCATCAATCCATCGACCAGGACCGCATCGTGATCGCCCTCGATCAAGGTCACGGTGCTGGCCGGCCACGTCGGCTGCTCGCTCGGATCCCAGCTCTTCGAGGCATCGTTGAACGGCTTGTACGGACTCAGAAACACCCGCAACCCAAGCATCCGTTCTCCTCCCTCACCACTCACCGGAAGCATGACCAGCCCACCCCACCTCCACCATCACCCGAACACGTGATGCCGGCCGGGCCGCCTGACTACCTCCTGGATGGTTGACCGTAGTTGTGATCTGTAGATCGTCGACAACGTAGGTCGACCCACCCGGCCCTCGCATCGGGAGTTTCCGTAGTCCACGACCTGACAGCGGCGGCTACGGATTCCGGTGATTCGCGGGCGCAGCGTCTCGGCGAGCTCGCCGAAGCCCTCCAGTGCGACGGCTGAGCTGCCGACGGGCGATGCGCTCGCGCTGCCGGCGATTCGCGATAGCCATACGGATGTAGCATCGCTAGATATTCTAGCATCGCTATTGACGAGAGCACTGCTATTGGTTAGCGTTGCTAGCGCTAGCAGTGCTAACCCCCATGAGGAGACCGACATGACCACACCAGAACACCAGCTCGCCGACCTCTACCTCGAGATGCTCAACACCCATATGCCGGACCTGGTGGACCGATTCGTCGCCGAGGACTACATCAACCACAACGACTTCGTCGCCGACGGACGCGAGGCCAATCGCCAGTTCTGGACCGCGTTCTTCACCGGCCTGCCCGACGTGAGCGTCACGATGGAAGACCTGATCATCTCCGGTGACCGCGTCGTGGGCCGCTTCATCTACCGCGGCACCCACACCGGGGATTTCCTGGGCATCCCCGGTGGCGGCAAACCCGTCGAGATGCGCAGCATCGACATCTGGCGCGTCCAGAACGGCATGTTCGTCGAGCACTGGGACGAACTGAACCTGATGCAGATGTTCCAGCAGATCGGCGCCCTACCGCCGCTCGGCGCCGCGGCCCAGGCATGACACTGGTCTCGCAACTCGCCGCGCTCTTGGCGATCGTCAGTACGGGGATTGTCTACGGCACCGATGCCTTCTGCGCGCTCGTTCAACGATCCGCACTCGCGCGAGTCGATGACACCACCCTCACCGCGATCATGGGCAACGTGCACCGATTCGGCGACCGGCGAATGCCCGCTCCCGGAATCCTCGGCATCATCGCCGCCGCCACCGCATCCGTGCTCGCCGCGGCGGCCGGCCACCCCGCCGGATCAGCGGCCGCGGGAACAGCATTTCTGCTGCTGGTGGTCTGGGTGTTGCTCTACCTGCGCATCAGCGCACCCATCAACCGCAGACTCACCGCGGCCGCCGAAGCCCACGAAACTCCCGCCAACGCTCGCACCCTGCAACGGGACTGGGACCGCATCATCGTCCCCAGAGCCGTCCTGCAGGGCCTGGCCGTCCTCGCCCTGGGCGTAAGCCTCATCAGCTGACCCGGCACTCCGCTTACGTCAGCAATATCCTCAACGTCGAGGAACTGCTGCTCGACCCGACCGCCGCGTCGCCGCTGCCCTGACTACCTAGAACCCAGCAATCGCACTCGGGAAACCCCGGCGCCGCTGGCCAACTGAGCAGCGCGCTGCGCCACGTCGGCTTCGGCGTCGCCGACGAGAACGGTGACCCGACCCAGCTCGCCCCTGTCCGTCCACGCGTCGTACGACGGTCCGAGCCGCCCGCAAAGCGCCGGCACGCAAGCCCACAGAGCGCAGGACACCAAGACTCCGATCTTCGGGCACATCGAGGTGGCCGAGAACCGGATCTGGCTCCTGAAGTCGGGCGTGCCGTTCTTCGCCGGCGACCTTCCGGAAGCTGAGCAGGCGCTGATGTGGGCCACGGCGATGCCGCCGATTCCGGACCTGTTCGACCAGAAGGTCGACGGCACCGCGTGGCGGACGAAGCCGAGCTGGGCCATCGTCGGCGCGAACGACCAGACCGTACAGCCTCAGCTCGAGCGCGACTCAGCCAAGCGGATGGGGGCCAAGACCTTCGAGCTGGACTCCAGCCACGTCCCGATGCTGTCGCAGCCGAAGGCCGCCATCGACATCATCCGCGAGGCTGCGGAGTCGCTGTAGGTCGCTGGTCGCGGGTCCGGCTGTCAACTGAGCGAGGCAATCGCCGGACCCGCCGTCGGCCGCAGGTCGATGCCTGCGACCAGGCTCACTCGGCCGGTAGGCGGAGTAGAGCGCGAGGTGTGCCTCTGCGGCCGCGTCCCAGGTGTAGCCGGCCGCGACCGCGCGCCCGAGATCCTTTCGGCTGAGGTCTCCTCGGGCCGCGCGAATCGCTGTTGCGAGTGACTCGGGACCGGTCGCGTACGTCGCCGCATCGCCGAAGATCTCGCGGAACACCGGCAGGTCGGAGACGACGACCGGGATGCCGGCGGCGAGTGCCTCCATCGGGGCGAGGCCGAAACCCTCTTTGACAGAAGGGAAAGCGAAGACCTCGGCGCCCGCCACCAGACTCGGCAGTTGGGCGTCGTCGACCGGCCCGAGAACGAGTGGTGCGAGGTCGAGTTCCGCGGCACGGGCTTCCCACTTGGCGCGGTAGGAGCGGTAGTCGAACAGGGTCTCGCCACCGGCGATCACCAACGGCATCCCGTCGAGGCGCGCGGCCGCCTCGAGCAGGTCGAGCGAGCCCTTCCGGGGTTCGATCCCACCGACCGTGAGGACGTAGCGTCCGAGCCGGGAGCGCCACCTGTCCCGTGCCGCTGCGGCGATCGGCTCCTCCCCGGCCGCTGCCGCGAAGCGGGCGGCGTCCACCCCGTTCGGGATGACCGTTGCCGTGAGCCCCCAATCGGCCCGCAGTTCGGCGGCGACAGCGGTGGACACGCAGACATGCGCGTACGGCTCGACGATCGCGCGCTCGTGGCAGGCCGCCAGTGCCGGCGTGCTGAACTGGTCGAGGTGATGCACCGTCCGGATGCACCGGCCGGCCGCGTTGGCGCTGATGCAGTCCTGCGCGTGCACGACGTCGTACTGCGATCCGTCGAAGGCCTCCCGCAGTACGGCGATCGACCGCAGTATCCGTGCTCCGACCTCCTCGCCCGGACGATCGGGAAACGGCACGAGGCAGACCTGCACCCGTGGATCGACCGGGCGGAAGAAGCCCTCGTCACCACCGCGGGCGAGCGACCACACGGACACGTCGGCGCCGGCCGCTGCCAGAGCCTCGGCCAGGTACAGCGTGTGTACGACGCCACCGCGCGGCTTGGTCGAGTAGGTGAGCAGCGCGACTCGCATCAGTAGACCCCTGGACGGCGCTCGTCGAGGTGGTGCAGGACCCGGCGGGCGATCTCGATCTCGGCGCGGACGTCGAGGTCGGCGATCGCGATCCCGGCCTTGGACCACGTCCGCGCGACGATGTCACCACCGGGGCCGACCACCTTGGACTGGCCGAGGAATCGGAGGCCGCCGATCGAGCCGGTCAGGTTCGACGAGACCAGCACGACCTGGTTCTCGGCGGCGCGGGACCGGTCGTAGAGGTCGAACAGCCGGGACTGGCGGTCCTCGTTCATCCGTGGCGCCCGGTTGGTAATGCTGGTCGGCCAGGCGCACAGGCAGGCGATAACCTCGGCGTCGTCCACCGCGAGCGCCCGGGCCGCCTCCGGGAAGGTCTTGTCGTAGTCGATCATCATCCCGAGCCTGCCGACCGGGGTGTCGAACGCGGCGAACCCGTTGCCCGCGGCATAGATCGCGCGTTCGGCCGGCGGCTGGTGCACCTTGCGATGCTTACCGAGGACGCCGTCGCCGGTGACGCACAGCGCGGTGTTGTACCGCCGTCCGCCGTCGGCCTCGCAGAAGCCGAAGCAGACCACCATCTCACCGGCCATCGCGATCACCTTGGAGATCAGGGGATCGTCGAGCGCGAGCGCGGGTGGAAGGTCGTCGAGTGTGGGGCTGCTCAGGTCGTCGAGGTACCCACCCAGCGCCGCGTCGGGCAGCACGAGCAGCTGGACCTCCTCGCGACGGCCGTGGCGGATCAGGGCCTCCACCCGGGACAGGTCGAAGTCCAGATCCCGGGTGAAGCCTGCCGCGACCGCGCCGATCTTCAGACCCATGCCAGTTCGTACGTCTCCGGCCGCCGGTCCCGCAGGTGGCCCATCGACCGCCGGGCCAGCTCGAGCGCTAGCTCGACGTCGAGCTCGGCGATCGCCATCCCTTCGGTCACCCCGGTGTCGGCGAGGATCTCGCCACCAGGGTCGACGACCTTGGCGCTCGCCACGAACCGCAGCGAGCCGAACGTGCCGGACTGATTGGCGGACAGCCAGACCACCTGGTTCTCGAGGGCACGGGCCTGGTCGAACAGGTCGAACCGCCGCTTCCACCGATCCTTGGCCAGGTCCGGATCCGGGTTCGTCCTGGCACCCGGCCAGGCCGACGAGCAGACGATGATCTCGGCACCGTCGAGGGCCAGGGTCCGCGCGGCCTCCGGGAACGCCTTGTCGTAGCAGATCATCAGGCCGAGCCGGCCGACCGGCGTCTCGAAGGCCTCGAACCGATCGCCGGCCGCGAAGTGTTCGTCCTCGTGCAACGGCTGATGGACCTTGCGGTGATGCCCCAGTACGCCGTCACCGGTGACACAGACCGCGCTGTTGTAGATCAGTCCGCCGTCGGCTTCGGCGTACCCGGCGGTGACGACGAGATCGCCGGCAAGCCTCGCGAGACGGGCGATCTCGGGGCCGTCGACGTCGAACGCCGGCGGCGGTTCCGCCGTACCGTCGAGACTGAGCAGGTAGCCGCCCAGCGTTCCTTCGGGAAGGGCGAGCAGCTTGACGCCGGCCGCGCGGGCCTGCCCGATCAAAGCCGCGACGCGAGCGAAGTCGCCCTCCAGGTCGCGATCGAAGTTCGCGGCCACTGCCGCCATCCTGAGCGTCATGCCGCTCCCATCCCGGTGACCGCACCGGTTAGCGCGGCGGTGACCTCACCATCCGGCCAGCGCAGCGCGACGCCTTGCCCAGTGGTCAGTTCGCCGCACACCGCGCTCACGGCTGGATCGGCGTGCAGCTCCTGCGGACCAGTGCTGAGCATCGCGAAGCCGGGGAAGCAGGTCAGCCAGTCGCCCACCGATGCCGCGGCCGGCCTCGGTACGTCGGCAACGTCCAGCACCGCCGCGCACCCAGAGGCTTCGGCAAGCATCCCGAGCGTGCCGACGACTCCCGCCATCGACACATCCTTGGCTGCCGCTGGTCGGGCCTGGCCCACAACGGTGAGCATTGCGCGCAGTTCGTCCGGTCGCCGGTGGCTGGTCGAGTCCCACTGCCGACCCGTGTAGCCCGGCCGCCAGTTCCCGCCGACGTCTGCGGTCAGTCGCACCTGTTGTCCCGGTTGCCCACCACCTCCCGGCACCGGCTGCACCGCTCGCCCGAGTGCTGTCACACTCAACGCCGCCGGCACGCCCAACTGCGTGTGCCCGCCAAGGATCGGTACGCCGTACGCCGCCGCTGCTCGTCTCAGCCCGCTGAGCACCCGGCCAGCGGAGGACGCATCCCGAGCGCCGAGTGAGTCGAGCAGTCCGACCGGTACGGCGCCCATCGCGGCCAGATCGTTGACGTTCACGAGCACCGAACACCAGCCCGCCCACTCCGGATCCCGCTCGACCATCGCCGGCAGGATCGCGTCACAGGCAGCCACCAAGTCGCTCCCGGGGACCGGCGCGCCGTCATCACCGACGAATCCGGCCGGTCCGATCCCTTGCAGCAAAAGGCCCAGCTCGCTCTTGGTTGCCTCGGCCAACTGTGCGATGCGGCCGATCGGCCACCGCATCAACATGTGCGGGGCCGCGGCAACAGTCACCGGCCTGACGGTCTCCCAACCCAGTCGCTGGAAGAACCGGTAGGTGGAGGCCTGCACCGTCGCGTCGAAACGTAGGGCACCTGCGGCCTCGGCCCGGGCAGTGGCGGCCCGCACCAGAGCGGCGCCCACACCCGACCTTCTCGTCGCGACCAAGCGACCGCCTTGCCACCAGCCGATGTCGGGCCCGTCCGTTGCCGGACCGAGGCGGACCCCGCCGATCACTGTCCCATCAGCCGTCCGGGCGACCAGTACCTCGGTGCGCGGATCAGCATCCCGTTCGTCGAGGTCCGTCCGGTCGAACAACGCTTGCTCCTCGACGAACGCCACATGCCGCAGCCGGTGATAGGCCCGTCGGGCCGCAGCATCCGCCGCCTCGATCAGAAAGGCCGGCGGCGGATCCCCGAGCAACGCCCGGACGTCGGCCGCCCGCATCACGCCGGCCGTCTGCACCACCGTCGTACTCATGAGCCGGCCGCCGACAACAGGCTGCAGGCACCACACGCGGCACATCCGGCTCCCTGGTCCGCACCCCGCATGCCGGCCTCGGCCAGCAGGGCCGCGACCCGGGCCGTCACATCTCGGACCACGGCCGGATCCGGCGCCGTCACCCCATCGGCGCGCGCCAGCGTGCCGAGCATCGGCCGCAGCGGTACGACGAACGGGTACACACCCCGGTCGATCAAGCGGCCGGCCCCGGCGACGAGCTCGTCCGGGTCCTCCCCGAGACCGATCAGCAGGTACGTCGACACCCGGTTGCGACCGAACACCCGGACGGCCTCGTCCCACGCCGTCTCGTACTCGGCCAGACTCACCGTCGACTTCCCCGGCATCCACTTCCGTCGTACGGCGTCGTCGAGCGACTCGATGTGGATGCCGATCGAGATCGCACCGGCTTCCCGGAGATCCGTCAGCACGGACAGGTCGCCCGGTGGCTCGATCTGGACCTGGATCGGCAGCCCCGGGACCGCGGTCAGGACCGCTGCCACCGAGCGGACCAGGTTGCGGGCACCCCGATCCCGGCCGGTCGTCGTCCCTGTCGTCATCACCATCTGAGTGACACCGTCCAACCGGACGGCGGCCTCGGCGACCTCCGCCAGCTGGGCCGGAGTCTTGGCCGCGATGGTGGCGCCGGCCCGCAACGACTCCTCGATCGAACAGAACCGGCACCGCGTCGACTCGTCGTACCGGATGCAGGTCTGAACGACAGTCGTGGCGAGGACGTCCTTGCCGTGCAGCAGGGCGATCTGACGGTACGGGACGCCGTCGGCCGTGGTCAGGTCGTAGAAGCGCGGCCGGCGGACCGGCTCGACCGACAGCCCCAGGTTCAGGCCGTTGCGGAAGACCGTGCCGTCCTTCACCTGATAGGGGCTGTCAGCAACGATGGGGAGAGTCGCGTTGGCACCGTCGACGACCAGATGTCCGTCGTCGCTGGGCCCGGCCCCCTTGCTGCGTCGGACGGGTGCGTCCACCTGGACGCCGTACACGGCCATCTCAGCCCTGACCGCCAAGGCTTCTTCGGTGCCAACGCTCATCGCCAACCCCTCAGAACATGTAGGTCGAGTTGATGATGGCGCCCTTGCGGGCATAGTGGATCAGCGCGTCCTGGACGTCCAGTGGGTGGGTCGGGATGACGCCCTCGATCAGGTCCTCCTCGCGAGCGCCGTGCAGGGACAGTCCGAACCGGCAGCAGTACACCTTGCCCCCCTCGGCGATGAACGTCTTCAGCGACTCGTTGATGTTGTGCTCGCCGGGGAACGCCGAGTTCCCGGTGGTCGGGAAGCCGCGGGTGGCCAGGCAGTTCAGCGAACCGGGGCCGTAGAAGTAGATCGCGGACTCGAATCCCTTCCGCTGCGCGCGAGTCGCCTGCAGGATGGCGACGAAGCTGACCGAGGACTCGTGCGCGATGCCGTGCACCAGGGTGAAATAGGTCTCGCCGTCCTCGGCCTGATAGTCCGGGAACACCTTGGTGCCGCCGTAGATGCTGGAGCCCTGCGGCAGCGAGGGATGCGGGATCTCCTCGAGGCTCTTGGTCTCGAGATCGGTCAGTTCGGCCGTTTCGGGCATGTCGTTTCTCCTTGTGTGGTGTGGATGTGAGTCAGTCGTAGAGGTGTGCGAAGGTGCGGTGGAAGACCAGGTCGCCGAGTTCGCCGTCGCCCATCGCGGCCCGCATCCGGGCCAGCTCGCCGGCGTGATCGCCCCACGGCTGGTCACTGGCGAACAGCACCCGGTCGTGCCCGATGCCGCGGCGTTCGATCTCGGCGGCCAGCCAGCCCGGAGCGAAGCCGATCGCCCAGGACAGATCGGTGTAGACGCGTTTCCCGGTCTCGATCCAGTCGAAGAACCGCGCACCGATCAGCTTGATGTGCCCGCTCATCCCGCCACCGAAGTGGACCAGGTGCAGGGCGACGTCATCGGCGTACGTCTCGACCAGCCGGCCGATGTGGTCGATGTCCGAGGCGGCGCCGGGTGAGGTGTGGACGTGCACGACGAGCCCGTTCCGCCGTGCCGTCGCGAAGATCTCGTCCAGCTGCGGTCGGACCGCGTCGTCGGTCGGATGACCGCCGAGCAGGAAGCTCAGCTTGAGCGCCCGTACTCCCGGCTCGGTGGCCAGGGTGAGAGCTTTGGCGGTGAGTTCGGCGTCCTGCGGCCGCGGTGAGACCCAGAGGCCGGCGCGGATCCGGTCGTCCCGGGCCGCTGCCTCGATGACCAGTTCGTTGAAGGCGAACGAGATGGCGACGTCCGGAAGACCGTAGTTCGGGATCACCAGCGCGCGGTCGGTGCGCTCGGCATCGAGGTCGGCGAGAAGTTCGTCCACGGTCGCGCGTGCGGTGATATCGGGGTTCACCGGAGGCCCGCCGTAGAAGGGATATGCGGGCAGGACGCCTAGGTGCCGATGGGCGTCGGACACTCTCATCTCACGCCACCGTCCGCTGCGCACGTGGCAGACCGGCGATCCAGTGCACGCCCGCCCGCTGTTCGGTGATCCGTTCGGCGACGTACTGCGCGTCGTCCGCAACGCCACCGAAGCGACCCGAACCCCACGTGTGCTGCCACGGCAGGCCGATGAAGTACAGACCCGGAACGCTGGTCACACCCCGGCGATGGGACGGGTAGCCGCGGCCGTCGAACACCGGCACCCGGATCCATCCGTCGTCACGACGGAATCCGGTGCTCCAGACAACGGCCCCGATTCCTTGCAGGGACAGCGAGTCCGGCGTCTGGTCCGGCTCCCAGACCGGTTGGTAGCGGGCTTCCTCGGGCGTTTCGATCCCCTCGGCGGTGATGAACGCGTCGATGGAGTCTTTGATCCCTTCGGAGACCGCGTCGGCGTGGTCGAGGTTCTGCGTCAGGTCGCCGGCGAACCGCAGCACCTGCTGATCGGCGTCGACCAGCCGGCCGTAGAGCCGCATCCCCTCGAGCGCGAACCGCCGCAGGTCGATGTCGCGGCCACCGTCGCGACCGGTGACGTAGTGGTTCACGCGGAACCGGACGGCGTCGACGTCGTCGAACTCGTCGATTCCCCTGCGGTAGTAGCCCATTCGCTCCAGCCACGCGACTACGTCGAGCCCGCGGTAGAACCGCGCCACCCGCGGAGCGCTGCCGGTGACCAGATGCACCGTGCGCCCTGCCAGGTGCAGGTCCTCGGCGATCTGGCAGCCGGACTGACCCGTCCCGACCACCACGATCTCCCCGGGCGGCAAGTGATCAGGGTTCTTGTACTGCGAGGAATGTAACTGGGGCACTGTCAGCCGTTCGGCGACGCGCGGAATGCGGGGGAGTTGGTACGGACCGGTTGCGACCACCACCTGGTCCGCCGTGACGACGCCTTGCGTGGTGGTGATCCGGAACCCGGCATCGAGCCGCGTCGCCCGGACTCCCTCGACGATCGGAACGTCGTACGCCCGCCGGTAGCTCTCCAGGTAGGCGACGATCTCGTCGCGGACCATGAAGCCGTCCGGGTCCGGTCCGTCGTACGGGAATCCCGGCAGGCGGCACTGCCAGTTCGGCGTCACCAGACAGAACGAGTCCCAGCGCCGCTCGCGCCACTCACTCCCGACCCGATCCGCTTCCAGAACAAGGTGATCCAGGCCCTGCCGGGTCAGCTGCCAACTGGCCGCGAGCCCGGCCTGACCACCGCCGACCACCACGACGGGGAAGTGCGCACCGTCGGCGAGTTGCATGCGGGCTCCTGGGGTTTCGATCCGTCCTGGATGACATCCAGTGAAGAACCAGCCGATTGCCGCACAATTGCCCCCGGAACAAACTCACGTTTCCAAACCGTCCCCGCGGGTTTCGCGTGTGTAACCACGATCAGCCCACGCCAGTTGTCTCAGGCACGCAAAGACACGTTATTTGCCCTGGGCTACAACACCGCCGCCGGGTAGCGGTCAGGCGGGGATGACAGCCGTCGATCGCCGGGCGGCGACGACCGCGGCGATCGCGCCGGCCGACAGGACTGCCGCGAAGCCGATCATCGACGGGCGCAATCCGGCGTGCCGGATGACCAGGCTGAAGGCGATCGAGGGCAGGCCCATCCCGAGGTAGGCGAGCACGAAGAACGTCGCCAGCACACCGGCGCGCGAGGCGGGTTCGGCGGTGCGGACCGCCTGGGTGACGGCACTCTTGAACATCATGCCGGCGCCGGCGCCGGCCAACGCGGCCGCGGTCAGCGCGAGCCAAAGCGCCGGGTGGTAGAGCGAGGCCGCTGTCAACGCCAGGCCGATCGGGAACAGCGTCGTGCCGATGGCGAGCACGGACCTGTCCGTCAGCCGCACGAGGGCGAGCTGAGCGCCGGCCGAGGCGGCGAAGGCGGTGAACGGCGCGAGCCCTGCGATGAAGTACGACGTGATGCCGAGCTCACCGCGGACGATGATCGCGCCCAGCGAGGAGAACAGGCCCATCACGGCGAAGGCGAAGGCCCCGACGGCGGCGGCCGTACCGAAGGCGGCCCCCTGCCCAGGCTTCAGGGCGAACCGCACCGGCCGGATCCGATCAGTCACCTCGGTGTCTATGGTCTCCGGACTCATGAGGACCAGCAGCAGCAGGAGTGCCATCAGGCCGGCGAACAGGATGTACCCGGTCCGCAGCGGCGCCGGGCCCCACTGTGCGAGAGCGCCTCCGACGAGCGGGCCGAGCGCCAGGCCGCCCAGGTTCGCGGCCGCGGCCACCAACGTGGGTACGGCGGAGCCCGTCCGGCCGGGACGTGCCTCGTGGAACAGGTCAGTGAGGTACGCCGTCGCGGTCGATGCCATCAGCCCGATCGTGACGCCGGTCAGGATACGGCCGACGATCAGCCCCGGCAGTGCGGGCCAGACCGCCAGGTCCACGGCCGCGAGTACGCCGACCAGCGACGCGGGCACGATGATCCGCCGACGGCCGAGCCGATCGGACAAATGGCCGAGCAGCAGGAAGGAGGCCGCGGCGCCGATGACCAGGACGGCGAAAGCGATCGTCACCGTGGTCGCCCCGAAATGATCCCGCTGCTGGTAGATCGGCCACAGCGGGGTGGGCACGGTGCCGAACGCCATCAGGGTCAGGAAGGCGCCGGTGACGAACCAGAACCCGGCGGTGTACCGGCCGCGCCGGGCCAGGGCGTGGACGGATGGTGCGATGGTGCTCATCAGTTGTTTCTCCTTGCAGAGTCCGGTGGACACTTGATGAGAACCGGGCTGGAGCCGGCGGCGATACCAGCTTTCGTGCACCGGAAAGAGATGAATTCCATCTCTGTCGGAGATACAGTTCAGCGTGGAACTCCGGCACCTGCGCCATTTCGTCGCGCTCGCGGAAGAGCGCAGCTTCACCCGGGCCGCGGCCCGGGAACTCATCGTCCAGTCCGGCCTGTCCACGTCGATCCGGGCTCTCGAGAAGGACGTCGGCGCACTGCTGTTTGTCCGTGGCACCCGGCCGGTGCGGTTGACCGCCGAGGGTTCGGCGCTCCTTCCGGCGGCCCGGCACGCGCTCGACGCGGCGGACGCGGCTCAGCAGGCCGTGCAGGACGCGCACGGCGTACTCGCGGGGACCTTGCGGATCGGCGCGCTGCAGTCGAGTGGACACCGGCTGCCGGTGTCGTCCTGGGTGGCGGAGTTCGCGCTCGCGCATCCTCGGGTCGACATCTCGGTGCAGCAACTGCCGGCGCTGCAGATGGTGGACCTGGTGGCGGACGGACGCCTCGACTGCGCGCTGGTCTCGTTGGACGACACGCGGTCTGATCTCGAAGCTGTGCCACTCGAGGCGGAGCCCGTCATGCTGGCCGTCGCCACCAGCCATCGGCTGGCGCAGGCGGACTCCGTCACGCTTGACCAGCTAGAGGGGGAGCGATTCGTCGAGCCGCCGGCGCAATGGACGATCAGGGAAGTGGTCGACATCGCGTTCCGTCAGGCCGGGCTGACCCGCCGGATCGCGTGCGAGGTGAACGAGTGGACGATGCTGATCGACCTGGTCGCGGCCGGAGTCGGCGTCACGCTGACGCCGGCCGACTTCGATCTCGCCCCGCGAGTCGCCGGAGCCATCACCTTCGTGCCGCTCGCCGGAGTCGAACTGGTCCGCCGGATCGACCTGGTCCTGCCACGGGGCCACGCCGCGAGCCCGGCCGCCCGCCGCTTCCGCGAGTACGTCGTCCGTCGGGAATGACGGTCGCCTACGTAGTGTCGTGAAGATCCGTGGATCCGGCCCGTGCGTGCGGACGCATGGTGCGTGGCCATGTGCTCTCGTGTACGCCGAGCTGATCTCAGGGGTGTGGGTTGCGGGTGAGTTCGAGTACCGGGATTGTGCGGATTCCGGCGGTTCGGCGTTGGTATTCGGCGAAGCCGGGGTAGCGGTGGGCTTGTTCGGCGTAGATGCGGTCGTGGTCCGCGCCGGTCACCTCGTGGACGGTGACCTGGTAGGTCTGGGTGCCGCGTTCGATCGTGGCGTCGCCGGCGGCGGTCAGGTTGATGTACCAGTCCGGGTTGGTGGGTGCGCCGCTCTTGGTTGCGAAGACGTAGATGATGTCCGGGTCGGTGTCGTGTGGGAGGTACATGGCCGGGGTGACGTACTCCCGTCCGCTCTTGCGGCCGCGATGATGCAACAGCACCATCGGAGCGCCTTCGAAGGCCCCGCCGACCTTGCCCTCGTTCGCCCGGAACTCCGCGATCGTCTTCGCGTTCCAGTCCTGCGGCTCAGCCATGTCGAATCCTTTCATTCAGACGCTAGGCGGTGACGCGTTCCGCGCGGGCGAGATGGGCAGACAGAAGCTGCCCGGCCCGGTCCAGTGCTGTGACTGCTTCGTCGACCGCCGGCGGATTCTCCCGCGAAGCCGATGTGTGAGGGCGCGGTGCCATTGTGCAGGAGGGCTTCGTAGGCGGCCAGTGCGTCGTCGACCTCTCCTGTTGCGTGCTCACGAAGGATCTCCCTCGGTGGGGATTCGGCCGGCGGGCCACTGCGAGTCTTGCCGTCCGGCACCCAAACGGAATCACCGGATTATGGTGATTCCTGTGTGACCGCCCGCAGGCAGATCGACGGACACTGACGGGTGATGGGGGGATGGGGCTATGGGCGTCGACGTTGTGTTCTGGAGTGTGGTGGCGGCGCGGTTCGTGCTGCCGTTGTTCATTCCGAAGTATCCGTTGCCGGCGATCATCGGGTGTCTGGTGCTGGATGCGGCGGATCAGACGATCTTCCAGGCGTTCGGGTTCAATCCGCCGTTCTACCAGAGCTACGACAAGGCGATGGACGTGTTCTATCTGTCCGTTGCGTACACGGCCGGCTTGCGGAACTGGGCGAATCTGTCGGCGTTCCGGATCAATCGGTTCCTGTTCTTCTACCGGCAGATCGGTGTGGTGGCGTTCGAGCTGACTGGCCTGCGTTGGCTGTTGCTGGTGTTCCCGAACACGTTCGAGTACTTCTTCATCGCTTACGAGACTGTCCGCACGCGGTGGAATCCGCTGCGCGGCGGGTTCAGGTTCTGGCTGATCGTCGCTGGTGCGATCTGGGTCTTCATCAAGCTGCCGCAGGAGTACTGGATTCACATCGCGAAGCTCGACTTCACCGACACGGTCCGTGACGTCCCGTGGTTCGGTCCGGTGGTTCTGGCCGGCATCCTCGCGCTGATCGCGGTCCTGCTGTTCGTCGTACGGCCTCGGCTACCGCAGGCTGACTGGTCGCTGCGGCTCGCGGCCGACCCGTTGCCGGCTGCGATCGCCACCGCGAGCGAACGGGCCGCGTTCCAGGCCCGGCACCGGAAGGTCTTCGACGAGGCGGCACTGGAGAAGATCTTCCTGATCGGACTGATCAGCGTGATCTACGGCCGGGTCCTGCCCGGGGTCGAGGCGACGAGCCTGCAGATCTTCCTCGGCGTCGCCTTCTACGCGATCATCAACGCCGCACTCGGACTGTGGGCGGCCAAGCGAGGTCACTCGTGGCAGTCCGCCGGGATCTCGTTCCTGGTCGTGTTCGTCACCAACATCGTCTTGGTCTCGACCGCGGCCCTGCTGCTGCGGCGAGGCGAGGGTCGCCTCGAGCCGATCGACACCCTGTTCTTCATCTTCCTGTTCAGCATCCTGACCACGCTCTACGACCGCTACCGCCCGATCCACGACTACCGCGTCGAGTTGGCCCGAGCCGAAACAACCACCGGGGGCAGTGACCTTGCCTGAGTCTCTGGCGCGCAGCTTGGCGACTTCTGGTGATCTCCATGAAGGTACGGGTCGAAGCGTGCACCCGCCGATCGCGGACTGGTACGGATCGACGGCGCCGCTCTCGCTGTTGTCGCCGATCGGGATGCCACCGGTGAAGTGTGCCGAGGCGGTCCGGTTGATGACCTCGAACGGCAGCGCTCCCTCGTGGCCGCCCATCACAGTCGCCATCCGATCGACGAACGTCTCGACGACGGGAATGTGCACCGACGGAGGCGTCCCGGTGTGGCGGCTTCGCAGTACTCCGTCGTGCCAGTAGAGCTCGATCGAGGTGTCGGTCGTCTGCGAGCAGAGCATGACCACGGTCCGTTCAGCCCAGTTGCGTGCGTCGTCGAAGCTGAGGACGGACTTCGGGTGCTCGATCAGTTGCTTGACCCAGCCGGCGGTCGGATGCTTCTGCTCACCGTGCTGGTGGTAGGTCACCAGGAACGCGAACAGGTCGTTCCCGACACCCCAGTAGACGGGCTCGATGCTCGTGACCGGGTCGGGCCAGACGCCGGAGGTGATCGACACCGACCCCGGCGTCAGACGGATCCGGTCCGGATCGCGCTCCCACTCCGCGTGGGTCCGGGTGATCGCCAGAAGCTGCTCGGAGTTCGTCCGCGCACGCTGGCCCAGCTGGCTGGAGATCCCCGGCAGCCGTCCCTTGTGCTGCATGTGCAGCAAGAGCCTCGCCGAGCCGTACGCGTGGGCGGCAACGATCACCTGCTCGGCCGTGTACTTGTGATGCCCCGAGTGCGCGGCTCGTTGAGCCCACCCCGGATGGCGCGCGTGGACCTCGAACCCACCTCCCTCGAGAGGGACCAGGTCGTGGACCTCGTGCAGTTCGTGGATGCGGGCGCCGACGACAGCCGATATTGCACTTCCCGCACGAGATGCACCCTGTACGACGCGGTCCGGCCCCACCGAAGTACGGGTCTTCCGCCTCGACTCCCGGACTTCCGAAGTACACCCCGACCGTGATGCTCGCCTACTCCGGTGCGTCGAAAGCTGTTTGGGCGGCACGTAAAGCGTGTTCGCCACAAGAAGCCGGGCAGATGCCACTGGCTCTTCGGGATGTCCGCGTCGTTCCACCGTTTGCCGGACTCCCGGACACCGACCCGGTACCCCTTCTCCGCGGCACGCAGCGCGGCGACGCTGCCGCCGAACCCGGAGCCGACGATCAGCACGTCGTAGTCGAAGTTCGTCATCGAACTCTCCCTCCTAGGCCAACCTGTCACCACCACAGTCGCGTCCGGAGGTCACCCATCGCGCCAGTGGATCACCCTGGTCCGCCGGCGGCCTGGGTACGGGCGCGAGCGGCCTGGTCGAAGGGGGTGTGTCCTCCGACCAGGGAATTACACGGATGCGACGCGCTCCGCACGGGGCCATCGTGGGATTCGAACCCATACGTTCGATGACCGTGCCGCAGAACCTGCGGAGGAGGAGCATGATGAAGAGCAATCGAGTCACACCGCTGGGAGCCATCACGCGGGGGCTGATCGTGGGGACCATCGGGACCCTCGCAATGGACACGCTGTTGTACGCGGAGTATCGGAGCGGTGGCGGCAAGCGCGAATTCAGCCGCTGGGAGTTCTCCGCCGGCATCCAGAACTGGGAGCAGGCACCTGCCCCGGCACAGGTCGGACGACGGTTGTTCGAGGGCCTGTTCCAGCGCGAGCTGCCCGACAGTCGGGCCGCCCTGGTCAACAACATCACGCACTGGGCGTTCGGGATCCTGAACGGCGCCGCGTACGGCGTGGTCGCCGGGTCCGCGCCCAAGCCCCGAGCCTGGTACGGCGCGATCTTCGGCGCAGGCGTCTGGGGATCCGGGTACGTCGTACTCCCGGCAGCGAAGCTCTACAGCCCGATCTGGAAGTACAACTACAACGTCCTGGGCAAGGATCTCAGCGCCCATCTGGTGTACGGACTGAGCACCGCGACGGCATTCAAGCTGGCCATCGCCGCGAGGAGATCGCGGCGGCGACCGTAACGTTGCCTGACGCAACAGTTCGGCGAACGGGTGTTCAGGGTCATGATGGTTGGAGCGACGGATGAGATCCGTGTAAAGGGAGGGAAGGGGAATGACGCCTGAGTCTCTGGCGCGCAGTCTTGCGACTTCGGGTGATCTGCATGAAGGTCCGGGGCGAAGTGTGCACCCGCCGATCGCGGACTACGCCTTCCTGTCGGATTGTGAGTCCAACTGCCTGATCGCGCCCAGTGGGGCGGTGGAGTGGATGTGTTTGCCGCGGCACGATTCACCCAGTGTGTTCGGGGCGATTCTTGACCGCGCCGCGGGGAGCTTCCGGCTTGGTCCGTACGGCGTACAGGTGCCGGCCGCGCGTCGGTATCTGCCCGGCAGCCTGATGCTCGAGACGACCTGGAAGTCACCGACGGGCTGGCTGATCGTCCGCGATGCCCTGCTCACTGGTCCGTGGCACAACGTCTCCGAGCGGTCCGCGACGCACCGCCGTACGCCGACCGACTACGACGCCGAACATTGTCTTCTGCGTACCGTCAAATGCGTCAGCGGCGCGGTGGATCTGTCGATGGTGTGCGAACCGATGTTCGAATACGGCCGCCGGGAAGCACATTGGCGGTACGACGGTCCCGGATACGGCGAGGCGGTGGCTCACTGCCCTGAATCGGCCCACGATGTCACTCTGACGCTGACGACGGATCTACGCCTCGGTCTGGAGGGCCGCACGGCCCAGGCCCGGACTCGGATGTCGCAAGGCGATACGGCGTTCGTGGCGCTGTCGTGGTCGGTCCTGGCGCCGCCGCGGACCTGGGCGGAAGCCCTCGAGAGGATGCGGCGAACGGCCGAGTACTGGCGGCAATGGATCAACGTCGGCGTCTTCCCGGATCACCCGTGGAGCCCCTACCTGGCGCGCAGCGCGCTCACCTTGAAGGGACTCACCTTCGCGCCCACCGGGGCACTGCTCGCCGCCGCGACGACGTCCCTGCCGGAGACGCCGGCCGGTGAGCGGAACTGGGACTACCGCTACTCGTGGGTCCGTGACTCCACGTTCGCGCTCTGGGGGCTGTACACCATCGGGCTCGATCGCGAGGCGAACGACTTCTTCTCGTTCCTCACCGAGATGTGTGACGGCGACCACGACATCCAGATCATGTACGGCATCGGCGGCGAACGCGAACTGCCCGAGCAGACGCTGGACCACCTGACCGGTTACGAAGGCGCGAGACCGATCCGGGTCGGTAATGCCGCCTATTTGCAGGGCCAGCACGATGTGTGGGGAGCCATCCTCGATTCGATCTACCTGCATGCCAGGTCGCGCGACCAGGTGACCGAACGCCTGTGGCCGTTCCTCAAGCGGCAGGTAGAGGCGGCCTCGAAGCACTGGCGCGAGCCCGACCAGGGGATCTGGGAATCACGGGGTGAACCGCAGCACTACACCTCGTCCAAGCTGATGTGCTGGGTCGCCATGGATCGTGGTGCCAAGCTGGCCCGGCTGCACGACGAACCCGGATTCGCCGATGACTGGCAGGCCGTCGCCGACGAGATCCGCCAGGACATCTGTACGAACGGTGTCGACGACAGAGGCGTGTTCGTCCAGCGCTACGGCGCCACCACCCTCGATGCCTCGTTGTTGCTCCTGCCTCTGCTGCGGTTCCTGCCGGCCGACGACCCGCGGGTTCGCGCGACCGTACGAGCGATTGCCGACGAGCTCACCCAAGAGGGGATGGTGCTGCGCTACCGCGTCTCGGAGACCGACGACGGGATGCACGGTGCCGAGGGAACGTTCACGATCTGCTCGTTCTGGCTGGTGTCCGCACTGGTCGAGATCGGCGAACTGGACGAGGCCACCGCGCTGTGCGAGAAGCTCCTGTCCTACGCCAGCCCGCTCGGCCTCTATGCCGAGGAGATCGACCCGCTCAGCGGGCGGCACCTCGGCAACTTCCCGCAGGCCTTCACCCACCTGGCCCTGATCAACGCCATCACCCACATCATCCGCGCCGAACAAGCAGAGGGCACGAACACCTCCATTCCGACGCACCAGCGACTCTGATCGATACGAGATGCGCCCGTGGACGACGACACGCTCACCGTGGTACGGGTGGATCAACCGGGCGTTGCCTGCCGACGAGCTCGACGACTTCGTTCGTACGCTCGCTCACCGGATCGCCGGCTTCCCTGGCGCGGGCCAGGTCGCGGTCGCTCGGCCGAACGCTCGCTGACCTGCCCGATCGCTGAACCAGGAAGCACTCGTCGTCAACGGTGTCGCGGACCCGGAGACCGTGGACAAGGCTCGGCGTACGACCGAACCGACGAGACACAACACATGCAGGGCGTCCGACCTCGGACGCGCTGCGGCTGTGTCACATCTTGCCGGGCTGTTCGGTCGTAGAGGTGTAAATCAGCAGATCGGATACTCCCTGGAAAGGATGCCCCCTTATGAAGACCATCGTTCTCGTCCACGGCTTCTGGGTGACCCCGCGCAGCTGGGAACACTGGATCGACCGCTACCAGCGGGCCGGCTACCACGTGATCGCGCCCGCCTACCCGGGGTTCGAGGTGGAGGTCGAGGCACTCAACGCCGACCCGACGCCGATCGAGGCGTTGACGGCCCCGGCGATCATCTCGCACCTGGAGTCGGTGGTCGGCGCCCTCGACGAGCCGCCGATCATCATCGGTCACTCCGCGGGCGGTGCGTTCACGCAGGTCCTGCTGGACCACGGATTCGGCGTCGCAGGGGTTGCGATCAACTCTGCGCCGACCGAGGGGGTGCGCGTCATCCCGCTGTCCCAGCTCAAGGCGACGTTCCCGGTACTGAAGAACCCGGCGAACCGGCACAAGGCTGTCGGCCTGACGCCTGAGCAATGGAAGTACACGTTCGCCAACACCTTCACCGAGGAAGAGTCCCTCGAGCTCTACAAGCGGTACCACGTCCCGGCATCCGGGCGGATCTTCTGGAACAGCGTGCTGGCGAACTTCGAGCCCGGCCCGCAGGACGTCCACGTCGACTACCACAACGACAACCGACCGCCGTTGCTGTTCGTGTCCGGCAGCGAGGACCACCTCATGCCGCCGAGCGTGCAGCGGTCCAACGCCAAGCACTACAAGTCGTCGAAGACCATCACCGAGGTCAAGGAGTACGAGGGGATGCCGCACCTGCTGCCCGCGCAGAAGGGTTGGGAAGAGGTCGCCGACTACGCTCTGGCCTGGGCCGAGAAACAAGCCGGCTGGCCGGCCACGACCAGCGCCTGAACGACGTTAGGAGGAGTCATGGCCACTGATCGCAACGATCCGACTGGCTTTGAGGCGGACATCAAGCCCTTGTTTCGCGAAAAGGACCGCCAAGCGATGCTGAGGCACTTCGACCTCTGGTCACACGACGACGTCAGCCGCCATGCCGAACGCATCCTCGCGCGCCTCCGAGAAGGCACCATGCCCTGCGACCACGCCTGGCCCCAAGAGCAGACCGACCTCTTCCAGCGATGGGCCGAAACCGGAAGCCGCGAGTAGGCGGCCCGCGGCCTGACGAACGCTCGGATCACCGGCTCAGCTGACTGTGCCGGCAGTACCCGAGCCCCTGACCCGGGCAGCGTGGATCGGCCCACTGGGGGATCGACGGACTCCAGCACGTCCGGGCTTGATAATGCGGCCTGGGCCGTGGTCGACGATGCAAGCGCCCGCGCCAGGGCGGGGGAGGGACCTGGTGGTCCGTCCGTCGGCCGCGTGGACGGGTGCGACCTGCTGGCAGTGGCGCTGCCGCTGCGTGGGGTCGCCGCGGACGTCTCCTACCTCGGTGCGGTCATCGATCAGCTCGACGGACCGATCGTCCTGGTCGGCCATTCGTACAGCGGCAGCGTGATCACGGCAGCCGGTGTCGCAGACAAGGTGGCCGGGCTGGTGTACGTGGCCGGGTTCGTGCCCGAGGAGGGTGAGAGCATCGCCGATCTGCAGGCGATCTACCCATCGCTTGCGATGGGCAACTTCCTCCAGCCCCGGCCGCTGCCGGACGGGAGCGCCGAGCTGTCGGTCGATCCCGGGCGTTTCCGCGACATTTTCTGTGCCGACGTACCCGAGGACGATGCGATGTTCATGGCGCATGCCCAGCGTCCGCTCGTCGCGACCGCCTTCGAGGACCCGGTTGCCGCCGCCGCCTGGAAGACCAAGCCCTCCTGGGGTGTCTTCGGTACGGCCGACAAGCCGATCGCCGCCCAGCTCCACCGCTACTCGTACGAGCGTGCCGGTTCGAAGACCACCGAGGTCGACGGCGCGTCCCACTTCCTCATGGTGTCGAAGCCGGACGTCGTCGCCGACGTCGTTCGCGAGGCCGCACAAGCCTGCTCGCGGAGCATGGTCGCCTGAGAGCATGACGAGGACTTCATGGACATCGTGTTGAAGGACATCCATGCCATGAACGGTGAGGCGGTCGCCCGCGAGCACATCGCGGGCGCCGTCGCCGCCGCTCACCTGGTGTACGCCGACGGTGCGACTCAGATCTTCGAGCGCAACGGGTCAACGAGCTACGCAGAGGATGGGCAGGTCACCCGGGGCGAATGGTACGTCGACAATCGCGGCCGGTTCTGCTCGTTCTGGCCACCGTCGTTCCGCGCGTGCTACCGCCTGCACTGGCTCGTCGAGGACGGCGCGATCGTGGGCCTGACGTTCGTCGACCTCAGCGAGAGATCACGTTTCGACGAGCGCTACTGCCATTAGCGGCGCTCAGGCGGTCAGCCGTTCCTCGGTCGAGGTGGAGAAGAGGTGCAGCTTGTCCGCGTCTGGTGCGAGGTGGACGAGGGTGCCTTTGTCGTTGTGTAGGCGGGTGCCGATGCGGGCGATGATCTGCTGCTTCTCGTCGGTGTGTTCGGCGGTGCCGTAGAGGAATGCGTCCGAGCCGAGTTCCTCGATCACCGCGACCTTCACGGGCAGGCCCGGGGCCGTCGCCGGGCCGACGCGGATCCGTCGCGGATCCCGGCCGCTCAGTACGTGACGAAGGACTTCCCGGTCCTGTCGGCGGGGCCGACGCCGCACACCGGGCCGGACCAGGCCGGGCACGGTGGCGAGGCGGGCGACGAGGTCGGTGTGCGGTGTGGGTAGGGCGGTGAGGCGAGCGATGTCGGCGTGGTCGAGGAGCCTTGTCCGGGTGCGGGGTGGGCGACGTCGTGGGCAGATGGACAGGTCAGATGAGGAGCGTGCGATCGGTGAGGTGGTCGACCGGCTGGCCAAGCAGTTTCTGCAGGTTCCCGCGGAGGCGGTCGAGCAGGTCGTGAGTCAGTCAGTCCCGCCCGGAGTTCGACGAGGTCCCGATCCGGGACTTCGTGCCGCTGTTCGTCGAGAGGGGCGCCAAAGCACGGCTACGCGAACTCGCATAGTCACGATTCGTGCACGACACCTTTCAACTGCTTGCCAGTCCGTCCGAGGTCTGGTGCCGTTGCTGCCTCGAATCTCAGCACGGCGACCACGCCGACGGAGAGGAGGCGACCGTGTCGGAGGGTGTGGAATACGCGCTGCAGGAAGCGGGTGCGGCGTTGCGACAGGCGGTCGAGGTGTTACGTCGTCGTCCGGTGGACGACGTGGCGGCGAAGGATCTAGTGGCGGAGTTTCACGAACTGCGGACGGTGATGTCGACCGCGGCCCTGCTGATGCAGTCGTTCGGTCTGCCGCGTTTCGCGGGTCTTCTGCACACCGAGGTGCAGCAAGGTTCCGCCGGCGTACTGGAGGGTGCCGACGCCGACCTGAGCGCCGCCTTCGACCACCTCAACCAGGCCGCATCGAGCCTCACGACCGCCCGGCAGGAACTCGACACCCTGCGCTGACCACTGGACGCGTCAGCCCGAGGCTTGGGAGGGACCGCCGTGTCCCGCGAGCCCGAGATGATCCGGACCGGAGTCTGGATCGTGGGCAGCAGGTCGCGTAGCACGAGCAGGTCGGTGGGGTACGCGCGGACGCAGCGCATCGAGTCGGCGAACCGGCGGCCCGCGTAGGCCTCGAGATAGTCGGCCCGGATGTGCTCAGGTACCGGGTACGCCGGAGTCAGACGCTCGACCGTGGGGCGACGAGGTGTGCGCGGGTACTGGAACAGGAATCCGTGGGTGGCGTCGGGATAGATCCGCAGCCGCGCGTTGGGCAGATGGTCGGCGAGGAGCTGGGAGTTCACCGTCGGGATCATCATGTCGTTGTTGCCGTTGGCAACGAGAGTGGGATAGGTGATGCCGGCCAGGCGGTTGAGCTGCTCGAGCTCGAGCACATCGAGGAACGCGGTCGCGTCGCGACCGTGGAAGTGTTGCAGGAACAGCAGCGGCGGCCGGCTGTCGTCGCTCGCACCGAAGCGCCGGTAGGCGTACGTGACGCCGTTGGTCGCTTGAATCGTCAGGATCGGGGCTGTCAGCGCCGAGAGCTCGGCCGCCGCTGTGGTGGTTGACATGGGAGTTTCTCTGTCAGGCCTTGACGTTGGCGTTGCGGGCTTCGATGGCCTTGACGGTGTTGGCGAAGGCCTTGGCCAGAACGCCCTTGCCGACGGTGCCGAGAACGAGTCCGAGCAATCGGCCCTTGAGGTTCTTGCCCTGGCGTACGACGACGGCGTCGACGGCGGTCGTGCCATCGGGCTGCGGGGTGAAGGTGTAGGTGTGGCCGGAGCTGCCGCCCCACACGTTGGAGTCCGTGGTCACCATGACGATGCGGTTCGGGTCGGACCAGTCGTAGTGCAGACGTTCCCAGACTCCGCCGGAGCCCTCGGTGACCTCGGCGTACTGCGGGCCTTGGACGTGGACCTGGAGGTAGTCGTCGGCGCTGTTGCCGAAGATCTTCGAGCGACCGGGGCCGAAGTCGATGAGAGCGGCCAGGAACTGTTCGGGCGACGCGGTGGTGATCGCGTGCAGATGGATGGTGGACATTTTCGTGCTCCTTGGTTGTGGTTGTTGACTTTCGAGACCACATTCCCGCCGTACTCGCGGCCTCGCACCAGTGGCTGACACGGGTGCCACCGCGTGTGCCTCGGGCCGGCCGACCTGATGGGACCCGTCGGCGCGGGCCGACGCGGCGGTCTGTGAATCAGTGTCGAGAGCAGGCGAGCAGACCTCGCATCTGCGGGTGGACAGTCCGTGCGGTCAGCCCGCCCCTGGGCCGAATGCGCCGGTGCGGGGCAGGTACTAGGCGATGGACCAGTGCTGTGCCCTGGGGTGACACGTCAACAACCGATCCACGGTGGTGGTAACGGAAACACCACCGAGGA